>JBOFET010000413.1:0-9133 GCA_051648225.1 Luteolibacter sp.
TTCTCGACCGCCGCAACACAAAGACCTTTCCCGGCTCCATGCTTCCGCGTCTCGGTCTGTTATTGCACCGCTGGACCGAGGAGGATCTCGACCAAGGCAACATCGCCGGAAGCGACGGCGACTCGGGAAGCGTGCAAAACGCGGCGGTCCGCCAGACCTACCGGGGAGCAGATATCTCCGATGGTGAAACTCATGGAGAAGCGGTCCAACTCACTTCGGTTTGCGATTTCCTCCAGTTTCCCTCCGTCGTCCGTTTCGATCTCAAGCCCGAGGCCGATGGCTCGCTCAAGCTCCCGCTCGCGCAGTTCGAAGGCTGCCAGTTCCTTGAAATCGTCGCCAGCGACGCCTTCGCATCCGACACGCTCATCTTGCCGCTGCCTGCCAGCGACGCGCCGCTCCGCGACCGGCGGATCGCCCGACCGCTGGACCCACAGGCGCATTTCCTCGCCACCCGCAGCGCCGCCGTGTTGCGGAAGGACGCCGAGGCCTCGATTGAAAACCTGTTGGATGCCGATTGGCGGGCGTTCACCACTCTATCCGAAGCACAGGAATTCCTCTACGGCATGAGCGGCGACGAACGGCTGCGAGAGTTCGCTTTCCTGAGCGAGTGGCCGATTTTCCCCGAGGCGAAAAGACTCGAACTGCTTTCCGCCCACGCTTGCCACGAGTTCCATCTCTTCCTCGCCCGCAAGGACACGGCGTTTTTTGAAAAACACGTCAAACCGCTGCTCGCCCAGAAGCCCGAGCCGACCTTCATCGACGATCTTCTGCTAGAACGCGACCTCAACTCCTATCTGCGGCCCTACGCCTGGCAGCGTCTCAACGCCGCGGAAAAGGCCCTGCTTTCCCAAGCTTTGCCAGAGGCACGTGAGCGAATTTCGCGGGAACTCACCCTCCGCTGGCAACTCGAAGCGCCGACGCCGGATGCGGAGACCCAGTTGTTTACTCAAACACTGCGAGGAAGTGATCTCGCCATCAAGGACAGCCTTGGTTTGGCGAGACGTGATCTTCAACCATCTGCCGAGAAAGACTATTACAGCAGCACCAGTGACACCACCGGAGTCGCATACTTGGCGGAAAAACTCAGAACCATCATCATTCCACGCATGGACTTGGAGGATACAACCGTTCGTGAAGCCATCGACTTTCTGCGACTTCGCGCTGCTGAGTTGGACCTCATCGAATTGGATCCTTCGAAAAAGGGCGTGAATTTGGTGATCCGCAGGCCAAGTGGCGCGGGTGGAAATTCCGACCCGGCAATGCTTCGGATCAAGGAACTCCGACTCCGCAATGTCCCGCTCGCCACCGCCCTCAAATACATCTGCGATCAAACCAACCTCAGTTATAAGGTCGATGACTATGCAGTCACCATCGTTCCCCAGTCGGAAGGCGGAGAAGATCTCTTCACCCGCACATTCCGGGTCTTTCCGGACTTCCGGACAGCGATGAACCCACAATCCCCGAACCAGCCGATCCAAGCTCTTTTGAAAAGTGCCGGTATTGTTTTCTCAGAAGGAGCTTCGGCATCCCTCTCCGGCAACGGTGCTCTGCTTGTCACGAACACGCGGAGTGAACTCAATAAAATCGAGCAGCTAACTCAAGTTCTCAAAGATTCCGGATCACCTTCCTCCGATGCTTTTGCGGCTGCGGAAAGTGACGGAATTCTCCCACCACTTGACGGTCCCGGAGCCGCTGCCGATCCGCTCGCCAGCCCAACTCCCCCATTCGAAGCTCCCGCAGTTGTTCCCACCTTCCCTGACCGCACCCGCCTCTGGCGTGAGGCGAATTATTTCAAAAACTCAAAGCCCACGGACGAATCGTTGATCCCGCTCAACCGGTTCTGGCTCGATCTAGCAGCCTGGGATGGCAAGACTCCATTTCTATCACCGCATTTCAATGCCTGCCACACCACGGCGAACGAGGCGCTCATGTGCCTCGCGCTGCTGGACCTGCCGTTCAAGGCGGAGCGCCCGGAGGTCAAGGTGGATGGCAGTACACTGCGGGTGAAGGCGCGTGAGCCGATGCTGTTGTTCTACAAGGACACGCGCCGCACGGAGAATGTCGCGGCGGATTCGCCGCTGCTCGTTAGACAAACCTTCAGTCCGCTGGCAGAGCCGTTCCGCACGGTAAACGGACGGCAGGTAGAGAATCCGGTGACCGGGGATTTCCGGCCGGGCGTTCCTTACCGGGAATCGCTGGTGGTGACGAATCCGACCGGCATCGGCCGCCGGATCGACGTGCTCGCACAGATTCCCGCCGGGGCGATTCCGTTGCAGGGGAAGCTGGCGACACTTTCGTCCACGCACGAACTCGAACCCTACGGCGTGGTGATGCTGGAGCTGGCATTTTATTTACCGGCCGCCGGGGATTTCCCGGTCTATCCGATGCAGGTCAGCGAGGATGTGGTGATTCTAGCAGGCACCCAAGCCCGCACCCTGCGCGTTTCGAATGATCCCGCGCCGGTGGACAAGGCTTCGTGGGGCGTGCTGGCAAACGAAGGCACGGCAGCGGAAGTGTTGGAACGGCTGCGCACGGAAAATCTCAAGACCTTGGATCTATCGGCGATCCGCTGGCGCTTGAAGGACGCCGCGTTTTTCCTGGATGCCACCCGTACCCTTCGCGAGCGGCTGTTCTTTTCTCCAGCGGTGGCGGCTTATGGCTTCCGCCACAATGACGTGGCGGCGATTCGCGAATATCTGGAGAACTCAGAGGCAGTCCGGCAGCTTGGCGATTGGCTGGACAGCCCGTTGCTGGAGGTAAGGCCGCGGGTGCATCACGATTGGGCGACGCTTGAATTCGATCCGCTGGTGAACGCGCGGACGCATCGTTTCGCCAACGAATCGCGGCTGACGCATGCCGCCGCGCGGGAACACTATCAGGCGTTTCTGAATCAGGTGGGTTGGAAACCGTCGCTGGATGCGGCGGACCATCTAACGCTCGCAGCGTTTTTGTTTTTGCAAGATCGCATCGAGGAAGGGCTGGCGAGGTTTGACCGGATCGACCCGGCGAAATTACCGGGACGGGTAAACTACGACTACTTGCGGGCGGTGGTGCTGTTCCACCGCGAAAAGCCGGAGGAAGCGAAGTTGATCGCCGCACAGACCTTGCCCACGCTGCCGCCGGATCTCTGGCGGGATCGCTTCCAAGCGGTGATGGATCAGGCGGACGAAATCGCCGCACTCGACCTGCCAGTGGAAAATGCCAAGCCGGAACCGGAAATTGCCATGCCGCGGCTCGATCTAACGCTCTCAGGCAACGGCAGGTTGGTGATCCAACATCGTTCGCTGGAGAAGGCGAAGCTGCGGCTTTTCAGCGTCGATCTGGAAGTGCTTTTTTCAAAAGATCCGTTCCTACAAGGCGATGGGAGCCAAGGCGGCGACCCGGCGATCCGCCCGAATGCGGATCTAGAGGTGCCGCTCGCGGACGATGTGAACGAGACGACCGTCGATCTACCGGAAGGTCTGAGAAATGGCAACGTGCTCGTTTCCGCAGAATCAGGGACGAAGAAGCTTCTTCGAGTCTTGGATTCACGAGCCTTGGAACTCCGGCAAACCCCGGCTTCACGCACGGTTCAGGTGCTCGACGCGGCGACGGCCAAGCCACTGCCGAAGACCTATATCAAGGTCTATGCCGAGATGGATGACGGCGAAGTCGTCTTCCACAAGGACGGCTACACTGACTTGCGCGGGAAATTCGACTACCTGAGCCACACGGCGGTTGATCCTTCCACCGTCAAACGCGTCGCGATCCTGGCCAGTCATCCGGAAAAGGGCGCGCGGGCGGTGATTTACGACCGATGATTTCCCCTCCGCTCAACGATTTGATCATCAGCGAGTGCCGCCGGCCGGACTCGAACCGGCACGCCATTACTGACAACAGATTTTAAGTCTGTGGTGTCTACCATTCCACCACGGCGGCGAGCCTCGATCCTGAACTGACCGAGGTCGTGCAGGCGCGCGATTTACCGACGGGTGCGGGAATCTGGCAAGGTGATTCGTTGATGAGGCGAACTTTAAAAACCAGTGCGGCGGGTAGCCCATCGGTCATAGGCGGCAATCGATCCTTTGCCCGGAAATCCGGAGAATCCCAGTCAGCCAAGGGGCAATGTTAGTCTCGCCAGCGTGCCACCACCCCGTGCGGACTCCAGCGTGATCGTGCCGCCGTGAAGTTCGACAGCCTCCTTGACGAGCGTCAATCCGAGGCCAGTGCCCTTGCGCTTCGAGGTGTGATGTCGTAAGGAATAAAAGCGATCAAAAACCTTTGCCTGGGCGTAGTCGGGAATGCCCGGGCCATGATCCCGGATGGAAAGGACGATTTCTTCGCCCGTGGTCTGCAGCGCAACTTCCACGGCACTTCCGGCAGGCGAGAAATCGATGGCGTTTTCCAGCAGGTTCGTGGCCGCAGCCCGAAGGATGAAGGCATCACCACGAAGCAACATGGGCGATTCACCGCCGGTTTTCTCAAGCAAAACTCCAGCGACTTCCGCCAGCGGCCGGGCTTGGGCGAGAGCTTGCGCCACGATGATTTGAAAATCCAATTCTTCCGCCTGCTCAAGGCTCGCCTTGCTTTCAATGGCGGCAAGCTCGAGCAGCCGGTTGATCAAGCGCTCGCTGCGGGCGGTCTCCGCACGGATGTTCTCGAGAAACCGCTTGCGGTCTGCCACCGGCATTTCCTCGTCCAAAAGCTCGGCCGCCCCACGGATCGCGGCGAGCGGACTCTTCATCTCGTGAGTGAGCGTCTGGATGTAGCGCTCCGCATAACGACGGCCTTCTAACACATCACGCATTGAATCCAGAGCGTGGGCCAGCGTGTTCACCTCGCGACCGATGCCGATCTTCGGCTTGGGCGGTCGTTCTCCCCGCTCGATGGCGCGGGCGTAGTCGGTGATTTGCCCGATCGGGTGAAACAACCAGAGGAAGACGGCTGCGATGAGAAACAGAATTCCCCCGCCGATGAGGGCGCAAGCGATGTAGATGATGCGGCGACGCTCACGGACCAACGGCAGGACATCCGCCTGCTGTTTGAACACCGTTAGCACACCATCCGGCTTCTTAGGATCACCGACGGGCGCGGCGACGTAGAGCACCGAAGTGGTAGGATCTCCCTCCCGATCCCGGCTGCTGCGTGCTCCGTAGTGCCCCGCGAGCGTCAGCGCCACGTCCCGTTTCACGAGGTAGTTCTCACCCTCGCGGCTGCCGTTCTCGGAGTCGAAGATGACGATACCTCTGGAGTCTGTCAGATAGACGTGAATGCCGACCTTGCGTTTCATGTGGTCGTAGATCCGAGCTTCGAGCACCCGGCTGTGGGACCCGTGGAAAGCTTCACGCAGTTCGTCCGGCTCGAAAGCGTGTTTGCCCACTTCTTTTTCGACAATTTCTGCCAGCAGGTTTGCCGTGTCCACCATGACCTCCTCGGTGCCTTGGAAGGTCTGCGGCTCGACCTCCGCCAGAAAATGCCGCGCCAGTTGATAGAAACCCAGCGTGATGATGAACGCGATGAAGAACAGGGTGACGCGGGTGAATCGCATGGAGCTACAGGGAAAGCACGTAACCGAGTCCGCGGCGGGTCTGGATCAAATCCTCGGCACCGAGCCGCACCGCCCGTAACTTCGCGCGGATGGATTTCACATGAGCGTCGATGGTGCGGTCTGTGACGGCACCGGGATCTTGCCAGGCATGGTCAAGGAGTTGGTCACGGGTGAAGACGCGACCGGGTTTCTCCAACATGACGAGCAACAACTTGTATTCGTGTGCAGTGAGATCGAGCTGCTCGCCATGACAGTGGATGCGCATGGCGGAGTGGTCGTGATGCAGAACCTTGCCGTTCGCCGAAGCGGCATCGCCCGCGGCGGCGGGTGCCTGCGAGCGCCGGAGGATGGCCCGGACACGGGCGACGATTTCCCGGGGAGAAAACGGCTTGGTCACGTAATCGTCCCCGCCGAGTTCGAGACCGAGGATGCGATCCATTTCACCGTCACGGGCAGTTAGAAAAAGCACGGGGATCGAGGACGTCTCGCGCAACCGGCGACACACATCCAGCCCGGTCATGTCGGGCAGGCCGATATCGAGAATCGCGAAATCGAAATTCTCCCGCGCCACCGCCGCGAGGGCGTCCGCACCTGTTAGCGCGTGAGTCACTTCGAAGCACTCGGTGCCGAGCGCGTAAACCAGGGTGTCGGCGATGGCCGGCTCATCTTCAACCAGTAGGACGCGGGGCATTGCTGGATTTGAACCCGTCCCGGTGAAATGCCAATGAAGAAAGCGTGAAATTTCAGGCGATTTCCTTGCGGTTGAGAATCCCGTCGATCAAGGCGCTGCGGGTGTCGATCCCGGTGGTGACCCGCCCCGCGGAGGGACTGGCGGCGATTTCGCGCAAGCGCATCAATCTCTGACCACCGGACTGGGCGTCGTAACTATTCAAGCCGATCCTGAAGCGACGGTCGGCAGCGACGGATTCGCCTCGGTGGAGAAAGCGCGTGGGCTTGCCCGCTTTGTCCAAATCGAGATCGAACGACCAGAGCGTGCGGTCGGACTGATGTTCCTGCCGGTCTTCAGACACGATTTCAATCAGCTCTGCGGCGCTGACTTCGACAATCGTGAGCAGGTTCTCGTAAGGAAGCATTTTCCAACAATCAGCCACCGTGATCTCACCCATCGGGATGGCACCGGTGCCGAAGGTGCCGTGGAAAATACCGTCCACCGGTGTCTCGTTCCGCTGAAGTGCTTCGCTAAAAAACTCGCCAAAAAGCTGGATGAGCCGACTGCTGCGACCGTTTCCCAGGATCACTTGGGTAGCGACTCCGATTGTTCGTGCCATCTGTTCCTCTGCTTTTTTCAGTTCGGGTTGCGCGAGTTCCATGACCACGGGATCCAACTCGAAACGCTTGTCCATTAGGAGGGTGAACGCCCGGCGTTGGACGAGTTTACGGGACTCCAAATCAAAGGTTAGGTCCACGCGCCCACAGTTGATTCCGTGGTAGGCGGCCTGCGTGCACAACACGCCGCCGAGATCCCACGACGGCTGGTCCTGATGGGTGTGGCCTGCCAGAAAGACGTCCACGCCTTCATTCGCCTTCAGGATTTCGCGAACCGGATTGGCAAAATCATCTTCCTTTCGGTGGCCCATGTGACCCATGACGACAATCGCATCCACCTTCGCCGCACGAGCCTCGGCGATCGACCGCTTGAGAGATTCTCCAGGATCCGTAGAAGAAACGCCGCCGAGCGTATCGGGAGAAAGCCAGTAAGGCAGGCCGGGAGTGACCAAGCCGATGAGCGCGATTCGGAAGCCGCCGACTTCCTTGACGATCCAGGGTTTCACACCCCGCCACGCCCCTTCGAAGGAGCCGGGCGTTTTCCCATCCCGTTCGATATTTCCGGTTAGAACCGGTGATTTCGAGAGACTGAGATTGGCTTCGAGCATCTCCGGTCCCCAGTCGAAGTCGTGATTTCCGAGCGTCCAAGCATCGTAACCCAGGCGGTTGAAGAGGCCCATCATCAGCTTGCCACCGTTGGTGTAGCTCGCCGCCGTTCCCTGATAGACATCCCCGATATCGACTAGCAGGGAGTGTGGCGCTTCCCTGCGCCACTGCCGGATGCAGGAAGCACAGCGGGCGAAGCCGCCGACATCGCGCATGCCGCCGTAGGTCTGAGTCGGCAGGATGTGACCATGAAGGTCCGTGGTATGGAAAATGGAGATCGTCCGGGTCTTGTCGTCTTCCGCCGCGAACCCGACTGCGGAAGCTCCTAACCAGGCGCTCGTGCCGGTGAGAAACCGGCGTCGGCTTTGCATCCATCTGCTCATGTAGACAAGTTGGCGGCATCGCTGGCAAAGGCAAGCTGGCGAATTTCACCGCTTGCCGGATTGACGACATTTCGCATGATTTCATCCGCGCCATGCCAGTGTTCTTCCTGATTCTTGCCTGTGCCTTGTGGGCCATAAGCTTTCCTCTCATGAAGGTTCTGCATCTTGAGCAATCGTCACGACTGCCCGGAGCTTCGAGTGTCTTTCTCTCTTCGTGGATGCAGCTCGCGCGCTTCGGCTGCGGCGCGGTGCTGCTTTTACCCTTCGTCATCGGGAGGAAGCGACCCACGCGGAATGAAATCCACCAGGGCTTGATTCTCGCGTTGTGGGGTGGGACCGGCATGTGGCTGCAGGCGGATTCGCTGGCATACACGGACGCGTCCACCTCGGCCTTCCTCACTCAGGCATACTGCATCTTCCTTCCACTGTGGGCGTGTTTGCAAACGCGCAAGATGCCCGGGCGACGGGTGATCTTGGCGACGCTGATGGTAGCCGTTGGTGGAGCGATTCTTTCCGGGATCCGCCCGGATCGTTTGAAGCTTGGCCGTGGAGAAATCGAAACCCTATGCGCGGCGTTTCTTTTCACCTTCCAGATCCTTGCGCTGGAAAATCCACGCTTCTCAGAAAACCGCGGGACGTCGGTGACCTTCGTCATGTTCCTTGGAATCGCAGTCCTCTTCGCGCCGATCACCGCCATCGTCGCACCCGATTTGGCGAGTTGTTTGACTGCGGGTGCGTCATTCCAAGCATTCGTGATTATCCTTTGCTTGGCGCTTTTTTGTTCAGCCGGAGCCTATCTGTTGATGAACGTCTGGCAGCCACGGGTGCCTGCCACCGAAGCCGGACTGATTTATACGACGGAGCCGATATTCACCGCGATCTACGTCCTGTTTCTTCCTACGATGCTCGGTTCGTTCATCGGCGGCACATATTCTAACGAATCTCTCACCGCCCCCATGCTGATTGGTGGGTCACTCGTCGTCGTGGCGAACGTGCTCATGCAGTGGAAACGGCAACCCCACCTGCCACCTGCGGGGCCAATCCCATGACTCATACCAATTCGCTAAATTAATATGACTCCGCTGTTTTGTTCGAAGCGTTTACTTGATCGAGCAGCCAGCTTCGACCCACCAAGCGCAATACCGCTGCGGCGTCATCCCAATAGCGCTGCAGGACAGGCAAGGTCGCTTTCCTCAATTCCTCAACGGTTTCAAAGACCCGGTTGCCGATCTCGTCCTTGATGATGTCCCAGAGCTGCTCGCATGGATTGAGTTCAGGATTGTAGGGCGGGAGGTCAATGATTCTGATCCGCTCCGGCAACCTCGCGTCG
>JBOFET010000414.1:0-13597 GCA_051648225.1 Luteolibacter sp.
GGCGTGATCCAGGGATGAGGTGCGCAGCATTTCGACGATGCGCGCCACATAGATCTCGTCGAAGTCCTCGTGCAGGAAATGGATCGGCATGGCGACCATCCGTGCCATCATTCCACCCATCATGCGGTGCCAGCCGTTCATTTTCAGCCAGCTGCCGCTGCCTTTGCGGCCGTTACCCACGAGGTGGATGTGGCAGTCGAACCGGGGAAGCCGGTCGTCGGTGGTGTCGTGCGTCATGCGGTGTGGACGTTTCCTTAGCGGGTGGGTCCCGGGTGCCAAGGTTTTATCGGGATCCGGCTTGCATCCGCAGGCGGATGAGTGCGTGCTTTTCCTCGCTGCTCGAAATTTTTCCCCAACCTCTTCGCCATCCATGAGTAAACAAATGCGCATCGTCCACACCACGGAATATCATTATAAAGAACCCGTTACTTTCGGCGTGCACCGGGTGTTGATGCGGCCGCGCGAGGGGCATGATCTCCGGATCGTCCATGCCTCGGTGGAAGCCTTGCCGAGATGCTCGGTGGACTGGCTGCGGGACATCCAAGGAAACTCGATTGCGATGCTTACTTTCCTGGAACCCTCCACGCTGCTTCGAATCCACAGCGATCTGATCGTGGATTTGAATGAAGAGCGTTTGCAGGAGTTCAGCATCGCCAGCCTGGCTCTTGAGTATCCGTTCCAATATCCCGCCGATGAGCAAATCGATATTCTCCCGTTCCGGATTCCAAGTTACCCGCATGATGGGGAAAAGTTGTTAGAGTGGTTGCGCGGAGTCTATCAAGCGGGCACCATCGTCAACACGCTGGAGCTGTTGCAGCGCCTGAATACGGCGGTTTTCAACGCGATCCAATACACCTGGCGTGAGGAATACGGCGTCCAGCTGCCGTGCGAGACCTTGAAAAAGGGGACCGGATCCTGTCGGGATTACGCGGTGTTCATGATGGAAACGGCGCGGCACCTGGGATTCGCGGCACGTTTTGTGACCGGCTACATCCAGATGGGAGAAGGGCAGCACGGCGCGACCCATGCGTGGACGGAGATCTATCTGCCCGGTGCGGGCTGGCGCGGCTTCGACCCGACGAACAACAAGATGGCCGGCTCCGAGCATGTGACGGTGGCGGTCACCCGCGAGCAGGAAAAGGCCTCGCCGATCTCGGGTTCATGGGCAGGGCCGTCCGATGCGTTTGAGAGCATGAACGTGATCGTGCGGGTGGAGGCCATTTGAAAAAGAGTGTCCTGCGAAATTCCGGTCACTTGAAATCGACCGGCAGCGTGACTGACTTGCGGTTCCCCCAAAAGCGGACCAGCGTGCGCTTGAAGCGTCCCTCGCCGCGCTCGGTGGCGAACAGCAGGCGGTTCCCGTATTTTTCGAGGTCCCACGCAGCGGTCTCTCCGGCGGGTTTCCAGTGGCGGGTGAGCATCAGCTTGATGAAGTGGTCCCGGTCATATCCAGCGGGGGAGTCGATGGTGAATTCCTCGAAGTCGCCAAGTGAATCCACGGTGACCCGCCACCCGCTGCCGTGCCACAGCCTGCGGTTCCTTGCCCACGCGCGGAGGCGTGGCTGGATGAATTTCACGACCCCGAGCGCGAGCCGAGATTTGAGGAAATTGAAATCCGCATCCAGTCCGCGCAGGGGCAGCATCCGGTTGGTGATGGACTGATAGCCGGCCACGCCCATCGGGCCGTGATAGATGATGGAGTCCGCCATCACGCGGACCGGGCCGCCGCCGTAGATGAAGCCTTGCCACTTCGCATCGCCGCGCTTGGAAAAGCGTGTGGGATGCTTGTCTAACAATAGTCGCTCGGCATGGCCGTAGCCGAGCTGTTGGCGGAGGAAGCGGCTGATCGACGGCCGCCGGCGGTGCCAGACGAAGGCTCCGGGGGCGAAGCCGAGGCGGAAACCGGCATCGCGCAGACGCCAGCAGAAGTCCACGTCATCACCGGCGGTGTGGAACCGGGAATCGAACCCGCCGATGGCGTGGAAGGCGGCGCGGGTGACGGCGAGATTGCAGCCGGGCAGGTGCTCGGCTTCCTCGTCATCGAGCATCACGTGGCTGGGCGCTCCGGGCGCGGCGCAGACGACGGCCTCCTGCCAGTTCCGCGGCCTTGGCGGCAAGTTCGGCCCGCCTGCCGCCGCGCAGTCGTGGGTTTGGAAAACCGGGCGCAAGCGGGCGATCCATTCCGCATCCGGTTCGCAATCGTCATCGGTGAAAGCCAGCACCTCGCCGCGCGCCACGGCGGCACCCGCATTTCTAGCAGCGCTCAAGCCACTGGCCTCCAGGCGCAGGACCCGCACCCACGGGAAATGGTTTTCCACGAAGTCAGCAGTGCCATCCACCGAACCGTCATCCACGACGAGGGTCTCGAATCCGCCGCCGGTCATGTTCCCGATGGCAGTTAGACAATCGCCGATGCGGGGATTCCCGTCGCGGGTGCAGACGATGATGCTGAAGCTCGGAGAGTCGGATTTGAGATTTGAGATTTGAGATTTGAGATTCGAGAGTGCGGGTTTTGGGTGGCCGGCGCGGTCGGTGAGGCCGAAGTCCCAGTCCAGCACCTCGGCCCCTCCGTTTTGCCAGCGGTCGGTCCAGGCGTAAACGGTCATGCCCGCGCACTCCACATCGAGCGTGGCGCGGGTGGCCCAGCCGAGGACTTCCGCTTGGCGTGCGAGGCCGTTGCGCCGGGAATCGAGGCCGAACTCGGAGATCACCAGTGGCCGGTCACCGGCGATGTGGTGCAGCCGTTTCAAGTAGCGGCGGAACTCGGGCTCGGTCTCCAGATAGACGTTGAAGGCGGTGAAATCCGCGTTTTCCGGCTCGAGGTATTCGGTGCTCGGGTAGTTCGCGTAGGCGAAAAGCAGGTGCGGCGCGAGTTCCCGGCCGGTGGTGATCAGCGCCTCGAGCGCCTCGCGCACTTTCACCGGACCCATCCAGCGGACGAGGTCGGCGGGGATCTCGTTGCCCACGTAGATTCCGGCGAGAGCGGGATGCCGACCGATTTCCTTGAGTCCGCCCGCCAGCGAGACGACTGCCGCCGAGTAGAGGCCCGGATTGCGGAAAAAGTCCGCGCTCTGGTGCCATTTCAAGCCGCCGAAGACCACCAGGCCGTGCTCCGCCGCAGCGTCTAGCAGTCCTTGGTCCGGCAGTTCATACAGGCGGACGGTGTTGAATCCCGCCGCCACGATTTTTTCGAAATCCGCCGCGAAGGATTCCGGCCAGCCGCCGGGCAGCGGGCCGTAAGTGACGGCATTCATCCGCACGCGGCGGCCACCGGCGCGGAAGAATTTTCCATCCGTCCGCCATTGGCTTGTCTGATTCCCGTCGGGCACGTGGCGATGGTAAATTTCCGGGACGCAATACCCAAACTCAAATTGCCGGGAAATCGCCCGCCACACTTGACGCTGGCAAACCGCCTGCCGCCCGCTAGCGTCGCGAGGTGTTTCAGATTGTTTTTAACGAAATCAGCGCGGCGGAGCTTTCCGCCCTCGACACGCTTGAGCAGCTTGAGCTGATCGACGAGTTCAAGGTGGGCAAGCAGGATTTGGAAAATCTGACGGGCGAGCGCTTCGGTAGGATCGAGCGCGACGGCACGGTGCTTTATCGGTTCCGGGCGAAGGACTATCGGTTTTACTTCGAGGTGCGGGACGGCGCGGTGATCGTGCACCGGGTGCTGCACAAGGGCACGTTTTCGGACTTCCTTTTCCGTTCGAAGATGCCGCTGGCCGAGGACGAGGCGCTGGCGAATTCGAAGCATTTCTGGAAACTCATCGACGAGGGGCGCAATGCCCGGCGCCTTTAAGTTTCGCTCGATTTTGCTTCCAGTCCCGTCTCGGGATGAATCATCCTGCGGCATGATGAAATGGATCACGCTGGTGGTGCTGGCGGCGCTCGTCGCTGGAAGTTGGATGATGTATTCTAACACCACCAAGGAGATGGCCGCGCTCACTGCGAAGATCGACCAACTCGAGAACACCGGCACCGCCGAAGAGGAAGTGGCGAAACTCGAGACCGACCTGAACTCGATGGAAGGTGAAAAAACCTTCAATGGCATCCTGCTCACTTTCCTCAGCGCCGGATTGGTCGGGATTTTCTTCGTCGTGTATCTGCTGCCCTTCTTCGCGGAGCGAGCCACGCACTCGGTCTATGACAGCGCGGAAATGGTGGAGAAGGACGTCATGCACGACGCCCGCTCGCTGATGGCGCAGGGCGACTACGAAGGGGCGATCGCCGCATTCAAACAAGCCGCCGCCGCGGATCCGCTCAACCGCCTGCCGTGGGTGGAAATCGCGAAGATCCAGAAGACCAACCTCGAGGACTCCGCCGCCGCCATTGCGACCATCCGCCATGCGTTGGAAAGCCAGGCCTGGGAGGTGAACGACGCGGCTTACTTCCTTTTCCGCCTGGCGGAACTCTATGACGAGGTCGAGGGGAACCGCGGCTCTGCCGTGGCGATCATGAATCAAGTGATCGAGCAATTTCCGGAAACCCGCCACTCGGCGAACGCGCGCAACAAGCTGCACGAGTGGGAGGTGGCGGATGCCGCTGCGGCGGCCAGTGGGCGTTCCTAACCGGTTGATTTCCCAAGCCCGTGCGCGATGTGGCGAACCCACCACGACTGGCGCGGGAGATCGGCGGCGTTTTGCGACCGGCATCCGTTGTTCACCGCCGCGCTGGCGACGGTGGGCTGCGTGCTGGCGGCGGATACAAGCTGGGCGGCCGGGCTGGGAGTGGCGGTGCTTTTCGGGCTGGCGGGCGCGATTTTGAAAAACCGGCGGGTCGCGCTAGCCTGGCTGCTGTGTGGGGGAATTGCCGCTTCGGTTTTGACGTGGCGGAATGGGGAGCGGGATGGCCAGGAGATCCGATTGCTCGCCTCCGCAGGTGGGGAAATGCAGGGCCGGGCGCTCAAGGACGGCAAAGGTGGCGGGAAATACTGGGTGGCTCCGGTGGTTTTGATGAACGGCCCACAGCCGGGGGCGAAAGTCTGGTGGGAGGGCAGGGGAGAAGCACCAGTCGCAGGCTCCTGGGTGCGAGGGCAGGGGAGTTTCACCGCATTTCCCGAAATGCGGAATCCAGCGGAATTTGACCAAGCGGCCTGGCTGCGCGGGCAGGGCGTGGCGGCCGTTTTCCGCGCCTCGTGGGTGGAGGGGCAGGTGGTCACCGGGGAGTGGGCAGCGCTCGGAGCGAGGATTCGCCGTGGGTTCCGGGATAAGGTGGCGGTGGGACTGCCCGAGGAATCGCAGGAGGCCATCGTCATCCGCGCGGTGGTCATCGGCGAGCAACCGCCGGACGCGGAAGAGCTGGTCACGGCCTTCCGGAACAGTGGGACGCTGCACGCGTTTTCCGTGAGCGGGCTGCACGTGACCATGGTGGGCGGCATCGGCTGGCTGCTGCTCAGGCGCTGCGGCGTGCCCCGGCGGTGGGCGGTGCTGGCGCTGCTGCCGCTCATTTTCGGCTATTCGTGGTTGACCGGAAATGGTGCCCCGGCCGTGCGCTCCGCATGGATGGCGGCGGTATTTCTCGGGGCCTTCGTTTTCCGCAGGCGGCCGGATCTGCTCAATGCCCTCGGCGCGGTGCTGCTGGTGGCCATGCTCTGGGACGGGCGATTGCTTTTCCAGCCGGGCGTGCAGCTTTCCTACGGCGTGGTGGCCGCCATCGCGATCGGCACTGCTTGGGCGTCGCGGCTCTTCGCATGGATGGGGAAGCCGGAACTCTACCTGCCGCTGGCGATGATGAACCGTTGGCAAAAAGCGTGGCTCGGAGTCCGCCGCTATTTCGCCCAGTCCCTCGGCGTGTCGCTGGCGGCGGGGGTGGGGTCCACGCCGCTCACCGCGCTGCACTTCGGGCTGGTCACGCCGATCTCGGTGCTGGCCGGAGTGGTGCTCATCCCGCTGGTGTTCGTTTTACTCAGCGTGGCCCTGCTCGCAGTGACGGTCTCCGGGGTGTCCACGCCCGCCGCCAGTCTCGTCAATCAGGCGAATGCCTGCGTGGCAAAGGGCTGCGTGTGGACCGCGGAAATCTTCGCCGCAGTACCGGGCGGGAATTTCCAGTTGCGGCGGGATCGTCGGCCGGCCTTGGTCATTTACGATTTCGAGTACGGGGCGGGAGCGGCCTGTTTCTCCGGCAGTGGCAACGGCGCGGTGCTGCTGGATTGCGCGGATCCCGGTTCCTTCAAGCGGCGGCTCGCACCCTCGCTGCGCCGCCAAGGCATCCGGCCAGACGCCGTGGTCCTGAGCCACCCGGATGGCAACCACCTCGGCGGCGCGGAGGCGGTCTGGCGCACGTTTCCCATCCGCCAAGTCATCCTTCCCGTAGAAAAATCCCGCAGCCCGGCCTTCCGCACTTGGCGGGACGCGGCCCCTCGCGCCGGGATCAAAGTCCTGCAAGCCGCGGATCTCGCAGAACTCCCCATGCCGGACGGTGCCCGACTCGAAATCCTCCTCGCCCCGGATCCCCATTCGCAAAACGCCTCTGCCGACGACCGCGTCGCGATTTCCCGGCTCCACTGGCGCGGTTGGAAAATCCTCTTCACCAGTGACGCCGGCACCAGCGCCGAGTCGGAGCTGCTGGAAGCCGCCACGGACGTCTCGGCAGATGTCATCGTCGCCGGTCGCCACCGCACCGACCTCTCGCTCACCGATCCATTTCTCGACGCCGTGGACCCGCAGGTAATCGTCGCCTCCCACGCGGACTTCCCCATCACCGAGAAGCGAGACCCGAAGTCCGTCCTCTACTGGAAATCCCGCGGCATCCAAGTCATGCACCAAGGAGAAACCGGCGCTGTCACCCTGCGCGTGGATGAGTCTGGAAATCTTCGCTTGGAAGGCTTCGTCGATCAGTCAGTCATCACCCTCAAGCCCCGCTGACCGACTTCCGACACCTCAGCCGGAACATCGATTTTCCCTCCGTTTCCCATTGCACCTGGAAATCCGTCTTCGGATAGAAAAAAGTATCTGCCTCCCACTCCAGTCGTTCGAATTTCCCGAACTCCGCCACCTTCGCCACCGCCCACTCGAAATATTCCTCATGGTCGGTCATGAACAGGAATTCCCCCCCCGGCACCAAGGCCTTCCGCGTCGCTTCCAGGAACTCCAGCTGCATCGTCCGCCGCCGGTGGTGTCGCAGCTTCGGCCACGGGTCCGGGCACAGCAGATGGATTCGCGAGATTTCCGCTTCCGGCAGCAGCCACTCGACCACATACCGGCTGTCCAGCCGCAGCACCCGCGCGTTTTCCAAGCGCCGCCGCGTCAGCTTTTTGCACACCTTCCGCACCCGTCCTAACAACCGCTCCACTCCCAGAAAATCCCGCTCCGGATACTCCTGCGCCATCCCGATCAGAAAAGATCCGTCGCCGCACCCCAGATCAACCTCCAGCGCCCGCCCGACCCGGCAAATTTCCTCCCGCCGGAATTTCCGGAAATAATCCTCCGGCACAAACTCCCCCGACATCGCCGACCGCGGGAGAACATTCATCGGCTGCATCGCAATCACCCCCGCATTAAGAATCTCAAATCTGAAATCTCAAATCTCAAATTCATCCCCCCGTTCCCGCTTGACGCTCTTTCCCCGCTCCTTCTAGCTACCCCGCACGAGCTGCATCCCGCCGGGTTTCACCTCGTTTCACCAACTCCCAACCTTCTCTACACGTGGACCTCCAGGAAATCCGTCGAATCGTCGAACTCATGAATGAGCACGGGCTCACCCACTTCGACCTCACGAAGAAGGACTTCCACCTGAAGTTGAAAAAAGGCGCCGACATCGACGACCTCCGCAGCCTGCTCGCCGCCATGCCCTCCGGTCAGGTCCCGTCCTACGCCCCCGCTGCTCCGGCCGCCGCCATTTCCGCTCCCGCCCCGGCCCCCGTCTCCGATGGTGTGGACATCACCTCGCCCATGGTCGGCACTTTCTACACCAAGCCCGCCCCGGACGCCCCCACCTTCGTCGAAGTCGGCTCCGCCGTCTCCATCGGCCAGACCCTCTGCATCATCGAGGCCATGAAGGTCATGAACGAGATCAAGGCCGAAAAATCCGGCACCATCTGTGCGATGGTTGCCGAAGACGGCACGCCCGTCCAATACGGCGACGTGCTCTTCCGCATCAAATAAGGATCTTCGATCCACGATCCCCAATCCACGATCCTCTTCAAATGTTCAAACGCGTCCTGGTCGCCAATCGCGGCGAAATCGCCCTCCGCATCATCCGCGCCTGCCGCGAGCTGGATATCGAATCCGTCGCCGTTTACTCCGAGGCCGACGTGGACTCCATGCACGTCCAGCTCGCCGACGAATCCGTCTGCATCGGCCCCGCCTCCAGCAAGGAATCCTATCTCAAGATCGACCGCATCATCGCCGCTGCCGAGATCACCGGCGCGGATGCCATCCACCCCGGCTACGGATTCCTCTCGGAAAACGCCCGCTTTGCGGAAATTTGCGCCAGCTCCGGCATCACCTTCATCGGCCCCTCCGCTGAGGTCATTTCCATGATGGGCGATAAGGCCACCGCCCGCGCCACCGCCATCGCCAACGGCGTCCCCATCACCCCCGGCTCCGGCATCATGGCCGACGCGGAAGCCGCCCTCGTCGAGGCTCGCAAAATCGGCCTCCCCGTCATGATCAAAGCCACCGCCGGCGGTGGTGGCCGCGGCATGCGTCCTTGTTTCAAGGAGGAGGAATTCATCAGCCTTTTCCAAGCCGCGTCGAACGAAGCCATCGCCTGCTTCGGAAATGGCGATTGCTACCTCGAAAAACTCGTCCTCAATCCCCACCACATCGAGTTCCAGGTCATCGGCGATTCCCACGGAAATTTCATCCACCTCGGCGAGCGCGACTGCTCCATGCAGCGCCGGAACCAGAAAATCATCGAGGAATGCCCGTCGCCCCTGCTCACCCCCGAGCTTCGCGCCCGCATGGGTGAGGCCTCCGTGAACCTCATCAAAAACATCGGCTATCAGAACGCCGGAACCATCGAATATCTCGTCGATGAGGCCGCCGAAAATTTCTATTTCATGGAAATGAACACCCGGATCCAGGTCGAGCACCCGGTCACCGAGGAAGTCATGGGCTGCGAGCTCATCAAGGAGCAAATCCGCGTCGCCGCCGGCGAGCCGCTTTCCCATCACGTGCTCGAAGCCACCCCCCGCGGCCACTCCATCGAGTGCCGCATCAATGCCGAGGACCCGTTCAACAACTTCACTCCCAGCCCCGGCACCATCGAGCTTTGGTATGCCCCCGGCGGAAAAGGCGTCCGCGTCGATACCCACGTTTACTCCGGCTACACCGTCCCGCCGCACTATGATTCCATGATCGCCAAGCTCATCGTCACCGGAGCCACTCGCGAGATCGCCATCGCCCGCATGAAGCGCGCCCTCGCCGAGTTCATGATCCGTGGCATCAAGACCACCATCCCTTTCCAACAGGAAATCATCGCCCACCCGGACTTCGCCGCCGGCACCTACGACATTGGCTGGGTCGCCCGCTATCTCGAAGCGCGCAAACCATAAGGAGAAGGGACATTCCTGTCCCTTGCATTCATTCATCAAGGTAGTCGGGGCGTCCCGCTCCCTACCTCTTTCTTCTGAGAAAAATAATGCCCCACCTCCAAGCCGCCCGCCTCTACTGCATCCTCGACCTCGGCTACATCCCCGAGGAAAATGCGGAAAAAGTCACGCAGTCCCTCCTCAACGGCGGAGCCCACCTCCTCCAACTCCGCGCCAAGAGCTACGACCTCGCCATCATCCGCCGCGTCGCCGAGAAGCTCCTCCCGCTCTGCCGCGCCGCTGGAGTTCCCTTCATCCTCAACGACCACCTCGAACTCGCCCTCGAACTCGGCACCGACGGCGTCCACCTCGGCCAAGACGACGGCCCGCTCCCCCCGGACCGCAGAATTCATTCCGGCCTTCATTCATTCATTCGTCCCTCCCAAAATGGACCGCGGGATTCATCCCGGCCTTCATTCATTCATTCATCCTCCTCTTCTCCCAATCTCAAATCTCAAATCTCAAATCTCAAATCCACCCCCTTCCTCTTCGGCCGCTCCACCCATTCCCTTGCCCAAGCCCGCGCCGCCTTGGAAGAAGGCTTCGACTACATCGGCTTCGGCCCGCTTTTCCCCACTCCCACCAAAGCCGGCCGCCCCGCCATCGGCCTCCAGGAAATCGCCACCATGGAGCGCGAGGTCGGTTCGCAAATCCCCGCCTTCTGCATCGGCGGCATCACCCGCCAAACCCTCCCCCAAGTCCTCGCCGCCGGCGCCCGCCGCGTCGTCATCGTCTCCGACTTGCTCAGGGCTGATGACATCCAAGCCGCCACGAACTGGAGCGCGGAATTTATTCCGCGCGGAAGTTCGCAAGCTCCAGGTTCCCCAACGGCCTAATCCTCAAACACAACTCGCCAACGGCGAAGTTCCCCCGGGACCGCGGGATTCATCCCGGCTTTCATTCATTCATCTTCTTCAACCAATGCGCCGCAAAAGAGGAGCAACCAGGTAGCGCGCCACCGCACTCACCACGCCGTCGTCGCCCGGAACAACTCCAATCTTTCCCCCAAATCCTCCATCGACAGCTCCTCCAGCCGCCGCGTCGAAAACGCCTCACACGTGAACGAAGCCAGCATCGACCCCTGCACGATCGCCTGCCGCAGGGCTGCCGCATCATACGGCGGCGCCCCCTGCGCCGCCAGATAGCCCGCCATCGCCCCCAGGAACGTATCCCCGGCACCCGTCGGATCCGCCACCGCCTCCAGCGGCCACGCCGATGCCCGGAACAACTCCACCCCGGAATCTTCCCCGGCCGAAAACAAAATCGCCCCGAACTCCCCCAGCTTCACCACCACATGCCGCGGACCCTTCTCCAGCAGCAACCGTCCCGCCTTGATCAGGTTCGACGTCCCCGCCAGCTCCCGCGCCTCCCCCTCGTTCAGCACAAATAAATCCAAGTGCGGCAGCACCTCATGCAAGCGCCCGTTCGCGATCTCGATCCAAAGATCCATCGTATCCGCAATCACGAACCTCTTCCCTATCCCGCGTTCCGAGTTCCCGATTCCGCATTGGGTAAGCATCTCCATCTGGTTGTCCGGCGACATGTTCGCCAGCACCACCACCGCCGCCCCTGCCGACTCCGCTGGCACCTTCACCTGCCAGCTTTCCAGCACATTCAGCCCCACCCGGTGCGTCGTCCGCTCGTTCATGTTCGCATGATACTCTCCGGACCACGTGAACGACTCGTTCTCCGAGCGCTCCACCCCGTCCAGCGAGATGCCCCGCGCTTCCAGCATCGCCAGATGCTCCTGCGGGAAATCATGCCCGATGATCCCGATCAGCGCCACCGGCCGGCTGAAAAACGATGCCGCCAGCGCCGCATACGCCGCCGATCCTCCCAGCAGGTTCGCTCCCTCCGCCTCCGGAGTCTTCACGTGGTCGATGGCGATGGTCCCGCCGATCACGACGGCGGAGGGCGGGTTGGAAGATGCGGATGACATGGCTGGGGCAGGGGATTGGGGATGATTGAATGGATGGGAAAAAATCAGCTCGGAAAAGCTCCGCCGCTTTCTATTCCCCATTCCCCAGTCTGCAATCCTCAACTTCCGTGGCGGCGGTTTCCAACCGCCAAGCCCAAAAACTCCCCCCAAAAACAAAAGAGGCCGCACACCCGTGCGGCCTCCAAAGCTGTGTCATGAAAAAGAAACCGGGGACCTCTCCCCTCGACAGGAGAGAAGTGCACCATTCCCCGAAACTTGTCATGTCACTAAATAATGGGACAAGGGCAGACGTGAGAATGCAGAAAGCGGAAATCAAAAATCACGAAGCTGCCTCCCCTCCACAACTCCAGCTCCGCGTCCCTTTGCGACCATCGCGCCTCCGCAGTTCATTCTTCCTCCCTCTCCCTTGACATGACAAATCGACATGATAAAAACTCCCAATGAATGATTCCGTCATCACCGAGCGCGGACAAGTCTCCGTCCCCGCTGGCCTGCGCCGCGCCATGGGAATCCTCCCCGGCCAGAAACTCCACTGGGAGCAAGTCTCCGATCGTGAGATCCGCGTTTCCCTGCACCCTGATCAAGCTCTCGGCCCCTTGGCCGTGCTCGGTTATGCCCGCCGCATCCGCGAAGCACCGCCACGCCGCACCGCTGACTGGATGCGCGAACTCCGGGAGGGCGAATGACTTGGGTCGTCGATACCTGCGTCGTCCTTGATGTCCTTGAAGACGACCCTGAATTCGGTCTCCCCTCCGCCCGCCTCCTTCAAGAGCGTTTGTCAGAGGGGCTCATCATCTCCTCGGTCACTCACATCGAGTTATCCCCCGCATTCGGTGGAGATCTGGATGAGCAAAAGCGCTTCCTTCACCAGGCCGGAATCGACTACACCGCACTTTGGACCGTCGCAGACACCGAAGCCGCCCACCTCGCGTGGCATTCCCACGTCCTCGCTCGGCGCTCCGGCACCATCGCCAAGCGCCCTGTCGCCGACATTCTCATCGGCGCCTTCGCCTCAAATCGCCTCGGTCTCATCACCCGCAATCCCCGGGACTTCCTTCCCACCTTCCCAAATCTCCCCATCCTCGAACCCTAAACCGCCAAAAGGTAGCGCCCTCTCGCCGAGAGGGCAGCCAATGAGCCGCGAAAGAATCTGCTCAAGAACCGCCGCCCGCCCCTCTTGATCCCCCACTTTCGCCCTCATTGCCTCTTCACCCGCCTGCCTAGATCTTCACATCCACAACCCCGGGTTCGCGTTCCCTTAGCTCCCTCCGCGCCTCTGCCGTTCATTTTTCCTTTCCCTGAGGTGGCTCAAGGCTCTTCGACACCAAGATCCTTGCAGATCTTCCTCACCAGTAAATCTTTCACCTCCTGATGCCGGGGTATTGCGGAGCGCTTGTTCGTCTTCACGTTTCGCCATCATGAGTGGTTCCCTCCCTCCCGCACCAGCTCGCAATCCTGGGACGCCAAGTGCCTGAGGAAGGCCTTGCGTTTCATACCGTTAGGATTTCTTCGGTGTAGTTGCCACGCGCGGATTCCCTCGCCTCCTCCCGGTTGAATTCCAGCGCCTCTACCAGGATTTCCCGCAGCGATTCTAGCAATGCTTCCTTCGTTCGTTCTTGGGCATTCACCCCTGGCACCTCCTCGATCCAACCAATCCACCATCCTTCCTCTTCTTTTGCAATCGCGGTGAAACTCGATTTCATAAGTGACTCGTTACTCCTTTCCTCAACTCCGAGCAACCCGCAAATCAGAAAATACCTTATCCGCCCCATTCTTCGAAAAAGGTTCCCTCTCGCCGAGAGGGCAGCCAATGCGCCGCGAAAGAAACCGCTCAAAAATCGCCGCCCCGCCCCCCTTGATCTTCACTTTCACCCCTCATGGTCGGGAGGGGCCAGTGGCTAGAGGCTAGCACATTTCAGCCCCTAGTCCCCGCAACCCCAGCTCCGCGTCCCCCAAACATGGGACACCCGATCTGTCACACCTAACACCTCGAAATTCACCTCAATTTCATCATTTTGCACCTTTATTTCACAAAAATTAACCTTCAATCCCACTCCAAATTGCCCTGCATCGCTCTTCTTTCCACCGTCTCCAAGAATTCACAACCCACTCAATACCAACCCACA
>JBOFET010000415.1:0-11063 GCA_051648225.1 Luteolibacter sp.
CATTGGCCTTCGGTGAAAGTTTCGAGACCTGGATGAACCGCTGGAAGCTCAACGCCGTTTTCGACGCGGAATTCCTGGATGAAACGCTTTGGAGCGCAACCGGCCTTCTTGGCGATGCCGAGAGCAGGCTTGGTGGCGCGTTGTTCCTTTTGATCGCCGTAGCCGACTTGGACCGCGGTGTAACCGTCGGTTTCAGGGGTCTTCGATTGAAGAATCGTGTTACCGGAAACATCGATAACAGTGACAGGGATCATGATGCCGGCCTGTTGGTCGAACAGGCGGGTCATACCGATTTTTTTGCCGAGGAGGCCGAGTGACATGGCGATAAAAGAATTAGAGATTAGAGAATTGGAAACTAAAGAAACAGACGCTCCTGAACTTAGATACGGATGGTGATATCGACACCGGCTGGCAGGTTGAGCTTCTTGAGCTCATCCACGGTGCGGGCGGTAGGATCGACGATGTCGAGAAGGCGCTTGTGAGTGCGGATTTCGAACTGCTCCATCGACTTCTTGTTCACGTGAACCGAACGGTTGACCGTGAACTTTTCGATACGGGTCGGAAGCGGGATCGGTCCGGCAACACGGGCTCCCGTGCGCTTGGCGGTCTCCACGATTTCTTGGGCGGAGCGGTCGATGGCGCGATGGTCGAAGGCGCGCAGGCGGATGCGGATTTTCTGATTTTCCATGGTGGAGAAGTTGTTTGACGGTTTACGTGGTTGGCTACAGGGCGAGTAATCAGGATCAGTTAGCCGAGGCGGTCACTGACGATTTCTTCGACGATATTGGTTGGGACCTGCTCGAAATGCGATGGAGTCATCGCATACGAGGCACGCCCCGAGGAAAGGGTGCGAACGGCTGTCGAATAGCCAAACATTTCCTTGAGCGGAACATTGGCATGCACGATGGAGAGCTTGCCTTTGGATTCCGTATTCTGGATTTGCCCGCGACGGCGGCTGAGGTCGCCCATGACGTCACCTTGGTAATCGTCAGGGGTGGAAACTTCGACGGCCATGATGGGCTCGAGTAAAATGGACTTTGCTTTCTTGAAGCCGTCCTTCATGGCGAAAATGGCCGCCATGGTGAAAGCGTTTTCGTTGGAATCAACGTCGTGGTAGGAGCCATCGAGGATTTCAACATGGACATCGATCACGGGATAACCGGCGATGATGCCGTTGGTCATCGACTCGTTGATGCCTTTATAAACCGCGTTGATATATTCTTTAGGAATGGTGCCACCGATCACCTTGTTTTCGATGGTCAGTCCCTTGCCCTTTTCGTTAGGCTTGATGGCGATAATCACGTGGCCGTATTGGCCGCGGCCGCCAGATTGCTTGATCAGCTTGCCTTCGCCACCCGCTGCTTGCGTGATGGTTTCGCGATAGGCGATTTGAGGAGCACCGGTGTTAGCCTCGACTTTGAACTCGCGGCGGATGCGATCGATGATGATCTCCAGGTGAAGCTCACCCATTCCGGAAATGATGGTCTGGCCGGTTTCCTCGTCGGTCTTGACCATGAAGGTCGGGTCCTCTTCGGATAGACGACCGAGTGCCATGCCAAGCTTCTCTTGGTCGGCTTTGGTTCTCGGCTCGACGGCCATCGAAATGACCGGTTCCGGGAAAGTCGGGGGTTCGAGAACCACATCGTGGTTTTCGGCGGCGAGCGTGTCGCCGGTGGTGACATTCTTGATGCCGACCATGGCGGCAATGTCACCGGAGTAACAGGCGTCGATGTCCTTGTGCTCGTTCGCCTGGATTTGAATCAAACGACCAACGCGCTCGGAGCGGCGGGTCCGGGGATTATAAACGGTGTCGCCCTTGCGGATGACACCGGAATACACGCGGAAGAAAACGAGTTTGCCAACGAACTTGTCGGCCCAGAGTTTGAATGCGAGAGAAACGAACTTTTCGTTATCCGAAGTGATGACTTCGATGTGTTTCTCATGATCATCGGGATCCATGCCGATGGCCGCCGGAATGTCGAGCGGGCTTGGGAGGTAGTCGAGAACCGCGTCGAGCAGGTATTGGACTCCTTTGTTTTTGAAAGCGGAACCACCAGCGACGGGCACTAGCAGGTTGTTTATCGTTGCGCGGCGGATGCCTTGCTTCAGCTCTTCGAGAGTGATCGGCTCTTCGTTGAGGAATTTTTCGCCCACGACATCATCAACATCAGCAACGGCGTTGACGAGTTCGTCGTGGGCCTGTTTACAAAGATCGATGAGATTGCCCTCAAGTTCCTTCACCGTGTAGGTGGAGCCAAACTTGTCGTCGTCGGAGTAATAAATCGCCTTTTGGTTCACCACGTCGATCTGACCGATCAACTGGTCTTCGGCACCAATTGGTATCAGGATCCGCACGGCATTCGCGCCTAACTTATCCTTCACCTCGTGGAAGACGCTGTCGAAATTCGCGCCGGTACGGTCCATCTTGTTGACGAACACGATCCGTGGAACGTGGTATTTCGAAGCTTGCCGCCAGACGGTTTCGGTTTGCGGCTGGACGCCGGCGACACCGCAGAAAACGACGATGCAACCATCCAACACGCGAAGGGACCGCTCGACTTCAGCGGTGAAGTCAACGTGTCCCGGAGTATCGATGATATTGATGCGCTGCTTCTCACCTGGGAAAAGCTTGGTCATCCCCTCTTCCTCATGCTGCCACCACTCGGTGGTGACGGCTGCGGAAGTGATGGTGATGCCGCGCTCGCGCTCCTGCTCCATCCAATCGGTCGTCGCGCCACCATCGTGGACTTCGCCGATTTTGTGAATCATCCCTGTATAGAACAGGATCCGCTCGGTGAGCGTCGTCTTGCCCGCGTCAATGTGCGCGGCGATCCCGATATTTCGGGTGCGCTCTAGCACATATTGGCGTTTTGGACTGTTCGGATTCACGGACGGAATGGCTGGAGCGCTATCTGATAATTAGAACCGGAAGTGAGCGAAGGCGCGGTTGGCTTGCGCCATCTTGTGCACGTCGTCGCGTTTGCGGACGGCACTGCCTTGATTGTTAGCAGCGTCCTTGATCTCGTTGGCGAGAGCGACGTGCATCGGAGTGCCCTTGCGGTTGCGGGCGTAGTTGACGAGCCAGCGCATGGAGAGCGACTCGGAGCGGTCCGGAGCGACTTCAAGCGGCACTTGATAAGTGGCACCACCGACGCGGCGGGATTTCACTTCCACGCGTGGCTTGGTGTTTTCCACAGCACGGGTGATCACTTCGAGAGGATCGATGGTATCCACGCCTTCATTGGCGCGATCGATTGCGGCGTAAACGATGCGCTGGGCGAGCGAACGTTTTCCAGATTCCATCACCTTGGTAATAAGGTGACCAACGAGAGCGCTATCGTAGCGAGGATCGCGACGGTCTGGCTTGGTAAAGATGCGCTTGCGGCGTGGCATGGCGTTGGGATGGTTGGTTAGTTGGATTGAGAATTACTTCTTCCCGCCTTTTTTGGCAGGAGCGGCGACGGCACCGGGTTTCGGACGCTTCGCACCGTATTTGGAGCGGCTTTGACGGCGCTTATCGACACCGAGGGTATCGAGCGAACCACGAACGATGTGGTAGCGCACACCCGGAAGGTCCTTCACCCGTCCGCCGCGAACGAGGACGATGGAGTGTTCCTGGAGGTTGTGGCCTTCACCGCCGATGTAGGCGATGACTTCGAATCCGTTGGTGAGGCGCACTTTGGCCACTTTACGGAGAGCCGAGTTAGGCTTCTTGGGCGTCCGAGTCATGACTTGAAGACATACTCCGCGGCGCTGTGGGCAGTTGACAAGAGCGGGTGACTTCGACTTTTCGGCCGGAGTGAGGCGTCCCTTGCGAACGAGCTGATTGATGGTCGGCATGATTTCCTTGCGGTGGTTCTGATTTTCCCATGAGGGCAAACCGGAGCGTCGACAAGGCAGCCTTGTTGAAGCTTTTTTCCGGAGCTGCACCCGATAAATTTTCCCTGTAATTTGAGCTGCTTCGAAGTGAATTCGTCAGTGGCCCTCGCTGTGGGGGGGGCGACTCTAGGAATCAAACCCAACCTGACAAGCCCTATTTTGATCTTTTTTCTAATTTTTACCCGCCTCCCGCAGAAGTTGAAAATCTTTTATGGGAGACACTCTTAGTGGGCCTGGGGCACTGGAAAATCGCACTTTGACTGCCCCACCAGGATCCCCTGAAGAAGGAAAAACCGAATTCGCGGTCCATGCCGGCGACCGGGAAATCACTCCCGGCAATAGGCATCACTCCCGAGGGCCAGATAAGCCTCGATTTCGCGGGACGGATCGTGCGCACGCATCAGCGCCTCGCCGATGAGCACCGCGTTCGCACCAGCGTCAAGCGCACGTTGGGCGTCTTCCAGCGACTTGATGCCGCTTTCGGAGACCAGCAGCACATCGTCCGGCACCTCTTCGGCGAGTTGCTCGGTGGTGGCGAGATCGACGGCGAAGGTCTTCAAATTCCGGTTGTTCACGCCGATGAGGTCAGCGCCAAGTTCCAGAGCACGTTCCATTTCCCGCAGGTCGTGGACTTCCACGAGCACGTCGAGCATCAGGGACTTCGCTTCATCGTAAAGCCGCCGGAGCAATTCGTCATCCAGAGCGGCGACGATCAGCAAAATGGCATCTGCTCCAGTGACCACCGCCTCGTGAATCTGCACTTCGTGAATGGTGAAATCCTTGCGCAGCAGCGGGGCGTTGGAAAATTTTGAAATCTGCGAGAGATAGCTGAGTGATCCTTGGAAATACTTCTCGTCGGTAAGGATAGAAAGACACGAAGCCCCACCTTCCAGATAGCGTTTTGCTTGGCGCACGGGATCGAAATCCGGATCGATGAGACCGACGGATGGAGATGCCTTTTTCACCTCGGCGATGACGCCCAGCCGGCCCGGCCCACGGTCCAAAGCCGCGCGGAACCCGCCGAAATCGTTGCGCTGGAGGGCAGCCGCCCGCAACAGCGCCGCGCGGGGCATCAGGGCGGTGACTTCGTGGTGTTTGGTGGCGATGATTTCAGCGAGCTTATCGGACATGGGCGCAGCAAGGGAAACCCGGAGCTGGAAAAATGAACATGGAAAATTTGCAAAATTTGGCTTGTCGGCCCCGAGTGCCCATGTAGAAAGTCCCGGACGCGTATCCCGACGCGGGCGTAGCTCAGTGGTAGAGCGCCACCTTGCCAAGGTGGATGTCGTGAGTTCGAATCTCATCGCCCGCTCCAATCTTCCAAGACCACGTCCCCCACCACAGCTCTCTATGTTCGTCTGGTCGAAACTCTCCGCCGCGAAGTCGATGGATGCTTGGGAAGAACGGTTTTCCGCCAATCCAAATCTGGTTATCGAGATGGTCAAAGGCGGTAAATCCATCCGCATCCGCCTTTTCTGCGACACGCAAAAGGAAGCGAACACCATCGCCTCCCAATTCGGCGGCGATGTCCGGAAAATGACCGACGCCGAGTGGAACAGGCCCGTCCAGGCGCCACGCCCGGTCAAAGTGCGCGACGTTTTCATCCTCACCGCCGAGAAGCGCCCGAAGGAACTTGCCGCGCTCCGGCAAGCGAACCCGAAGCGCGAGGTCATCGTCATCCCGCCGGAAATGGCGTTCGGCACCGGCGATCACGCCACCACCTCCACCTGCCTGCGCCTGCTCGTCGATGTGGCCCGGGCGAGGAAAGGCGCTGACTGGACCGTCGCCGATCTTGGCACCGGCACGGGCGTGTTAGCGATCGCCGCCAAGAAGCTTGGTGCTGGCGAGACTTTCGCCTGTGATTTCGATCCCTTCGCCGTGGCCGTCGGCATCCGGAACCTCGAACGCAACGGCACGCCGGACATTCTCATGAAGGAGCAGGACGTCCTGAAATGGAAGCCGCGCAAAAAAGGCTACGACGTGGTGCTCGCCAACCTGTTTTCCACCATCCTCATCGAAGCTTGGCCCGTGATCGCGAAATCCCTCGCGCCCGGCGGCGACCTGATTGTTTCCGGCATCCTCGCCACCCAGGCGTGGGAAGTGTTTAAAGCAGCTGCGGCCAATGGCATCGGCTTCACCAAGGTCGTTAGAAAAGGCAAGTGGGTCACAGCCCACGGCGGTCATCTGGCGGATTTGATCGCGGCGGGTGCATGATTGCCCTCCGCAAAGTTCTAACTCCCCCGGCGGGCCGCCAGATCCTCACGCATGGTTTTGCAGAGATTTTCGTTCAGGCCGTATAGCGTGAACAGGGAGGCGAGGAAGAGCAGTCCGGCGGCCGGGATGAGGCTGTTGAGAAGCAAAATCCCGTGGATGGACTCTGCCGACTGCACCGCATTCGCCACGTAGCCGAAGTGGGTGAGCAACCACCCGGCAAAGGCCGCGCCGATGCCCATGCCGGCTTTCTGCGAGGAGGTGGTGGCGGAAAAAATAATGCCGGTCGTACGCACGCCGAATTTCCACTCCGCGAAATCCGCAGTGTCCGCGACCAGCGCCCAGTAGAGCGTCGCGTTGATACCGGCGAAGATCATTCCAAGAATATGGAAGGTGAAGACGAGCGCGGTCTGATCCGCCTTGATGAAGTAAAACGGAATGGCTGTTAGCGCGACGAGCACCATGCTGGAAATAAACGATCCCTTCTTGCCGATGGCTCTGACGGCGAACTTGGTGAGCATCGCCCCGAAGATCATGGAAAGGCCGCCGATCAGGAAAAAGGTGGCGATGCGGGCGTCATTCCAGACGAGGAAGCTCTTGAGGTAATAAATGCCGGCTGTCCCACGGACCACGGCGAAGGTGATATTGACGATGCCGGCGACAAACATCATGATCCAATGCCGGTTAGAAAGTAGGGTCTTCACGTCTGCCGTGATCTTGGTTTTCTGACCCGGCGGCGGCTGGATGCGCTCGCGGGTGGTGTAGAAAGAGATCAGGAAAAAGACCACGGCCACCGAGGCGAAGAGCATGACGGTGCGCTGTGCGCCGAGCTGTTGGTTTCCGCCGCCGAACTTGCCGATGAGCAGGAGGAAACTCGAGTTCGCGACGATGCCGCCGATCTGGGCGAGCACCATCCGGTAGCTGTTCACGCTGGTGCGTTCCAGCGGATCATCGGTCATCACGCCGGAAAGCGCGCCGTAGGGGACATTGATGGCCGAGTAGAGCAGCATCAGCGCATTGTAAGTGGTCCAGGCCCAAACGAGTTTCCCCCAGTCGCTGAAGTCGGGGGTGGTGAACGCGAGAACAAAGACGACGGCCAGCGGCACGCACAACCAGACCAGATAGGGACGGAACCGCCCCCAGCGGGTCTTCGTCCGGTCCGCCACGGCCCCTACGAAAAAGTCCCAGACCCCGTCGGTAAAGCGGGCGAACAACAACATCGTACCCGCCGCCGCCGCGGTGATGCCGAAGATGTCGGTGTAGAAGAACATGATGAAATTCATCATCAGCGCCCAGACGAAGTTGCTTGCGGTGTCTCCAAGGCCGTAACCGACCTTTTCCTGAATGGATAATTTCATGGGTTTTAAAAGCGGGCTTACAGCTGGGATTCTGGAATCGTCACGGTGATCGATTGAACCGTTCCACCGCGCTCAAACAGACTCCGGCTGTGCTCCAGCGGCAGGAGATTGCCCTCGATGGCGAGCGACCGGCCATCGGAAAATGCCAGTTGGATCGCGGCATGCTCGCCGAGCACGTAGCAGACCGGGACTTGAAACGCTGTGAAGGCGAGTGTGCCCGCTCCGAGCTTCCAGGTTTGCACACCACCCTGGAGGTCGATGAACTCGAACGCGTGCGGGACCGTGAAGAACTCGCTAGGCTTGAGAAGGACGGGATGGAATCGCACGCAGCCGCCGTCGATGTGGACGCCGAGTTCGCCCATGCGGGTGAGGATTTCCTCTTTGACCTGGCCGGTCATCCCCGGTTGCTGGGCGCCCCGGTGGCGAGGCGAGTGGGAATACGGATCGGTCGGAAAGGCACCGTAGGTTTTCGAATCCTTGGTGAATCCGAGGCCGTTGCGGATGTTGTCATAGATCCCGGCAAGCAGTAGGGTTTCTGCCGCGTTTGGCATGTCGCGGACGGCGGCGGTATGGATTTCCTGCAAGGCAAGCAGCAGCTTGGCGACCATGTGCCAGTAAATGCTTCCCAGGCCTTCGAAGGCGAACATCGCGCCGCTGCGACCGGTGAACGAACGGTGGTGGAACACCTCTTCCCACAGCTCTAACACACCGGCACGATCCGCCCGCACGGCGTCCTTGCGACCGGCCTCGGAGGCGATCCGGTCGAGCCTGGCGTCGAGGTCCCGGGCATTGGTGAGATCCGGATGGAAATGGGCACGTCCGCCGCCGTCGATGCGGATCAGGTCGCGGCTGCCGGCGATGATGGATTCGGCAAGCTGCGGGATCCGGGTTTTCCATTCCACTGGCAGGGTGTTGCGCTCTGCGAAGGGCGTGATGACGCGGTCCGGATAGAGCAGGTAGCTGTTCTGGTCTTCTCGATAGAGCGGACTTTCGCGCAGGGCAACCATCAGCCCGAGCGCTTCCGCAGGTTTCAAGATGCCACTGCTGAGCGCGGCGACTTGGCCTTCGAGCATCAGGTCGAGATGACGGACGGCAGCCTTGCCATCACCCAGCTCTAGCAGGTTATAACTGTGAAAAAGATGCTCGTCGCGGCGATTCGTGACCAGTGTGGCATCAACGGCGGCGAGAGCGGTCGTGATGAACTCCCGCACGGAGGTGATACCGACGGACGTGAACTCCAGCGCTCGGCGCTGATAGACCGCGCTGCGGTGCTTTTCGCCGGCGCGGCCAAGTGCTTCGGTGACGCGGAAACGCGCGGAATCATCCATACCGGCGGCTGCGGCCTGAGGCAGGATTCCGCTGAGACTTGCGAGCAGCTCGGCGACCGGCTCGGAAAGCTCGAACTCTGCCACCGCACGGGCGTCGAACAGGGTGTCGAGGAAAGCCAGATAGCGCCGCATGTAACAGACGGTCACCACGGAGAGTCCCCAGCCGGCGAGCGCGTTGTTCGCGTCATTCCACTCGGGGCGCTGGGTATTGAGCCAGATGCCGCCGCCGGGGACGAGGTTGCTGAGTTTGACCAGCAGCGGGACGAGCAGTTTTTCCGCGAGGGAGACGTGGATGATTTCGCCGTCCGCACTGGCTAGCAGTTTCCCATCGCCACCGATGAGTCCGGCGCGCGCGGCGAGTTGCTGGTGGAGGGTTTCGTTAAACCGGATAGAATGTTTCGGGTCTTTCACGAGCTCATCGAAGCCGCCGATTTCATACGGGACGCTCGCGTAGGTGTGGCAGCGGTCGTTGAGCCGGGTGGTGAGCAGGCCTGGACTGAATCGCTCCTGGCCCTCCAACAGACGGAGCAGATAGATGATCTGGTGGTCACCCCAGTAGCCGATGTGACTCCACGGGTCGCTGGCGTCGAAGACCTCCCAATCGACGCCGGAGCGGGTGATCCGATAGGGATTGTAGCCGTCCGCGGTGGAGGCGTTCAGGAAGATTGAGATCATCGACCCGAAGCAGAGCGGATAGCTGTAGGCAAGGCTCTCCCAGTTCTGGAAAATGTCGCGCCAGTTCCCCGCGTAGGCGAAGAGCGGGCGACCTTCCGCATCCTTGGTGTGGATTTCAAAACGGTTCCACGGGCGGCTGGGATCGCCATGGCGGCGGCTGAAACAGATCGGCAGATATTCCCCGGCGAGACGCGAAAGCGGTGGATCCCCCTGGGCTGCGGCGAGTGAGGAAAGTTCCTGCAAGCTGCAATTTTCCGGCAGTGAGGACACCCAGTCCTGATGTCTGCGCAGCACGTCGAGATTGCGGCATTTCAGAAACGCGCCGAAGTCGCTGCTCGGAAAACGGTAGTGGTCGTGAAGGGTGCCGCCGCGCATGCAGTTGAAGAGCACGTTGGCGAAGTGATGGACGCTGGTGCCGGACTCCGCGCTCTGTTGGATGGCACCGGCTCCGGCGATGCGCCTTTTGAGAGCGAGCACCCCCGCTGCGAGGTCCGCCGTGACTTCCGCGCGAAGATCCGCCGGGGCGAGCAAGCGCCCGCGCAGGCGGGACACCTCGCTGTGGTCGAGGCGGGTGTCCGCGACGACGATCCATTCCTGACAGGCCGAGGGTTCCAGATGGATCGGTGTGGCGAGAAGGTGCGCTCCGAAAACGCCGCGCGCTTCCGTCTCCGGTCGGACTGCGGTCTGGCGACGGAACGCATCCACCTGATGGTCTGATAGAAGGAGCGTCGCCTCGTCGAGCCCGATCGACCACGCGCACGCCACCCGCAGCGATTCGCACGGTTCGGCGCGGTCGGTGATGCCGGAGTTGAGGGTGTAGATCCCCAGCCCGCTCTCGGTGCAAGCCTCGTGCCGCATGTAGGCGGCCGCCAAATAGCTGTAGCGGGCGTAGGTCTCCTGCGTGACTCCGGCGGGCAGCAGGTGATGCCAGCCGTCTAACATTTTTAAAGTCCGGGCGCGGTCGCCGATGTTTTCGAGGCGGCAGGTCCGCACCAGTCCGAAGCGCTCGCTGGCCGTCAGTTCCCAGCGCAAGCGGAGACCAAGCGCCTGATGGATTTCCTCGAACAGCACGCTGGTGCCGCACACGTGCTTGTAAAGATGGCGGGTGATGCCTGCTGACGGGCAGCGTCCGTTCCAAGGCTCCCAGAAAACGTCATCACAAAGGAGCTGGGTCAGCACGCCGCTGGCATTCGGCTGATCCAGAATCCGGTCGGCAGTCTGATAGGGAAAAACCGCGTGATCGGGGTCAATGCGCCCGGCCGTGAAGCCGCCATTGCTGCCGACAAAGAGCCAGAAATCGGAATCCGACACGACGCTCAGAAGGAATGCCGGCAGGCGATCAATCTGAGGGATGCACAGATACTCGTGGCCATTGATGATCACCGGCACGTCTGCGGCGCGGTGGGAAGCGGGGCGGGAGGCGCTCTTGGGGGCGGGTGGTTGACTTTTCTGTGGGAGCGGGCTGTGGATCGAAACCGAGGAGTCGAGAAGGGTGAATGGTGATTTCATGGCATCTGAAATGAAGGTTTGTCCCGCCGTTTGAATGAGGATTCCTGAGTCTTGCGGGCTGTTTGAGTTTTCCGGGATGAGTCGTCGGCGTCGGCGAATCAGG
>JBOFET010000416.1:0-3317 GCA_051648225.1 Luteolibacter sp.
GATGCCAAGTCCGCCATCCCGGGTCTAACTGCCGAGCAGCAGACCGAGCTCAAGGCCGCGATCAGCGAGGGCACCGCGCCGTTCCGCGAGCGCCTTGTGGTGATCGAACAACAATCCGCAGAGTACTCGCCGCAGTATGCGAAGCTCCAGACCGAGCTGGGATTCTGGCAGGCCGAGTTCGAGCGCGAGCTCGACGGCCAGCGCTCCGGCATGCGGGGTGAAGGCCCGCGCGCCCGCTCGATTCGTGCGGACCAGCTCGAACCGCGCCGCGAGGAATCCAAGCGTCTCGGTGGACTGCTAGAGCACCTCGCTGGGGAGAAATCCACCTTGCAAACCCAGTCGCGCCAAGCCGAAGCCGCCGCCATCCAGCTCTTCGAGGCCAAGCTCGCGGAAATCGCCGCCACGAACAAGGCCGAGGCCGACCGTGTGGCCGGTCTCAAACAGAAAGTCGAAAACGATCAGGCCGAGCAATTCGTCACCCAGCAGAACTCCCTCCGCGACACCATCAAACAACAAATCGACACCCGCCTCGCTGAGTTGAATCGCGTGCAGGGCGAACTCGCCGCCGTGGCCACCGAGGAGTCTAACCGCCTCGCCGCGCTGCGTGCCGAGCCGCGCCGCGACATCCTCACCCAGACGCTGGCGCTGCACGCGCTTTTTAAGGCCGGCAGCGAGGGCGGGCAGTTTGCCTTCTACACCTACATCGTGCTCACCCTGCTATTCATGTTAGTGGACACCATTCCGCTGATCGTGAAATTCTTCACCCGACCCGGTCCTTACGACTCACTGGTGGATCGCGATGAGATCACCTTCGACACCGAGCACCGCGCCTTCCGCCAGAGCCGCACGCGCTACATGGAGCAGCTTGCGGGCGGAAATCTCATCGCCGTGACCCGCAATGCGCGGCTTGAAAACGCGCTGGTCGATGGTGTGGAGCACACCCGCGCCGCACGCGAGTTTCTCGATTCCCTGGTGGAGATGGAAAAGGCTTTCGCCGAGAAAATGAAGTTGGAAGAGCAATCCATCGGCGTGGCGGAGAGCGACAAGCGTGCTGCTCTGGAGGCCATCAAAAGACGCTTTTACGATGACCTCCACCACCGCATGGAGATCTTCTTCACCACGCGCCACGCTTAGTGGCGAGGGTTTCCCGGGCCTCATCTTCCACAGCGACCGCGGCAGCCATTACGGCAGCGGAGCCTATCGTCAGATCCTCAGCCGCGCCGGCATGCTCCAAAGCATGTCCGCCCGCGCCAATCCCTATCACAACGCCTGGACCGAATCCTTCATGGGCACGCTCAAAAGCGAAATGCTCCAGGACGGCTGCTTCAGCGACGAAAACGACGCCCGCACCGAGATCTTCGACTACATTGAATCCTACTATCACCACCACCGGAAACACTCCTCGCTTGGCTACCAGACCCCGGCCCAATTCGAGGCCAAAATCCACTCTCTTAACTAAACAACAAACGGTCCAAGAATCGGTTGCATCTCAGTCACGCGTGAGCAGGGCTTCAAGACCTCCTTTTCCGCACGGCCGCCAGCCAGCGGAACAGGTGGCCGCGGGCGATGCCGCAAAGATCGGCGATCTCCGCGGACGTGTGCTCACCCCGGGCGGCGAGTTTGATGGCCAGGAGTCGGTTCTTTCGCCAACCGTCTTTCTCGGCGGCGTGTTTCTCGTTAATGATGGCAGCCACATCGGGCCTGCCAAGTCGAAGCGTGGTTTTTGCCATGCCAAGAACTAGCAGCCAATCGCACCCATATCACTTTATTTATGGGAAATGGTATCACACCTCGACTTTGAATTCCTCGCGGGCGAGCTGTGAGCGGCGGCGGGGTTCGGGGCGGTTGAAGACGGTGTAGTTTCGCTTGGCGCTGAGGTCTTCCGGGAGGATGTCCGGGATAGCGAGCTTTCTGACAATCGTGGGGGCGCTTTCCTTCTTGGCACCTAGCAGGGTGTTGATGAGCTGGAGCTTGAGATCCTTGAACTCACGGGTCTTGATGACTTCCCGGCGGTCGCGCGGGCGGGAGATGGCGATGGGGATCTCGGAGCCGAGGGTGGCTCCTTCCGCGCCGGGGAGCAATGGGATGACGCGGTCGGCGACGAGGATGGCTTCGTCCGGATCATTGGTGATCCAGACGACGGTGGTGCGGTTTTTCTGCCAGATATCGACAATTTCATCCTGAAGCGTGGCGCGGGTGAGGGCGTCGAGCGCGGAGAGCGGCTCGTCTAGCAGGAGGATGCGTGGGTTCGCGGCCAAGGTGCGGGCGACGGAGACCCGCTGGCGCATGCCGCCGGAGAGTTCCTTAGGATACTTGCCGGAGGCGGGGGTGAGCTTGACCATGTCCACGTATTGGGCGGTGTGTGCGGCGCGCTCGGTTTCGGATAGATTGGGGAACAGCTGATCCACGGCGAGGCGGACGTTTTCGCTGACGGTGAGCCACGGGAGCAGCGAGTAGTTCTGGAAAACGATGCCGCGCTCGGGTCCGGGGCCTTCGATAGCCTTGCCGTCCATCATGGCATTTCCGGTGCTGGGCTTGAGCAGTCCGGCGACGAGGTTGATGAGGGTGCTTTTTCCCGATCCGGAGTAGCCGATGATGGAAACGAAGTCGCCTTCCTGCACGGTGAGGTTCACATCGCGGAGCACGGTGTGGCGCTCGTGGGCGCGGCCGTAGGTTTTGGAAACGGCGTTGAGTTCAAGGATGAGGCTCATGGGTCGTATAGGTTCTATTTCATCAAGCGGAGCGGAAGCGGCCCTCGACGAGGCTCATGGCGCGGTCGAGGATGAAGCCGATGACCCCGATGGTGAGGATGGAGAGGATGATGTGGGCGTAGCTGTTTGCGTTATATTGCTGCCAGAGGAAGCCGCCGACGCCGGGCTTTCCGATGAGCATTTCCACGGCGACTATGACGAGCCAGGCGATGCCTAACGAGAGCCGGAAGCCGGTGAACATGTAGGGCAGGGCGGAGGGGATGAGGATCTTGAAGAGGGTCTTCATCTTGGAGAGTTTGAGGACCTTGGCGACATTCAGATAGTCCTGCGGCACGGCGCGGACGCCGACGGCGGTATTCAAGACGGTGGGCCACATGGCGCAGATGGCGATGGTGAAGAGGGCGGCGGCGTCTGAGGTGCCGAAGACGGAGCGGCCATTGGCATCCATGATTCTCAAGCCACTGAAGAGGACCATGCCGAGCGGCAGCCAGGCGAGCGGGGAAACGGGGCGGAGGATCTGGATGATGGGATCGAAGGCACGGGTGAAATTTTTCGAAAGGCCGAGGAAGAATCCGATAGGAGTGCCGAGGATGAGGGCGATGGCAT
>JBOFET010000417.1:0-8965 GCA_051648225.1 Luteolibacter sp.
CGATCCTGCATGGATCCGGAGAACCATCGAAAAGGACGTCTCCAAGGCACAGACCATCGGCACGATGAAGCTCCGGCAGGTGCGAAATAGTCAGAATCGAAGGCTTGCCGTCATCGACGTGTCGATCCGCAGCACTGGCTCGGACTTCCGACCGGATGGCATCGAGGCGGATGAATCCGTCGATCTGAGAGGTGAAGTCATCGTAAACCTTGAAACCATGCTGGATGAATTACTCGACCTCAAAGGCACCATCACGCTGACGACCATCAAAGGCGCGGAGACCACCAAGGTGAATCTACCCGTTCGTTTGATGGTAACGAAATCGTTTGTTAGGGACAGCGCGATGCGCTGATGCCAGCCTCATCGCTTGGGAGTCACCTGCATCCTTCATGAAAGTCACCGTTTTCAGCACCAAGCCCTACGACGAGCAATTTTTCAAAGCGAACAATCCGCCGTTTGGTCACGAGATCGAGTTTATCGAAAACCGCCTGAAACCGGAAACCGCCCACCTCGCGCTGGGTGCTCCTGCGGTTTGTGCGTTTGTGAACGATGTGCTCGATGCCGCCACGATCGAACGGCTCCATCTGGGAGGCACCCGCTTTATTGCGATGCGCTGCGCTGGCTTCAACAACGTGGATCTGGTCGCGGCCAAGTCCTTCGGAATCGAGGTGGCTCGCGTGCCTGCCTACTCGCCTTACGCCGTTGCCGAGCATGCGGTGACTCTGTTGCTTTGCCTGAATCGTCACGTCCACAAGGCATACAACCGGGTGCGCGAGGGGAATTTCTCCATCGACGGTCTGATCGGCCATGACGTGCATGGGAAAACCGTGGGTGTAGTCGGCACCGGCATCATCGGCAGCATTTTCGCCCGCATCATGACGGGATTTGGCTGTGAGGTGCTCGCCTACGACGTCGCCGAAAATCCGGACTGCTTGAAAGTCGGCGTGAAATACGTGTCGTTAGACGAACTCTTCGCCCGCTCGCACGCCATCAGCCTGCATTGTCCGCTGATGCCGCAGACCCACCACCTCATCGAGGAGAAAACTCTGGCGAAAATGCGCGATGGCGTCTTCATCGTGAACACCAGCCGCGGCGCGTTGATCGATACGGAAGCCGCCATCGCCGCCATCAAGAGCGGCCGCATCGGCGGGCTTGCGCTCGATGTGTATGAGGAGGAGTCCGATCTGTTCTTCGAGGATCTCTCGTTCCAAATCATCCAGGACGATGTCTTCATGCGCCTCACCACGTTTCCGAACGTGATCGTCACCGGCCACCAGGCGTTCTTCACCGAGGAGGCGATGACGAATATCGCGAGGACCACGCTCTCCAATCTAGCGGACTTCGACGCCGGCCGGGAGTGTCCGAATCTGGTGAAGTTGAAATAGGCGGGTGCCCGGTGGGTCGGGCGGGACTTATGATGGTTGAAGAGGTGGGGTGAGGATCCTGATTTCTGGAAAATAAGTTAGGTAGCGGGTTGTATCGGCGGTGGCCAGAGGAAGGCTGAGGAACGATGCGTGCGCCCCGATGAAGAAGTCTGGGAGTGGGGATTTCGGCGCTGGAGGTGTGTTTTGTTTGCGCCTATTTTCGAGGTAGTCGGCGTAGGCCGTGGCACAGCGTTGGCTTGTGGCGTAGGGAAGGTCGAGCATGACGATACCCAAGGTCTCGAGGCGTGCTGCCACGGTGTCCGGACTCAGATCTCCGACGCACAATTCAGCGAGGATCACCGGATTGATCGCGACTCCCTCTCCGAGCAGGCCATCTCGGATGAGATGGGAGGCCCACAAGTGGAAGCGGGCGGAAGGGTCGAATGCGTCGATGAGTACGTTGGTGTCTAAAAGGATCACGGTTCGCGGGTAATCGCTCGAAGTGTTTCCCAGTTCATTTTTGGGGTGAGGGCAGCGGAAGTCAGCAAGGATTCGATTTGCGCTCGCTTGGGTTTCGGCTTTTTGGCAGCGGGAATGACCTTGGCCAGTTCATAAAGTCCGGGTCCGGCTTCTCTCACCGCATAGCATTCTCCCGGTGTCGCTCCGGGAAGAACGAGGCGACGTTTGGTGTCGATAGTTTGAACTTTCATGGTGGGAAAATCCCACGAAGAACACGGCTTGTCAATCTTCTGAACCGGGATCACCGCACCACCCGTGCGCCGCCGCCGCCGATTTGTTTTTCGACTTCCTTGCGGGTGGCCATGGAGGTGTCGCCCGGGGTGGTGGAGGCCAGCGCACCGTGGGCGGCTCCGTATTCCACCGCCTTTTGCGCGTCGTTGAACTCCATAAAGCCGAACTGCACGCCGGATGCGAATGAGTCTCCGCCGCCGACGCGGTCGAGGATTTCGAGATCGGGGTATTTGCGGGATTCGTGGAATTTTCCGTCGTGCCAGAGGATAGCGGACCAGTCGTTGATCGTGGCGGTTTTCACGCCGCGCAGGGTGGTGGCGGCGACCTTGAAGTTAGGAAATTCCGTCACGGCCGTTTCGATCATCGTCTTGAAGGCGTCGAGCTCGATGGTGGAAATGTTGTGGTCCACGCCTTTTACCTCGAAGCCGAGCGAGGCGGTGAAGTCCTCTTCATTGCCGATCATGACATCGACGTATTTCGCGATCTCGCGGTTCACTTCTTGCGCTTTCGCGAGGCCGCCGATGGTTTTCCAGAGTGATGGGCGGTAGTTAAGATCGTAGGAAACGACGGTGCCGTATTTGTTAGCGGCCTTCACCGCCTCGACGGTGAGAGCGGCGGTAGTTTCGGAGAGAGCGGCGTAGATGCCGCCGGTGTGAAACCAGCGCACGCCGAGCTTGCCGAAGATGTGGTCCCAATCCACGTCGCCCGGTTTGAGCTGGGAAGCGGCGGTGTTTCCACGGTCGGGATTTCCCACTGCGCCGCGCACGCCGAAGCCGCGCTCGGTGAAGTTGAGACCGTTTCTCACGTTGCGGCCGATGCCGTCGTCTTCGCGCCACTGGATGAAGTCGGTGGCGACGCCGCCCTGCATGATGAAGTCTTCGATCAGGTGGCCGACTTCGTTATCGACGAACGCGGTAACCACGGCGGTCTTGTAGCCGAAACATTTCCGCAGGCCGCGGGAGGTGTTATACTCGCCGCCGCCTTCCCAGGCGGCGAACTGGCGGGCGGTGCGGATGCGGCCTTCACCTGGATCGAGGCGGAGCATGACTTCGCCCAGCGAAAGTTGATCGAAGGCGCATTCGGATTTCGGTTTGATGGTGAGTGACATGGTCTTGATAGAGTTAGGTTATTCGGTGGGTTTGAAATCGGAGACTTTCCACTTGGGCTTGCGGGCCTCGGTGGCCAGTTCGTTGAAGGCGAGGATCTCGGCCTCGGAGAAGAGCAGCCCGCCGTTTTTCGCGCAGCGGGCGGCGGCTTGAGCCTCCATCTGGCCGGGGAGCATGCAGCTTTCGTTTCCGTGGCCGAGGATGTCGTCGATGACGGCCTTGACGTTTTCCGCCTGGTTCCGGCCTTTGGCAAAGTCACCGGAGCTCATGGCGTCGGGATGCCAGACTTGGAAGAAGAAGCAGCAGGTGCCCTTGTCGTCGCCGACCTTGTCCCAGCGATTCCGGAGGGTGGGGAGGGAGCCGCCGATGTAGCCGCCGATGATTTCGTTGAGCAGTGCGAGGCCGTAGCCCTTGTGCGCGCCGAAAGGGACGAGAAATTTCGCAGCGTGCGGATCGGTGGTGGGTAGGCCGTTTTCATCGACAGCGGCACCGGGTGGCAGTTGCTTGCCCTCGCGGGCGAGCTGTTGGACACGGCCCATGGCGACCACGGAGGTGGCCCAGTCGATGACGATCGGGTAGCCGATCGAATCGGTGGTGGGGAATCCCCAGGAGTGTGGGTTGGTGCCGAGGGTGGGAAATTTTCCGCCGAAAGGGACGACCTCGGCGAGCGCGGCGGTGCAGTTCGTGTAGGCAATGTAGCCTCGCCGTGCGGCTTCCATCACGTAGCCGCCGCCCCAGAGGTAGTGGAAGGCATTGTCCACGGACACCATGCCGACACCGTATTTGTCGGCGAGCTTGATGGCGGTTTCGATGGCGGCGTAGCCGGTCGCTTGGCCGAGTTTTTTGTTGGCGTTCCAGACTTCGGAACCGCGGAAGCGGGTTTTGATTTTCTCGATCTTCGCCTTCGGCACGCAGCCGCCGGAGGCGGAGCCGAAAAGGTGGTCGAGGTGCAGGGCCTTGAGCCCGTTGTGGGTGCGGATGCCGTGGCGGGTGGCCTCGGCGCAGAAGCGGGCCCCGTCTGCGGCCTCGGCGGCGGAGTAGCCGCGCTTGCGGTAAACGGCGGCGACCAGGGCGTTGTGCTGATCTTCGGGGACGACGAAAAAGGACTCGGACATGGATTTAGGGGTGGATGGGGTTGACGGGTGAGTTTAATCCTACACGTGTAGGTATTTGTCAATCGTGTTCGGTGATTTGTGGTGAAATGCGTCCATCACGGCGGGCCGGTGGATTTACGGATGATCAGCTTCGGTTGCACGGAGAGTTCCTGTGGTGGTTGACCTTTCTGTTCGGGATCGAGCCGGGCGAGAAGTCCGCGAACGGCCAGATCCATGAGCCGGTCCGTCTGGTGGTCCACGGTGGTGAGGGTGGGGAAGAAGTGCTCGGCCACGGCAATGTTGTCGTAGCCGACCACCGAGACGTTTTCGGGCACGCGGATGCCGTCCTCACGAAGGCGGTTGATGGCCCCGATGGCGATCCGGTCATTCAAGGCGATGATCGCCGTGGGCAAATTTCCAGCCGATTTCCCAATCAATTCGCCAGCCAGTTCGTAGCCGTAGTCAAAGGTGTGGTCCGTTTCTCCAGGATGGAAGAGGGAGAGAAAATTGCGGTCGAAATCGAGTCCGGCTTCCGGGGCGTAGCGCCTGAGACCGGGGATGCGCAGTGCCCCGAAACGGTTCGTCGGATCGATGCCTAGCAGCGCGATCCGCCGATGACCGAGGCCCGCCAAGTGCTCGAGAATGAGCTTCATTGAGCGCCCGCGGTCGAGCACGACTTTGTCACCGGGCACGGGATTTTCCGGGTCGATCCAGAAACACGGAATGTCCTCGCGCTCCAGCAATTGGATCGCAGGATCGTCCGCAGCGAGTCTGGAGAAAATCAACACCATGCCGTCCACATGGTGGCCCGCGAATCTGCGGATGGCGTTTCTTTCCAACTCCACGCTCGTGCCGGAAAGCTCGATCACCGTGTCGTAACCTTCTTCACGAAGCCGTTGCTGAAGCGCGGCGGCCCGCATCGCCATGACCGGGGAGTCGAGATCTTGGAAACAAACTCCGACGGTGGCCGTCTGGCCGCCCCGGAGGCCGCGGGCCAGCGAGCTTGGTTGGAAATTTAGCTCTTGGATTGCCTGCTTGACCTTGCGCACCGTCTCATCCTTGACGCCGGGGTGCCCGTTGAGCACGCGTGAAACGGTCCACCGGGAAATGCCCAGATGCTTGGCAAGTGCGGCAGTCGTATTGGGGGTGGGAGAGGGCATGGGCGGCAGGTTTCGTCGGTGCCTACCATGAAAAGACAGACTTGCCAACACGTGCTTGGAATTTCGGCTGGTGGCAAGCCGATCTGCAGGTCGGTTCATTTCTCGAAATTGCCTCTACCTCTGGTGACAAGCCGTGTTGGCCGCTGAATCGGAATCGCACCTTGACCCGGGCGATTCGGCCCTCTACCTAGGCCGCCGCATGGGATTTGACACACTTGGGCTCTCCGCAGCCGTTCTGGAAGCCATCGAGGAGTCCGGTTACACCACGCCTACGCCGATCCAGGCTCAGGCGATTCCGATCATCCTCGAAGGAAAGGACGTGATCGGTGCCTCCCAAACTGGCACGGGCAAAACCGCCGCTTTTGCACTCCCGAGCCTTTCGAAAATCGAAAAAATGGGCAAACCCCAGATTCTCGTGCTCGAGCCCACCCGCGAGCTCGCCCACCAGGTCGCCGAGCAGTTCGAGAAATACGGCAAACACACCGGCATGAAGGTCGCCCTGCTCTACGGCGGCGTCGGCCTCGGCACCCAGTCGGAACAACTCGCCGCCGGTGCGGACATCGTCGTCGCCACGCCGGGCCGCCTCGTCGACCATTTCTACCGCACCACCATGCGCTTCGGCGAAATCAAGGTGCTCATCCTCGACGAAGTGGACCGCATGCTGGACATGGGGTTTCTGCCGCAGGTCCGGAAAATCGTGAATCTTTGCCCGTGGGAAGGCCGCCAGACCTTGTTCTTCTCGGCGACCATGCCGCCAGCGATCCAGACCTTCGCCCAATGGTGTCTCACCGACCCGATCAGCATCGAGATCGCCCGCACCTCCATCCCGACCAGCGTCACCCACGCGTTCTATCCGGTCGCCATGGACCAGCGCGACGAGCTGATGCTCGAACTTCTCAAGCAGACCGACTACCACTCGGTCATGATTTTCACCCGCACCCGGAAGGAAGCGGACCAGCTCACTTCACTGATCAAATCCACCGGCCAGCCGAAAGTCGCCGCCATGCACTCGGACATCAACCAAGTGGACCGCATGAAGGCGCTCGCCGGATTCAAAGCAGGTGAGTATGAGATCCTCGTCGCCACCGACGTCGCCGCGCGTGGCATCGACATTTCCGGCGTCTCCCACGTCATCAACTACCGGGTCCCGGAAAATGCCGAGGACTATGTCCACCGCATCGGTCGCACCGGGCGTGCCTCTGCTGAGGGCGATGCGTTCACCATCCTCACAGCCGATGAACTCGACTATGCAAAGTCGGTCGAAATCTTCATCGATAAGGAAATCCCGCGCCGCAAGCTCGAGGATTTCGATTACATCTACACCGCCCTGCTCGACGATTCGCCCGCCAAGTCCATCCGCCGCAAGAAGACCGGCGGGAAAAAGCGGCGTTGACGTTTCGGTTGTGCTACATCAATGTAGCACTATGAAAACCGCAAGCGTAAGGGAATTCCGGAACCATTACACCACTCTCCTCGAATGGGTGAAAGCGGGAGAGGAGGTTGTGATCACCCAGCGCGGGAAACGCGTCGCCCGCCTGGTTCCCGACCGACCCGAGCCGCCCAAAACCGTGAATTGGGCGGATAGTCCGGCGCTGACCCGGGACCGCACGGGTGAGAGAATGCTCACTGCTCAAGAATCGTTGGATCTCATTCATGAAGCCGCCGGAAAATGGTGATCTGCGCCGATACCAGCTTTCTGTTCTCACTCTACGGGAATGATTCCAAAACACTCGATGCGGTGAAATGGAGCGCAGGGAGCAACGAGGCTGTTTGGATTACTGCATTGACGCATTTCGAGCTGATCAACGCCCTACGCTTCGCTGAATGCCGACGTTTCATCGGAGTCGGCCTATCAGACCAGTTCGCCGCCGATTTCCGGACTGATCTCAAGGAAGGAAGATTGATCGAGCCATCCTGTGATCTCGGGGGAGTTCTTGCTGAAGCATCCCGCCTTTCACTTGTCCACACACTGACCGGCGGTCATCGCGGGTTCGACATTCTTCATATTGCCGCAGCCAAAATCCTTGGAGCCACCCATTTCCTCACCTTCGACGCGAACCAAAAAAAGCTTGCGGAAAACGAAGGACTGACTGTTCCCATCTGATGCGCGTCCTTTCCATCGATCCCGCCGTTAGAAACACTGGCTACTCCGTGCTTGAGGGCGATCCGCGGCGGCCCACGGTGCTTGCCTTCGATGTGATTTCCATCCCGAAGTCCATCGTCCAATCCGCCGCGCTCTCCGCGATCCGCACGCATTTGGTGAACATCATCCAGAAGTTCCAGCCGGATGAAGTCGCCGTCGAGGGCATCATCTATGTGCAATCGCACCAGACGGCCATTTCCATGGGAGCCGCCCGCGCCGCCGCGCTCATTGCTGCTGCGGATCACGGGCTGCGTGTTTTCGAATACTCGCCGAAGAAGGTGAAGATGGCCGTCGTCGGCAGTGGAAATGCCGATAAAAAACAGGTCGCCTTCATGGTCCGTGCTTTGCTCGGTCTGGCAGAAACCCCGCCCGCCGATGCGGCGGACGCTCTCGCCATCGGCATGGCCCACTTGCAAGCGTCCGATCCGCTCAAGGCCAAACTCCTGGAGCGTCGGCTGGTCTAACCGCCAAGTCTAACCCTCTCATGTTCCAGATTCTCCATCTCCCCGAGCTGATTGACTACGAAGCCGGCCTTCGCCTCCAAGAGCACCATGTCGCCACCATTCTCGATGGGACTGGCGGCGAGACTATTCTTCTGCTAGAGCACCAGCCCGTTTACACCATCGGCCGCCTGCGTGATCAATCGTCCCTCCGCGACCCGGGATCCTTGCCTTTTCCCGTCCATGAAACCAACCGCGGCGGTCAGGCGACTTACCACGGCCCGGGTCAGCTCGTGGGCTATCCGATCCTCAATCTCAACCACCGGGGCAAGGATCTGCATGAGCACCTGCGGAAACTCGAAGACGCCTTGATCGATGCTTGCCACCACTTCGGTGTGCAAGCTGGCCGTCGCGAGGGACTCACCGGCGTGTGGGTGGAGAACCGCAAGCTCGCGTCCATCGGCGTGGGTGTTAGGAAATGGGTTTCAATGCACGGCTTTGCCATCAATATCACCGAGGAAAGCTTGCCGCCGTTTTTCGCCATCACACCGTGTGGGATCGATGGTGTATCGATGAGTTGCTTGGAAAGAGAGGCGGGGAGGGGAATCACGGTCGGCGAGGCTTCGCAGGTGATCGCCGAGGTGCTTGAGTCCCGTTTTTCAAGATAAAATTCGGCATGATGCGACAATGATTTCTATTCTTGTGTGATGGATTCCGTGTGGGCTGCATCTCTCGAATTCTGGCTCTGATGAAAGAGGCTTGCTAGGCACCAAGTATGACGCAACTTGCGTGAAATCCATCATGTCTGCCAGTTTCAAACTCACCACTTTCGCGACCCTGCTTGCCATCATGGGAGTGATGGGTTGCAAGCCGTCTTCGTCCGAGGTTTCGGCGACGGCGGTGCCGAC
>JBOFET010000418.1:0-9100 GCA_051648225.1 Luteolibacter sp.
GGCCTATGGCCTCGGAGCCGGGACGCTCAAAGGCACCAACGACATCATCAAGGCGATCGAAAAGGCGGTGGCCGGACTCGGCAGTCTGATTTTCCTGCTCTTCATCCTCAGCCAGTTCATCGCCTATTTCAATTATAGCAACATCGGTACCATCCTCGCGGTGTCGATGGCGGATGTGTTGAAAAGTGCCAGCGTCCCGCCGCTGTTATTGTTGCTGGGGTTCATCGTGGTCGTTAGCATCATTGACATTCTGATCACCGGGGCGATCGCGAAGTGGGCCTTGTTCGCTCCGATTTTCGTGCCGCTCCTTGTCCAACTCGGAGTGGACCCGGAGGCGGTGTTAGCGGCTTACCGGGTGGCGGACTCACCGATGAACGTGGTCTCACCTTTGAACGCCTACTTTGCGCTGGTGGTGGTTTTTGCGCAAAAATACGATCCCAAGGCGGGAGTCGGAACGATCATCGCCCTGATGATCCCGTATGTCGTCGCGATCTATGTTGCGTGGACACTGCTCTTCGTCGCGTGGTTCCTGCTAGGTCTTCCTTGGGGGCTGTGAGTTGCTGGAAGGTGTGGCCTTGCCAACTGTGGCTCAACCTGGATTTCCTCCCGACGCCACCATCCACATGAACGCTGAATCTTCATCGTCCGTGCCAGCCGAGCCAGTCCCGCCGCAGGACACGGCGGTTCTCCTTGAGTTCATCTATCGGCTCGGCCAGGCCTACCTTGCCTGTGGCGAACAGACGGCGACGGTCGAGCTTCTCCTGCGGCGCATCGCTTCGGCCTACGGCATGAGAAACGCGAGGGTGGTCGCATTTCCCACGGCCGTTTTCATTTCGCTGCATGATCACAGTGGTGAAAAAGTGACTCTGGCGGCGTGTGAGCCGCAACTGCTGCGCTTGGATCAGATGGCCGATGTTTACGCCCTCGGCGACACCGCAAAAGGGGGAAAGTTAGATCTGCGGGAGGGTCTTGATCGACTTTCGGCGATCCGTCGTCAGAAGCCTCGCTTCGGACGCGCGGGCCTGCTTTTCGGTCATGTCATTCTTACAATTGGGTTGGCCTTGGTCTTGATGCCGACTTTGACCAATGTCCTAGCAGCAGCGGTGCTCGGCCTGATGGTCGGTTTGATCAAGCTTTTCAATCGAGGCGGTCCGGTCATGGCGATCCCGCTTCCCGTGGTCGCCGCAACGACGGTTTCCGCACTGGTGTTTCTCGCGATCCGGCAGGGGATTGCGTTGGAGCCCATCCACTCGCTGATCCCGCCGCTGGTCACCTTCCTACCCGGTGCGATGCTGACTCTGGGCATGGTCGAACTCGCTTACGGTGACATGGTGAGCGGCGCAAGTCGGCTCATTGCGGGGTTCATCCAGCTCGTGTTACTCGCGTTCGGGCTCGCCATCGGCGCTGTTCTCATCGGTTACAGCCCGGAGGATCTGGTGGATGCGACCACTCAGTATGTAAAGCTTCCCTTCGCCGGATGGGTGGGTGTTTTGGTCTTCGGCCTGGGAGTCTATCTGCATTTTTCAGCCCCGAAAAACTCGCTGTATTGGTTGATCCTCGTGCTGCTGTTAGCCTTCGGAGCGCAGCGACTCGCGACGATTTTCCTCGGCAGCGAAATCAGTGGATTCTTCGGAACCCTCGTGGCAACTCCGCTGGGCTATCTGATTCAGCTCCGCTTTAAGGGGCCGCCCGCCGTGGTGACGTTCCTTCCGAGTTTCTGGTTGCTTGTCCCCGGAGCCCTCGGACTCATGAGTGTCACAAGGATGATGAGCGACCGTGCTGCCGGACTCGATGGCATGGTCACCGTGTTGTTCGTGATCACCTCCATCGCCCTTGGTACCTTAGTCGGTGCTTCAGTCTATCGGGGGCTGACAGAAACCTTCGGGGCCTGGCAGTTGCAGATCGGGCGGGTGGGTTCATTTTTCAGGCGGGACTCCAAGCGTTGATCATTGATAAAGCGGCATCAGCAAGGGCACCAGAATCACCGAAACCACCATCACCACGAGGCTGAACGGCACTCCTACTTTCACGAAGTCACCGAACTTGTAGTTGCCCGGACCCACGACGAGCGTGTTCACCGGCGAGGAGATCGGCGTCATGAATGCGGTGGAGGCGGCCAGCGCGACGATCATCGCAAACGGATAGGGTGAGGCGTGCATGTCGTTGGCGATGGCGAGCGCGACTGGTGCCATGAGGACGGCCGTGGCGGTGTTCGAAATGAACAGTCCGAGCAGGGCCGTGATCAGGAAAATACTTCCCAGCACGATGTACGTTCCAGCGCCACCGATCGCCGCCATCAATCCGTCAGCTGCGAGTTCCACTCCACCGGTGCGCTGCAAGGCGAGGGAAAAAGGCAACATGCCGACGATGAGAATCAGGCTCTTCCAGTGGATCGAGCGGTAAGCGCTTTCAAAATCAATACAGCGGAGCGCACCCATCAACAGGGCTGCGATCAGCGCGGCCTGCACGTTTGGCACGATTCCGCTGATCATGAGTCCGACCATCAGCAAGAGACACGCCACCGCTTGGGGAGCCTTGCGTGAGGCGGGCAGCACTTCTGACATTTCGGCAGGCAGATTGAGCACGACCAGATGGGATGCGTCGGATTGCAGGGTGCGGATTTGTTTCCAAGTGCCGATCACTAACAACGTATCGCCGACCTTGAGCTTCTCGTTGAGGAGATCGCCCTCTTCAGCGACGTTCCTGCGGCGCAGGCCGATCACGGATAAACCATGACGGCTGCGGATGCGGGACTCGATGACGGTCTTGCCGACAAGATCTGAATTCGCTCCCAGCATCACTTCCGCCATCCCGATTTCTTGCGACTGATCGGTAAAATAACCGCCACCCAGCGGGAGTTCCTCCAAGCAATATTTCTGCCGGATCGCCTCAGGTGACTCAGTGAGCCTGACGATGTCCACAAACAGAACGTCGTCTTCCAGAATCACCGTGGAGGTGGTCGGGCTGATGATTCTGCGCGAGGGCCGGAGACGGCGTTCGGTGCGCTCGATAGCGACGATGCTTGCGCCGGAAGTGCTGCGCATTTCCACTTCACCGATGGTCTGGCCGATCAGGGATGACGCACTCGTCACCCGCACGCGGTGCTCGCGGCTGGTGAGCTTGTACTCCTCCACCCAGTCACGCAGACTCGGGCGTCGGTTAGAGTTGCTCTCGCCCTTGGTCTCGGAAGATAGCCAACGCCGCGCGAATAGCATGTAGAGTATGCCCAGCACCAGAATGGGGATGCCGAACGGTGTGAAGCTGAAGAACTGAAAACCCTCCGTGTCGTGGCGCATCAATTCGCTGTTAACGACAAGGTTAGGCGCCGTTCCCACCAAGGTCATCATCCCGCTGATGAGTGCGGCCATGCTCATGGGCATCATCAAGCGGCTGGCTGCCATGCCGGTATTCTGCGCGATGCGGAGCGCGACCGGGATGAAAATGGCGATGACTCCTGTGGAACTCATGACGGACCCTAGGATCCCGACTGCTAACATTAGCAAGACAAGCAGGCGGGTTTCGCTGCTACCGGCCCGAGCCGCAAGCCAGTCCCCAAGTCGCTGCGCCACGCCGGTGCGCACCAGCCCCTCGCCAATCACAAACAAGGCGGCGATGAGCACGATGTTCGAATCGCTAAAGCCGGCTAACGCCTCGCCCATGGTGATCACCCCGGTGAAGGGCAGCAGCACTAACATGATCAGTGCCACCGCATCCATGCGTGGCTTGTTGATCACGAACATCACCACCGAGGCGGTGAGTAATGAGAGGACGATGGCAAGCTCGGCGTTCATAAGCGAGCCTGCGATGACCCGCTCTGAGGAGGCAAGGAAAACTCCTTGCCTGAGACGATGGCTCGGTCTCGGTCTGAATATCGCTCGACACCGACGGGCGATGTCATTAACCCAAGAGGGTCGTGAATTGTAAGGGTTATCCGGATAGGTAGCTCATCGATTCCGACATTTAATCAAACCAATACTCATGATCCTTCCGAGTTCTCCGCACAAAATCGCCCGTGCCGCCGGAACTGCGGTGGCACTTGGTTTGTTAGCTTTTCCTCTCACCGCCATCGCCCAGGAAGACGACACGGACGCTGCCACGATCGCGGCGCTGCGCGAACAAGTGACCGCGCTGACACGCCGCCTCGATGAACTGGAGCGACGCCAGCTCGCAAAGGACGCAGCCCAGGCCGAGCAAGCGCCAAAACCGGTGGATGCCGAAGCCATGGTCGAGATGCAGGCCGAGGTGAAAAGGGCACAGAAAGCCACCCAAGAGGCACGCTCCGCCGTGGCCGAGATGAAGGCCGTGCAACGTGAAGTTCAGGCCGCTCCCGCAGGCGACCCGATCCTCACACCCGGCACAGTTGAAGGCTTGGCCGCTCCCGAGGAAATGGGTTCCGCATCCAGCGGGGACGACGCACTCCGCTCCGATTTACCGGGAATCGCCTTGCGGATTCCAAACACGAACACCGAGGCCCGCCTCTATGGGTTCGCCAAGCTGACCTCCTGGCAGGACTTCGAAGGCCGCAATCAAAGCGATGTCCCGGCAGTGCAAACCATCCCGCTCGATGGCAGTGCTGCGGACTTGCAGGGCGGGGATTTCGGCATGTCGGCGCGCTTCAGCCGGATCGGTGCCGATACGCGGACACTCACGGATTGGGGCACGCTGGAAACCCGGCTGGAGGGAGACTTCGGCGGCGGGAACTCGACGAACGCCACCTTCCGCCTCCGCCAGGCGTGGGCTGAACTCGGCACCGATGATTTCAGCATCCTGTTCGGACAGGCGAACAGCCTGTGGAACGAAGGGATCTTCGAAACCCTGATCGACTCCACCAATTTGAACCAATCCTTCGTCCGCCAAGCGCAAATCCGTCTAACCGGGCGTCTCGCGGAACACTTGACCGGCCAGTTCTCGATCGAAGCGCCGGACACCACCTACACCTCGGCGACCAGCGTGGTGAATCCTAACAGCGTCATCGACGGTGGTGCCAGCCCGGCCTTCAATTCCATGCCCGACTTCCTCGGGCGCCTCACCTACCGGCAGGATGGACTCGAAATCGGCGGGCGTGCCCTGCTGCGCAATCTAACGGTCAATACGCAAGGCACCGCAGTGACGCCCTCCGGAGAGGAAGACTCACTCGGCTGGGGACTCGCCGCGCATGCGCGCTTCCCGATGCGCCGGATCTCGGAAAATCTGGGGCCGGATGAACTGCTCGCCATGGCCTATTGCGGCGATGGCATCGGACGCTACTTCGCCGGCAATACCTCCGGCCAGGATGCGCTTTCGAATCTCGGGCTACCCGGAGCGGCGGACAGTTTCAGCCTGGATACTGTGCAGAGTTGGGGTCTCACGATCGCCTACCGCCGCTTCTGGTCGCCCACGCTGCGTAGCAACTTCGCCTATTCCTACGCCCATCAGGACTACCCGGACTACGCTCGTAATTTCACACCAGGCTCAGCCTCGGCCACCTCGCTGAACAGCGACCTCGGCCAGGTTTTTGTGAATCTTATCTGGAGTCCGTTTGGCAGCATCCACGAGGGAGTCTTCCGCAGCGGGTGGTTGGATCTGGGCGTCGAATACCTCTACTCCGAGCGCGAACTCTTCGGCGGTGCCTCAGCGGTTAGCACCGGAGGCGGTGAGGGAAAGGCAAACCGCCTGCTCATCGGCGGCGTCGCGCGCTTCTAGATCCGCATCAAGGCACGGATGCCAGTTCCGGCCAGAGATGCGCTGCCATTTTCATGCCGGCCATGTAGGCATCCAGGGAAAATTTCTCATCCGGGGAATGCGCGTTGTCGTCGGGCAGGGCAAACCCGAGCATCAGGGAATCCGCTTTCAAGTGCTGCTTGAAGGCGGCGATGATCGGGATGCTGCCACCGCCACGGACCAGCACGCATTCGTGGCCGAAGCCGGCCTTCGCCGCGCGCATGCACGCCTGTGCGAGCACTCCGGTAGGATCGACCATGTAGGGGCCGCCGCCTTGGCCCTCGCTGACCGTGAGTTTCACCGTCGGGGGGCAGATCGCTTTGAGATGCTTCTTCACCAGCGCGAGGATTTTGCGCGGATCCTGATTTGGGACGAGGCGCATGGTGATCTTCGCACTCGCCCAGGAGGGGACGATGGTCTTGCCACCTTCCCCCTGATAGCCGCTGGTGAGGCCGTTGATTTCAAAGGTCGGTCGTGCGGCGCGTTGCTCATCCGGAGTGTAGCCCGCCTCACCGAACAGGGCACCCACCCCGACGGACTTGCGAAACTTGGTTTCGTTAAAGGGCACCTTGGCCATTTGCTTGCGCTCGTAAGCGGAGAGTTTCACTACGTCGTCATAGAAGCCGGGGATGGTGAAGCTACCCTTCTTGTTCCGCAGCGAGCCGAGCATCTGGCAGAGCACCATCGCCGGATTGTCCACCGCGCCGCCGAAGAGGCCGGAGTGCAGGTCGCGGTCCGGACCGTCCAAGCGAATTTTTAACGGTGCCATCCCCCGCAGCGAATAACACAGCGCCGGGTGCTTCATGCTCGGGATCTCGGTATCGGAAACGACCAGCGCCCTGCACGCGAGTTCCTTCGCATTCTTCGGCAGGAAATCATAGAGCGCCTTCGAGCCGACTTCCTCTTCCCCCTCGATGAGGAAATTCACGTTGCAGGGAAGTTCGTTCCCGGTTTTCAACCATGCCTCCACGGAGTTGATGTGCGCCAGGTGCTGTCCTTTGTTATCGCTGATGCCGCGGGCATAAACGTTGCGGCCCACCCGGCGTGGCTCGAACGGTGGCGAGGTCCACAACTCCAGCGGATCCGGCGGCTGCACATCGTAGTGGCCGTAAACGAGGAAGGTCGGCTTCTTCGGATCCTGCTTGGGTGACTTGGCCATCACGACCGGATAGCCGGTGGTCTTGCGGATTTCCGCCGTCAGGCCTGCCTTGATACAGCGGTCCGCCAGCCACTCCGCGCAGCGCTGCATGTCGTCCGCATGATCGGACTGGGCACTGATGCTAGGGATGCGGGTGTAAGCGAAGAGTTCTTCAATGAAACGCTCTTCATGGCTTTCGAGATAATCGAGCACGGCTTTCGGTATCATGGTGCCGGATTCTTATGATTCGACTTCCTCGCCAGCAATCAAATTTTGGGAGGGTGAAATGCCAGAAGGAAACCAAGTGGGCAATACCGCATCGAGTGTTAGAGGGGATCGCAAACACTGTGGCTCACTTGTAGATCAAGGCATAGAGCGCGGCTAGCAGATCCATGCCGATGAATGTCACGATCGCGATTTCCAAAGTCCGCGAGCGGCGGGTCTCGATGAGCGCAAGCAGAGTTTCGATCGTCTCGCCGATCAGCGTGAGTCTGCGGTCCAGCGCGGCGCTGCGGTCTGTCAGCTCGAAGTCCTCGGACAAGCGCAGGTGCAGGCCTTCCAGCTCGGACCGGTGCCAGAGCAGCCCCGGCTTGTCATCCGGCTGGACGCGGGCCGCCGCGTGACTGCGGGCGGCCAGCGCGGCTCCCACCAGACGCAGCAGCGCGCGCGATGAGACCGTCATCCGGCCATGGCCACGCAGCCCGGTGACCACCGGTTCCATGCCGTCGAGCGTCTGGGCCAGGATGGTTTCCTGCTGCGTCAGCGCGGCACTTTTTGCGAGAGAATCGGCGACTACCGCCAGCCGCGCGATCGAAAAATCCCTCAAGTGGACGATGCCGGAAACATCCACTCCGTCATCCGTCGCACCACTCTGGATGCGGGCGGATTCCACCACCGGGTGTGCCAGCGGGTGGCTCACCCTTGCCTTCAGTTCCGCCCGCAGCGCGGCCTCCTGCTCGGCAGTCGCGTCCACCAGCACGACGGCTCCCCAGCGGAATGCGAAGGCGGTCAAGCCGTCCGGTCGCGCGAGTTGAAGCGGGTCCGTCGTTCCGTCGTTAGCCACCGCGAGGCGGCGGAGATCCAGCCGCTCGCCGAGCAAAAGGGCGCGCATCATTAAGGTTTCAGCCGTCCCCTCCACTGTGCCCGCAAGCCCGGGTGGGAAAGGGGAACCGGTTTGACCGCTGGTTTCACCGGGACTCATCGTGATAGAGAAAAGTTGGCAAGGTCGGACACGCCGGTCAACCCTCTGGCACGGGTTTGTCCTCAGGTCCGGCCTCCCAGATCCGGTAGCGCACCTCCACGCCATCCGGCACATACACCACCAGCGGCAGGCGGCTGTGATAGCGGAGCAATGCTGGCTCACCTCCCAGCGTGATGAAGCGGTCCGCCTTGGGTGCGTCCGGGCTAACAGCCATCAGTGTCCCCGCCATCGGCCCGAGTTCGGAAAGCACATAGCGGGTGAATCCCCAGCCCTCGATGTTCACCGCCTGCAGGTTCCCGCCGAAGAAATAACGGTTCGCTCCATCAGTCCGCACCGTCATGCCGATTTTCAGCTCTACCCTCAGGGAGTCCTCCTGCGCGGCGGGTGGAAGCATCAGCACATGCCGCGTCATGCCTGCGTCAGCGGGTGGGAACGCCTTCAAATTGCCCTCTGCCTCAGTCTGGGCACCTGCGGAAAACATCGCCATACCTGCCACGATCATCGATAAAGTGGACGACTTCATTAGACCTCGAAGCTGAGTTTACCCCTCTGGACTCACAAGCCAAAATTTGCCCATCACCTGGCCCTGCGAGGTCGGCCTTTTTGGGATGGAGCGCTGGCTATCAGTCCACCCACGAAGCGAACCGCTTGGGAAAAACCAAAAGAAGCCCTCCCGTCCCATGCCCCAGCGGCGGATGCTGATGATGGGAAGACGATGCAAAAAAGCGGCATGCAAGGTCGTTCCCGGTGATACCCTCACAAGCCATCCGCTGAGGCGGAGAAGTTTTCTCAAAGGCCGTCTTAAATCAAAGATTCGCGAAATTCGTCTGATTCGCGGTGCCTTATTCTTTGTCTTCTCTGTCATTCGCTAGTTTCCAAGAGCGAACTAAAGATCCGCGCTCCGGTTTTCAGACGGCCTCTCATACCATTTCCCATAAATAAAGTGACATGGGTGCGATTGGCTGCTAGTTCTTGGCATGGCAAAAACCACGCTTCGACTTGGCAGGCCCGATGTGGCCGCCATCATTGATGAGAAACACGCCGCCGAGAAAGACGGTTGG
>JBOFET010000419.1:0-1615 GCA_051648225.1 Luteolibacter sp.
AGACAGCTGGCACCATCGCTTGAAAGACGTTCCAGCTTCCCGGCAAGTAGCTCGAAGCGCCCCTCCCGGACGATTTGAAAGCCGCTTGCCCGATCAAAACCACGTCTGAAGAAATCGAAGCCCAACAGCGCGCTCAGCTCGCAGTCAAACCATCGTTCCGTGTAGGCCAGGCTGAACAAGATCTGCTCCACCGCTGTGCTCATGATCGTCTCCATCGGGAGTTCCCGGAGATCCCCGTTCGCCTGGAAAATCGCCGGGTGTTGAAACAGATTCGACACGGCGCGAGCCACCGGATCCCGCATCAAGGTGACCACTTTGATGGGCCGGTCCGGATGGGCGGACAAGGCCCGCCGGATCGCGTCACCTTGGAGGAGGTGGACCGGAGCATGTGCCTCCGGATGCTGCCGCCGCGCTTCCGCGACGCCTTGTTCGGAAATGAAATGGTTTTGGAACGACTGGTAGCCGGGCAGTTTGTGGACCGCCTTGTGAATCGTCGTGGAGCCGACTTTTCCATGAGTGAGGGTCAGCACGATCCGGTCAGGACCCTCGAAGGCTTTTCGGACCCGGGACAACTCCCGGTCGAGTCCTTTCTGATAGCGGCGGGAAGCATCCGGCGGCCTGAGCTTCTGATTCAGTCGGGAGAGCGTTCGCGAGAACCAGTTGCGTGGAAAATCATTCATGGCCCGCTTGGCTGGTTGGGTTCGATCCGAGGACTGCAACCCGCATGCCAAATTCGACCCGGAGGCGGAAGGGGACGCTCACCGGGTGCATGGGACTCCAAGGTGGCGGGGAAATGTCGCAGGATGGGGAAATTCAAGAGTCGGACGGAGTTACATTCACATGGGGGAAACCGGGGTTATTTCTCCGGCTCGGGGGCTGGGAGTGTCACCCCGGAGTCATCGCTGGAATACCAGTGGCAGGCGAGCACCTGCAAGAGTTCGAAGCGGCTCCCCGTGTCGTCCTTGACGCGGCGCACCTTGACGCGGACGCGAATGAGGTTCTCGGGATTCTCAAGCGGAAGCTCGACTCCAAATGCGCGCTGACCGTCCTTTTCGAGCTTGAACGCAGCTTCGAGCAACCGGCCGTTTTCACGATCACGCTCAAGCAGGAATTCCGGCGACTGAAAGCCGGTCGCATTGCCCAGCCCAAATCGCGGCGCGTAAAGCACGATGCTGAGATGATCCGCGTCCTTTCGTTACTCGGCAAGACGCTGGCGGGCCAGCAGGCGGAACTCGCCCACATCGTCCCCACTGCCTGCGAGGAAAAGCGACCAAGGGTAGGTGCTGAAGCGGACGTAGTGGTCCCAATCCAGCCGCCATTCGCCGTCCTGCTGGACGAAGACGGTCTCAATCTGGTTCTTGTCCCCGGTTTTCCACTGGGTCTCGATGGCACGGCCGGTGGGGAGATCCAGCACGGCGCTTTGCTGACTCACGAAGGTCTCGGGCGCGATGTTCGCGACCGGGTTCAAGTCGTAAAACCGGGCCATCCTCGATGCAGTATCGATGGGGTTGAGGACAAACTGGTTCCGCGCCTCAGGCGTGCCGCCGGAGAGAAAACCGAGGAATGCCCGATTGATCGTGGGGCCCGCTTCTGAGAGAAGGACCGCTTCTTCCAT
>JBOFET010000420.1:0-3707 GCA_051648225.1 Luteolibacter sp.
CTCGGAAACGACCGGTTCGGAAGTGGGGATGACCACTTCAGGAGTGGGGGTGACCTCTTCCGCGAGTGCGGCGGCTTGTTTTTGCCGGTTCATTTCCACGAGGCGGAGCACTTCGGCTTTGGCGGCGGCGATGCGGTTGGAATCGGCGACCGGGCCGATTTTCTTGGAAACGGCTGCCGGGCGGGAGGGATCGCTGAGTTCGGCGAGTTTGGCTTCGGCTTTTTCGAGCGCTTCGACGGCGGCGGCTTCGCGTTTTCTCACCTCGCCGGCGAAGCGGGTGGAAACGGCGACGGATTCGCGGAGGCGCTCGATTTCCGCGTTCAGGACGGTGCTGTCGTCGGGGCGGTTCTGGAGGATGGCGAGCTGCTCGCGGGTCTTGGAAAGCTCGTTTTCGAGGGCGAAACTGCGGTCCTTCTGGGCTTTTTCACCGTCATTAAGCCGGGCGTTGAGCTGCTTGATGGTGTCCTGGGCTTTTTTCAGGTCGGTCTCGACGGCGGAAATGCGGCGGGTCTCGGTTTCGAGCGCCTTGCGGGCGGATTCGAGTTCGGCGATGGTGCCCTCGTGGGTGGTCTTGGGGACGGATGCGGATTGGAGGGATTCGAGTTCCGCCTTGAGCGCCTTGTGGGCGGCTTTGGATTTTTCGAGACTGGCTTCCAGATTCTTCGCGCGATCTGGCTGGGACTTTTCGCTCGCAGGTGCGGCCTTGGCTGGGGCGGGCTTGGTTGTCAGCCCGCGGATCATCCAGCCGAGGAAGGCGGCGACGGCGGAAATAACGGCGATCTGGGGGAGGACTTGGGAGAGAGGCTCGAGCATCATCGGTAGGGGTGGGTAGCGCGGGAAATCGCGTGCCGCGAACTAGCGCGGGATATTGCCATGGTCAACTTCATTGCCACCGGGAATCATCTGGGCATGATCGGCGCGTGATCCGGTTTCTTGGGCGCGGCATGCTGGATTTCCTCACCTATCTCGGTGAGGTCGGGCGGCTCGCTGCCGGTGTTTGTGATTCGCTGGTGCGCGGGAAAATCCGTGGGCGCTTGGTGCTGGAGCAGATCGTGGAAACGGGCTTCCGCTCGCAGGCGGTGGTGATGGTGACGGGTGCCTTCACCGGCGCGGTGCTGGCGGCGCAGGCGATGTTCCAGTTCAAACCGCTCGGCATGGAGACGGGCGGTGGCCCGCTGGTGAGCATCGCGATGCTGCGTGAACTCGGCCCTGCGGTGACCGGGTTAATGCTCTCCGGGCGGGTCGGCGCAGCGATGGCGGCGGAAATCGGCACGATGAAGGTGACCGAGCAAATCGACGCGCTGCGCTCGATGGGAGTGCATCCGGTGGACTATCTCGTGACGCCACGATTTCTGGCGATGTTGATTTCCATGCCGCTGCTGATCGCGGAATCGGCGGCTCTCGGGATTTTTGCCTCGTGGGTCGTCGGCACCGCGTCGTTTGGCGTGAATGGCGCTTACTGGCTGGACCAAATGGACAAGCACACCGATGGCACGGACGTCACCATCGCCCTGGTCAAAGGGATGTTTTTCGGTGTGCTGATCGTCGTCATTTCCTGCCACCAAGGGTTCAAATCCGAGCAGGGCGCGGTCGGAGTGGGACGCGGCACCACGCGGGCGATGGTTTTTTCCTGCCTGGCGATCCTGATCGTGAACTTCCTGCTCACGATGATGCTAAACCTCGTCTTTCCGGCGCGGCTGGCGTCTTAGATTTCGTATTCCACGCCGGGCTCGGGCACGATGACCTCGGTCTTCGGGAGCTGGCGTTTGATTTCCTGGCGGAACCACTCGACCGCGCCGTCGTCACCGTGGACAAGGAAGGCTTTTTTCGGGGCGACCTTGAGGATGTAGTTGAGAATCGCGTCGCGGGTGGAGTGACCGCTGAAGTCGAAGATACGCATCTCGCAGTTGAGCGGCACGGGTGGAAATGCGGTGTCGAGCACGACCATGTCGCCCGGCTTGGCCATCCGGATTTTTCCTCCAGGCGTCTCCGGATCGGCGTAACCGACGAAGAAAAGGCCGTGCTTGGCGTTTTCCAGGACGCCTTGGCGGGCGAAGTTGTTGGAGACGGTTTTTTCTGACATCATGCCGCTGGAGAGGGCGTAGATGCAGCCGGGGTGAAAGGGGATCGGGCCTTTGCGCTTCTTGCTGCCGGCTTCGAGGTCCATGTCCTTGAGGAAGCGGAAATTCGGCAGGTGGCGGCGTGAGTGGGCGCTGAAGCGGTCGTAAACCTGGGTCATCTTGGTGCTCAGACCGCCGATGTAAATCGGGGTGCGCTTCGGGATCAGGCCCTCGTTTTTGAAGCGATGCAGCATGCCGAGCACTTCCTGGGTTTTTCCCATCGCGAAGACGGGGATCAGCACGGAGCCCTTGCGCTCGATCACGCCCTTGATGGCGGCGGCAAATTCGTTTTCCTCGGTGGGGCGGTCGTATTTCGGATCGCGCGCCTGCTCGCCGCGGGTGGTTTCCACGATGAGCGCGTCCACGGTGGTTTCCGGGAACATCGCGCCCTTTTGCAGCGTGCTGTGCTCGAAATTCACGTCGCCGGTGTAGAAGACCTTCTTGCCGTCTCCCTCGATGGTGACGCCGACCGAACCAAGGATGTGCCCGGCGTCATGGAAGGTCCCGCGGATCGATCCCGCCGGGTCCAGATCGAACGGGCGCTCGACGGCGCGCGTTTCGAAGGCTTCCTCGATCTCGTCCAGCTCGCGGTGTTCGAACAGCGGATACTCGGCGATGCCGTGCTCGATCCTTTTCGACTGCATGACGTTGACCGAGTTATGAAGCATCGCAGCAGCGAGTTCGGCCGTTTCCGGGGAAAGAAAGACTTTTGCCTGCGATTGTCCCTGGAGGAAGACCGGCAGGGTGCCCACGTGATCGAGGTGGGAGTGGGTGATGATGATCGAGTCCACCGTGCCTGCGCCGAGAAACTCATAATGCGGCACCGCTTCGGAGCCCTCGTGTTTCGGGTGCATCCCGGCGTCCAGCACGACCTTCGCGGTCTTGGTTTTGAGAAGGTAGGAATTCGCACCGATACCGGCGTGGCGACAGAGACTTTTAAATATCATGGGAAAAGCAAAAAGCGGAGAACGGGCGGACCATGGGGGCGGAACGGGGGGCTGTCAACCCACCCACGTCATCTGTCTTGGCGTGCATCCGTTAGCGAGTTACCCTCGGCCCCGTGAAAAAGCGCATTCTGTTTCTATGCTCTCAAAACAAGCTGCGCAGTCCCACTGCCGAAGCGGTGTTTGCCGGACATCCTGCGGTGGAAGTCGATTCCGCCGGATTGAACAACGACGCGGAGGTGCCCTTGTCAGAAGAACAAGTCGAGTGGGCGGATCTGATTCTCGTGATGGAATCCACCCACCGGAGCCGATTGAACCGGAAGTTCGGGAAATCCCTGGCCGGGAAACGCGTGGTGGTTCTCAACATTCCGGACGACTACGAGTGCATGGACCCGGTGTTGATTGATTTGTTGAAGAAGCGTTGTGCGCCCTACATTCCTTGAAGTGCATGGCCGGTCTCAGGCGAAGAGGCCAGTGAGCGGCAATCCTTTGTCGGCGAGTTTGAATGGACGCCTGGTGGGTGACATCAAGACCGTGTCGTAGGGAAGCCCGAGTGCGTAGGCGATGGTGGCATTGAAATCCTGCACGGTGACGATCCCTTCTTTGACTTTCGCACCGGTCGCGTCGGTCGAGCCATGGCGGA
>JBOFET010000421.1:0-2794 GCA_051648225.1 Luteolibacter sp.
CCACCGCGCGACTTGAGCCTCCCGGGTGCTGTGGACCATCGCCGTGATCGCGAATGGGTCATTCTGGAGCTGGACTCGGACTATCTCCGGAAAACCTGGTTGCCCGCGCTGATCACCAAGCATCTCAATCCCAAGGAAAACCTCATGTACGATGTCGTGATCCGCTCGAAGGAGTCCCCTGAAAATGTGATCTATTCCACCGGTCCCGCCGTCGTGGCGAACGGGGCGAAATCCGTGTCCATCGAGTTCAATCACCTGGGCACCGACCCCGCTCGATTCCGCAATGGCCCGCCGAACGGGCGGTGGATCATGGAGGTCAACCACCGCGCGGGATCGGTCGATTCGCTTGTCGCCGGCTACCGCATGAGAAATCTCGCCATCGCCCTCGCCTTGAACGGGTTCATCCTCGCCAGTGGTTGGATGCTGCTGCGCACCGCCCGCCGTTCCCGCCACCTTGCGGAAGAGCAGATGCGCTTCGTTGCGAACGTCACTCACGAGCTGCGCACCCCGCTCACCGTCATCCGCGGCGCGGCGCACAATTTGAAACGCGGCATCGTCAAGGACCCCGGCGGCATCGCGAGATACTCCGGTCTCATCATCGAGCACGCCGAGTCGCTCGGGGCGATGGTCGAGCAGGTCCTCGATTTTTCCGGGGACCGCCGTGGTGAGCCTGTCAGGCAACCGGTGGAACTCGGCCAAGTGCTGCACGACGCCGCCTCCACGGTGAAAAGCGACGCGAGATTCTCCGCCTGCCAGATCGACATCCACCTGCCGGCCAGCATTCCCCTCCTCGTCGGCGATGCGGATGCCCTGCGGCGCGCCTTCCAGAATCTGCTCGAAAACGCCGCCAAACACGGCGGCGCGGGCGAACCCATCGGCGTCACCGTGGTGGTGCGGGACCGCGTGGTGGATGTCATGGTCGAGGACCGAGGTCCGGGCATTTCCGCTGACGAGGTTAGTGAAATTTTCACCCCGTTTTTCAGAGGGAACCGTGCCCGCTCCAGCCAGGTCCACGGCAGCGGACTGGGTCTCAGCTTGGTCAGAGAAACCGCCAAAGCCCACGGTGGTGACGTTAGAGTCCGTAGCGAGCCGAACAAAGGATCCACCTTCACTCTCAGCCTACCGAGATGAACGCACGAATCCTACTCGTCGAAGATGAGCCCGGCATCGTCCAGGTGCTCGTTGATTTATTGGAAGCAGAAGGCCACGTGGTGGAAACCGCCACGGACGGGAACACCGGTCTCGAACTCGCGTGCAACGGCTCCTTCGACCTGCTGCTTCTCGACGTGATGCTGCCCGGCATCTCCGGGATCGAAGTCTGTCACGGCGCCCGCGAGCAGGGGTACGATGGTGCCATCCTGATGCTAACCGCACTGGGCCGCGTCCCCGACCGTGTGCAGGGCCTGCGCTCCGGGGCGGATGACTATCTGATCAAACCGTTCGATCCCGATGAGCTGTTAGCCCGGGTGGATGCCTTGCTGCGGCGGAGTCGGAGTGTGGGCCTCACCCCGGTGATGCGTTTGGAATTCGGAGAAATCGTCGCGGATTTCTCACTCGGTCAGTTCACCCGAAACGGAGTCCCAGTGAATCTCGCGGCGAAAGAAGCCGAGCTCCTCCGCCTCCTCATCAACCGGCGCGGCCAAGTGGTTTCCCGCCCCGAAATCCTCGGCCAGATCTGGGCGGACCAGCCATTCATCACCCCGCGCACTGTGGACGTCCACGTGGCCTGGCTGCGCCAGAAAATCGAAGGCCTCGCCAATACGCCTCGCCACATCCTCACCGTCCGCGGCGAGGGATACCGGTTTGTGAAGTGAATGGCCTCGGTGCGCCGCACCTTCAGAAACGATCCGGGAAACACAGCTGCTGACAGAGTTCTTTGATTGGAAAATCCACCGCGGATGAATAAGTAGCCCGGCATGGATTTCCAAAAAGCCAAGCCCATCCTCGTCATTGCCACGCTCATCGGAATGGGAGTCGGATTGTTAGGCTTCGGATGGGACAGGGTGCGGACCGATCGTCTTTTGGATCGAAGCTCCGCTGCCACGGAAGGCCGGGTCATGGACAGCTGGGTTCACACCGGGTCGAGAGGCGGAGAGTGGCCGACGCTTGTCGTAGAGTATGTGCCTACCGCTCATGCACCGATCACGCGCAAGTTTGATGTCAACCAAACGACCTATCAGACTGCTTTGGAAACCCGCAAGGTCACGGTCCACTACTTTCCCGAGGATCCGAGGATCAGCCGGGTGACAAGGTTCGAAACGCTCCCGTTCCAGCTCCTGACCGGTCTGGGTGGCGCTATCCTGTTAGCCGGATTCTTCTGTTTCGTCCACTACATGAAGAAGCGGTCGAAAGTCGGGCCAGGTGGTCAGCCGGGCGCGGAACCCGGCTGAGACAGCCGGTACACTAGGTTGTCACTTTGCCCGGGCGCCGCTGTGCTTTTCAATCCGCCGCCCCTGCTTTCGCCTACTATGCGGACTCAAGGCGCAGTGACCACGAGGCGGACATACATCTTCGGCTGGCCAGCAGTGGGGATGCTGAATACGTGCTGCGGGGAAATTCCAGTATCCGGGATGGGGGTCCAACTTCCAGGTAGCAGCGTGGTGCTCCATTCGGCTCCGTAGGTGATGCCGCTCACGCCGTCGGGCGGGGTGAAGCTGAAGAATGAGTTGCCGCCGCTGAGGCTTGGTTGCGGGAGTTGTGTGCTGCTGTTAGTAAGCTTGGGATCGAGGCCAAACGCGAATTCGATCAAGTTCACAAGGCCGTCGTGATCGAAATCGAAATTGTCGGCGGCGTC
>JBOFET010000422.1:0-3567 GCA_051648225.1 Luteolibacter sp.
CATGGCCGCATTGACGAGCAGCAGGAAAATGGCGTGCTCCATGAAGTTTCCCCGGAAGGCTCCGAAGAAATTCACAAAAAACGCCATCCACAGCGACTGCCCAATGACCAGGCAGGCGAGAAATGCCACCTTCGACGCAAGGTAGGCGGACGGTCGAAGCCCGCCGAATTTCTCCTTCTCGTAGATCGGTCGCTCACCGGCGATTTCCCGGGCGGAATTGTTTGAACCCATCAGCGAGAGCAGCACGACTTGGAACATGATGATCCCGGAAATGGCCGAACCCACCTTGGCTTGGTCCGCCCGGACGTTTTGCTGCTCTTGGATGGCCGCGACGAAGTCCGTCTGCCGCATGTCCGAGTAGCGGCGGATGGGATCAGAGGCTTTTTTACTGAAGATGGTGACGAGGAGCGGGAAGCAAATGATGATCGCGAGCTGCAGGAACACCTGCCCGCTATCTCGGAAGAAAATCCGCCAGCGGCGGGAAAGCAGCGTCGCGAACTGGCTGAAAAATCCCGGAAGCTCCGGTGCATCCGACTCGCGCGGGGCAGGGTCCGGCTCCGCGCCCTCGAGCGTCGCGTGTTCCGGCGGGACGTGCAGCTCGCCACTCGCCACGAGGCGCGAGCGGTTTTTCCGGATCATGCGCAGATAGGCTTCGCGGTGTTTTTGCCAGGAGTCGTGCCAACGGTCGGCCTGCTGTGTCGCGAGGCGCGGATAGACCTCCTCGGTATCGGCCACCGAGAAATAATGCGTGAGCTGGTCCGGCGGGCCGTGAAATGCCACTTTCCCCTCATGCAGGACGAGGATGGAATCATACAATTCCAAGTGCGCCAGCGAGTGCGTGACGGACAAAACCATCCGCCCGTCCTTGCGCGACAAGTCGTGCAGAAGCCGCACAATTTCCCGCTCCGAGCGCGGATCGAGACCGGAGGTGACTTCGTCGCAGAGCAGCAGCTTGGGTCCTGAAACCAGCTCCATGGCCAACCCGAGGCGGCGTTTTTGCCCGCCGGAGAGCACCTTCACCTGCCGGTCGCTGATCGGACTCAGCCCGGTTTCCTCCAGCACCTGGTCGATCCGGTGGTCAAGCTCCGCAGTGTCCCGGCAGCGGACGCGCAGGCGGGTCGCGGCTTCCACCGACTCGTCCACCGTCAGTGGCTCGTAGGCGATGGAAAACTGCGGGACATAGCCGATTTCCGAAGCCGAAAAATCCCCCTCCTTGGACAAATCCCGTCCATCCCAGAAAAGCGCCCCTGCCGACTCCGGATTCAGCCCCGCGATGGTTTTCAGCAAGGTGGTCTTCCCGCATCCGGAAGGCCCGACGATGGCCATGAAATGCCCTTTGGGAACACTGAGTGAAACGCGGTCCACCAAGGGGACATCCTCGCCGTCTTTGCGAATGGTGAAACTGACTTCTTTGAGTTCGAGCACTGAATCGATGGGTGGGATGAATGCCTGGTGATCGCCCTCCGGGTTCTCTAGCGGCAGTTAGAAAAGAAATGCCACCGACTCAGTCGATCGGCACGATGCGGAGTTTCCCGCCAGCCGGGCGATGGAGTGAAGCTGCCAGTGTCGGAGCCAGGGTGCCGGGCAGCGGCGCGGCAGGTGAGTCGTTGTCCAGCGCGTTTCTCAAGGCTCCTTCCACCAGCTGCCCGCAGTGGATCTTCATCGGCGGCAGAGGACCGAGATCGCCGGTGAGTTCCTGCACGGTGAGATGTTTCGCCTCCTCCGGCGTTTTTCCGCGCAGCAGTTCGGTGGCCATCGAGGCCACGGCGATCGCCGTCTGGCAGCCAAAGGCCTGGAACGACGCCCGGTCGATCACGCGTTTGCCGTCCTTTTCGGTGAATTTCAGCCACATCCGCAGCATGTCGCCGCACTCGGGAGAGCCGACCGTGCCCATGGCGTCGGCGTCTTCGATTTCGCCCTGGTTCTTGGGATTCGCCAGGGCCTCCTGGACTTTGGTTTCGAATGAACTCATGCAGGTTGGGACTCTATCCGGGGATCATGGGCATTTCAAGCGTCGGGCTGGCTCCACTCACTTCGCGGTGAACTTCCGCCCACGGCCGGTTTCCCAGGAATTCTGGACGCTTTTGTAGAGTGCGGTGAGTTCCGCTTCCGAGAGGATGCGGTATTCAATGGTCTTGGCGTGGCTGGTCACGGGGTATTTTTTCACCACCATGTCCTGCACATCGGCCCCGGTGCGGTCGGCCGCCCGTTCTACCAGCTCACGCGCGCGGTCCACCACCTCCGAGGCCGTGCTGCCAGGTGCGGCATCAGTGATGGGCGTGATGTAGTAAAACCGGGCAAGCGCCTGGCCTGCGGTATCCACCGTGACTTCATCCACGATCACCGCTCCATCCAGCGCATATCGATGCCGGCTGATCGAAGTGATCCGGTCCAGCGCGACCATGTAGTGTCCGCCGGCCAGAGTCGCCTGCCAGAAACGGTTAGGTCCGGCGGAATCTCCGGCCTTTTCATCAGCATTGGTCGCCGGAGGTTCCTGGGCGGTGGCGGGAAACGTGCAGGCGAATAGCCCGACGAGTAAAAGCAGAACAGGTTTTGAAAACATGCGAAAACGGTGACACGCGAATTCCAGTTTGGCCAGTCTCCAAAACTCCACCCGTCATTCCGCCGAGCGGCGGCGGATGCGCAGCAGGGCGGCCAGCATTTTCCAGCCGTCGAGCAGGGGACTCACCTTGCCGCCCTTTTTCTCCACCCAGGTCACGGGTACCTCCAGCCACTGGGTGCCATCCCGATGAAAGGCGCATAACAACTCGGAGTCGAAGGCGAACCCGTCCTCGCGCAGTCGGCTGGCGATGCGACGGTATGCCGGCCCGTCTAGCACTTTTGCTCCGCATTGAGGATCCTCACAGCGCAGACCCAGAATCAGCCGGACGGCCACCAGAAATCCCCGGTGAAACAGCCCGCGCCACCGGCTTTCCTCCAGCCGGGTCGTCGCCGTGCGCTTGCGGATTCCCAGCGCCGAGGTGCCGGAATCCACCGCAGTCTGGACGAGCCGCAGCAACTCCGCCGGAGCCACGCTGCCGTCCGCATCCACAAAAACAAGCCACGCCGCTTCCGGGGCCAGAGCCCACGCTTCTCTAACCACCGACCCCTTGCCGGAATGCCGCGCGGCCACATGAAGATCCACCCTCGGAAATACTGCGGAAAATTTCGCGGTCAGCTCCTTGAGCGGCTGGTGCTGCTCCGCGCCGGACCCGTCATCCGCGATCACCCAGTGGATCGGCAGCTGCGATCCCGCCAGCGCCTTGGCGAGTTCCGTTCCGAAACCGCTGAGCCGCGAGGCATCGTTCCACACCGGGGTGACCAAAAGGATTTCAGTGGGCGAAACGAGCATGCCTCTGAATGCATCAAATTAACATTGCGGGCCAATCGTTTCTTTCGTCGTATTTTGCCATTTGACGAGAGTGGCCCTCATCATTTCCTGTTGGATCGTCGTGATCGGAGCTGGGGGTTTTCTCCGTTTCGAGCACCTTTCCAAGCGACCGTTCCATGCGGATGAAGCCACGGGCGCGCGCATCACTTCCGCCCGGATGGAGTCTGGAGACTATC
>JBOFET010000423.1:0-10385 GCA_051648225.1 Luteolibacter sp.
GGTGGAGCGCAGCATCTCGTGGTTGGAGAAGTGCCGTCGGCTTTGGAAAAACTGTGAACGAAAGCTCGCCTCATCCCTCGCCATGATCCGTCTCGCCTTCATCTCGCTCCTCCTCAGAAGACTTTAAACAGGTTCTAAGCAGACTGGGATACTCCGCCCGGCTGCATGCTTTGTCATACCCGCGTTTTTTCAGGCTGAAATCCTTACCATGGCTGAGACCGGGCGGATTTTGAGATTGCCGGGTCTTGCGCCCGACCTGCTAAAGTCATGGCGTGATTGAAGAAATGAAAAGTCGTCCGTGGTTGCCGTTTCTCTGCATCATTGCGGCGAGTGCGCTCGCACATCTTTGGTGTCTCGGGTCGCAGTTTTACTTGGACGATTTTCCTCATATCCGGGACAGCGCGATGGTCCGAAGCGGGAATCTTGAAGGGGCGGGGTGGTCGCTTTGGGCGACGCTTTGGTATCATCTCCAGTTCCGGGCCTTCGGCATGTCCGCCGTGGGTTTCCACGCGGTGAACTGGATTTTGCATACCGCGACGGCCTGCGTGTTGTTCGGATTCGGGCGGGATCTTGTGCGCGACAGGTGGCCGGCAGGAGTGGCGGTTTTCGGAGCGCTGTTGTTCGCGGTGCATCCGCTGGCGAGCGAAATCCCCAACTACGCGCGCACTCAGGATCTCGCGTGGGTGACGCTTTTTTCTCTGCTGGCAGCCTGGTCGATGCTGGGCTTCCTGCGCGACGGGGGCTGGTGGAAGGTGGCTGCGTGCGTGATCTTCATGCTCGGCGCGACGTTTTCCAAAGGCCCCGGGCTGCTCCACGCCATCATCGCGGTCGGCACGGTGACGCTCGCTTTCCTCCAGCCGAAACATGTGCGGATTTTCCGCAAATACCCATGGCAGAGCGCCGGTGTTCTCGCGCTCCTGTTCGCCGCCTTCTGGGTGGTGGGCGACGTGGGCACGCGGATTGCAGGCGCTCAATTCGGAACCGAATCCCGCCGCGTCGGCCACGCCTACACCCTCTCGCGGGTGTTCTGGGAATTCGCCTGGCGCAGCGTGATCCCGGTGGCGCTGAGTTCGGATCACGAGATCACTGAAACGCTCATCCCGCCCGGCACGGCGTATTGGAATATCCCGGACAAGACCGCCATGCTCGCTGCCGCAGGATTTCTTGCCCTCGCAGCTTGCAGCGTCGTTCTCGCTTGGCGGAAAACGACGCGCCTTTTCGGCGTTTGCCTGTTGGTCTATGTCGCGACGATCCTGTTCCGGGTCTTCTATCCAATCCCGGAATTCATGCCCGAGTATCGGATCTATCCCGGCCTGCCGTGGTTCTGCCTCGGTGCCGCCATCCTGCTCGCGGCGGTGTGGAAATCGCTCTTCGAAACGGTCTCCCCGCGCGCCCCGGCCGTGGTCCTGCTCGTTATTTTCACCCTGCTCTCCGCCAAGCGCTCCTTCATCTGGCACGACGATTACCGACTCTCCGGCGATGTCCTCAAACGCTACCCCGCCCGCGCCCGCGCCCTCTGGGGAATGAGCGATCGCGACGCGGAAGCACAAAACTGGCAAGCCATCATCGATCGCCAACGCACCGTCTGGCCCGAAGTCGAGCGGCAGTTCGTCACCCGCAATCAACGACTCGCCCCGGCGCGCGAAATCCCGAGTGGCGACTTCGTGCTCGCGATGGTGGCGATTTTCGGCAACTACGCCCGCGCCATTTCCCACGTGGAGAATCCGCTCGCAGGCCTCCGCGTGATGGCCCAACTCGAAGCGCACATGAAGCGGATGCAAATGACGCTGGAGAACAAACCTCTCGAGTGGAGATACTTCTATCAAGCCAAGGTCGGGATCATCGAAATGACCGGAAACCCACAAGCCGCCATCAACCTGCTGCGCGGGCTGGACGACAAATCCGGAGCTTGGAAATCCGAGATCGAGCGCCTCGAAAAGAAACTCGCCAAACCCCAAGGCGCGGCCGACTCCGAGCCAACCAAACCGATGAAGTGACGATGCGGTCGCGCAGTCGGCAGAGCCGCTTTTCAGAGTTCTACGCCATCACGTAATAGTTAATAGACCTGAATAATTTAAGTTTGCTTAAAGAATCAGTTCAGCCCATGGGAATCTTACGTTACCTTGCAATTGTCTATACCGCCCTCACGCTGGGGAGCTTTGTGTTCGCCGGGAAACTCCCGCCCTCGGAGGATTCAGAGAAATCGAAGCACTCAGATCATCGTGTGGGGCCAAACGATCACTGACTCATTCACATTGGCGATCATCCTCACCTGGCTGTCCTGCGAGATGACGAAGCCGATGGCCTCGGGTTCCACCGAACACAGTCGGTAAACCGAGCGATGCCGGGTGCCATCGCCCCGCACGTCCCACGGAGTGAGCGTGTTTCCTTCAAGATCATGGGCAAGCCCGACCATGAAAACATTCCGATCCACCCGGATTTCACCGCCGAAGCCCACGAGGCAGACGCGCTTGTCCAGCACCAGCGCGCCATCGACTTGCATCAAGTCCGAAAACAACCGCGCCAGTTCGAAGAATGCTTCTTCCAGATGATCCAGCTCAATGTCCTTGGTGTTTCTGAAAATACTCCACGCATCTTCCACGGATGCACCATCGACACACAACTCCCCCACCCGCCGGATCATCAATTCTAGCAGACTCCTGAAGCGCAGTCCCCCCGCATCCGTCACGGCGGCGTATTTGTAATCAATCCAGCTCGTTGGCGACTCCGCTCCCTCCGCGATTTCTGGCAGAAAGATCAAGCTACCCCCATGGCCGCTGGTGCGCACTTGGTTGATGACACGTTTCACAAACTGCAGGGCGATCCGATGGGCCAGCTCGGCATAAGCGTCCGCGCTCAGGCTCGGCGGCAGACAACACGTGATCAGACTCGCCACAAACCGCTGCCGGTTCCCCGCAAACCGATCACTCAGGATCTTCGATTGGAACACATCCATCCGCAGACCGTGAAACTCACGGCCGCGCCACTCTGCGATCAGATCATAGCCATGGTAAAACAGCAGCCATCCGGGATCACGCACATGGATCACCGGGTAGGACAAATCATCGCCCGAGGGCTTGCGCCCGCCGCCCACCAGATTCAACCAGCGCGGCCCGGTATTGAGAATCCCCCAAATCGTGAAGCCCCGGTCGCGGTCCGGCCAGATCGCGAGGGCGGAGTGGAAAAAACCCGCAGCCGGGCTCAAGCGTTTCACTTCATTCGCCGTCAATGGATGCTGCGACATGAATCGCACCGCGTGCATCCCATCCGGCGGCCCGCCGACTGCGGAAAATCCGCCGGGCGGCGCGATGACCACCCGGGCTCTAACCACCTCACCCTCTTCCTTCAGTAAGCTCGCCGCATAAAGCACATCGCAGAGACCTCCGAGCTCATCCAGAGTCGGCGATCCAGTTAGATTTTCGAGATGATGATAAAGTTCTTCCACCACATCCTGCAGGGAGATTTCGTTTGAAATGTCTGACAAAGATCTCATGGAAATACCTGGGGAACCAAAACCAACCAACGAGGGTAAAGCCGATTGCTTGGCATGGCGGTGCGCTTTACGACTTCCCGCGAACAGTTGGATGTGTCGTTAAAAAAATCAGGGACTGTTCGGGAATACGCGTCAGGCTGTCTGAAGTCCGGCACGCAGCATCCACGCCGCTTTTTCGTGTTCCTGCATGAGTCCGATGAGGAAGTCGTTCGTGCCATCATCCCCGAGTTCTCCGGCGACCCTAGCATCCGCGCGCAGATGGATGATGATGGACTCGTGGTCGGCCAACAGGGCAGTGACCCAAGTTCGGCTGTTGCGCGCAACTCCGTCGATTTCACCCAACCGTGCATGCCGCAACATCTCGGCCAGAGAACCAGGCGCATCGTGCCCCAGAGTTCGGATACGTTCGGCAACTTCATCGATGGATTTCTCAATGGCATGGTATTGCGATTCAAAAAAGCCATGCATCGCATGAAAATCCGGACCAACGATGTTCCAGTGAGCGTTTCGGGTCTTCTGAGAAAGGATGCATTCGTCAGCGAGAAGCTTTGAAAGCAGCGCTGCGATCTCGGCGCGGGCATTGTCTTGGAGGGCGGTGTTTGGTTTCATTGGATGATAGATTCTGGCCAAGGGTCTTCAGTTTGGCTTCCAGCATGGCGATGCGCTAGCGCAAAGAAGCAGTTGCGTGCTCGATCTCAGCGGCGGTGTAGCGCGGGGTGATGAACTTCGGGCAATTCCAATCGTAGCTGAGAATGTCGATGATGAAGACCCGCTCGACGTTCGCTCCGGGGCCACCGGGAGGCCCGACCTTCTCGACGACGTCGGAATGCCTCGCGGGCATCGAAGGCCTTGGCATGGCCGAGGATCTTCAGCCGTTCGCGATGCATGTAATCCATCTTGAACAATGCGATACGAGCCTGCTTTGAAATGCTGCCGACGCCGATCATCTGCCGGTTCCCGCCATAGCAGTGCCTCTCCGATTCGAGGACGGCGGGGGGATAGGACGGTTTGTAGGAATTTGTCGGCCATGGTATTGTTGATGTCGAGTATTGGAATGAAGACCCAGCTCAAGCATAAGTCCCCAATGCGTGATGCACGCCTTCCACGGCCATGCCGCCTTCGCCGACGGCGGCGGCGCAGCGTTTCACGGAACCGGAGCGGACATCGCCAGCGGCGAAAATTCCCGGCCAACTGGTTTCCAACGAACCTGGTGGGCGGGTGGCGTTCTGCCAGAGACGCGCGTCGGCGACGGCAGGGCCGGTTTTGACGAAGCCGTTCTCGTCGCACTCGATTTCCGGAGGCAGCCAATTGGTGCAAGGCTTGGCGCCGATCATGGAAAAAACCGCGCAGGTGCGCACCAGGCGCTGCTCGCCGGTCTGGGTATTTTCCAGCTCAACCTCCTCCAAAGTCTTGCCTCCGGTCATTTTGCGAATCTCGGTTTGATAGAGGATCTCGATGTTTTTCTTCGTTTCCACGCGCCGCGACAGATAACTTGACATGCTCTTTGATAGATCGCGACCACGGATGATCAGCAAAACCCTCTCCGCATGTTCGGACAGAAACATCGCCGCTTGTCCCGCCGAGTTTCCGCCACCGGCGACGATCACAGTCGCGTTGCGGCAAAGCTGACCCTCGCGGGCGGTGGCGGCGTAGTAAACTCCGGCACCATCGAAATCCTCCCGTCCCTCGGCCTCGATCCGTCGGTAGTCCGCGCCGGTTGCGATGATCACACACTTGGCGAGCAAAGTGGCGGAGCAGCCTTCGATGTGCAGTTCTCCGGCAAAATCACCCTTCCTAACATTGAGCGAGAGCGCCTGTGCCGGGGTGGAGAATTTCGCGCCGAAACGGAATGCCTGGAGCTGCGCGCGGTTGGTCAGGGATCCTCCACTAATACCAGTGGGGTAGCCGAAGAAATTCTCGATCAACGATGAGGAACCCGCCTGTCCGCCCGGCGCGTAGCTTTCCAATACGACCGTATCCAAGCCTTCGGAGGCCGCGCAGACCGCTGCGGCCAGACCGGCAGGGCCCGCGCCCACGACGGCGAGATCGCATAGGATTTCCGTGGCTCCTTCGGCGGCGAGCGGTCGCATCAGCCCCGCGACCTGTGCCACCTCGCGTAAGGAAGGTCTTCGCAGCGGCATTCCGTTGGCCGCGATGAGTACCGGCATGTCCCGGAGCGCGAGATTCAGACGCGAACACAATGCCTTGCCCGATTCACTATCTGAATCGATCAGCTTGTGAGGGATGTGGTTCTTGTCGAGGAAATCATCAAGCTGGCGACCGTCTCGGGAACCCGCAGGCGCCACCACCCGCAGGCCGGTGAACTCGCCGTCCCGCTCCAAGCGCTCACGCCGCATGATAAACGCGTTAATGATCGTTTCACCCAGCCCCGGCAATTCCGCCAGCGCCTTTCTCAATGCTGCGGCGGGGACTTCGAGGACTTCGGATTCCTCGGCGCTGCACCGGGCACTGACGACGGCGGAGGTGCCGTTGAGCATCGCCACATCCCCCATGAAATCGCCGGACTGAGCGGTGCCAACGATCTGTTCACAACCGTCGCAGGATTCGAATGCCTCGATTTCGCCGGTGATGACCACCGTCATGTCGAGATCGCGCTGGCCTGCTTTGAAGAGCATTTCGCCCCGCCGCAGGATCCGGCGGGCGCCGAGCGGTTCCAAAAGAGCGAGCTGGCGGTCGTCCAGTTTTGCGAAAGCAATTGCCTCCGTATCGCGGTAGAATTGAGCGATCTTGTCCTCTTCGTTCATAACCAATTTCGCAGCAAGCTTGGTTGGAGTTACTAGACAGTGAATTGTATCGAGTCAAATGCGCAGATAAATGGATCTTCGAACTCGAAAGAAGCATCGGACCACCGAGGACGCCGCAGCCTGCGGAGATGCGTGTGCAACTACCTCGGTACACAGGCGTCGCACCACAGCGCACGCGAAGTTCGCGTTCGAGCTGCCGTCACTCAATTTTTTACAGCCGCCCAATTGAGTAACGCATCCAGCACCGGACATAGCGACTGACCCCATTCCGTTAGTGAATACTCCACCTTCGGGGGCACTTCGGGATAGATCGCGCGATGCACAATCCCGTCTTTCTCAAGTTGTCTCAACTGCTGCGTTAGCATTTTCTGGGTGACGGCAGGAATCGCTTTCTCCAGTTCGGAAAACCGCTTCACTTGTCCGCCAAAGAGTTGGAAAAGGATCAAAAACTTCCATCGGCCTTCCAGCATTTTCAGGGCCTTCTCCACTGCATCAGCCGCCGTAACAGGAGTCCATTCGGTGACGTCGCCGGTTGACTCACTTTCAGGTGGGGGGCTTACTTTTTTGTGGGTTCTTGTCATTCAGCTGGGTCGTGGTTCACTGGGGCCACTATGTCGAACCAATCCGAATCCGTCACGACGCTTCCACGCGTCATCTTGGACTACTTTGCCGCCGCGAATGACGGACGCATCGACGATGCCGCTGCCTGCTTTGCGGAAAACGCACGCGTCCACGACGAGAACCACGACCACGTCGGCCATGCCGCCATCCGTGAATGGGTGGCTGACACCACACAACAATTCCAACCCAAGACCCAGATTCTGCGTACCATCGAAACCAACGGCAGCTTTGTCGCCACTGCCAGGGTATCAGGCGATTTCCCCGGCAGTCCGGCGGACTTGGATTTCCGCTTCACCCTTGCGGACGAAAAAATCTCCAACCTTTCCATCCAGTGAACGAACCCAATTTCAACATCGATCCCACCGAATTTGCAGGCAAACGCGTGCTTGTCACCGGCGGCACCAAGGGCGCGGGCGCGGCCATCGTGCGTCGTCTCGCCGCTGCCGGAGCCGAAGTCATCACCTCCGCCCGTTCGGCGCCCGGGCAGAATGATCTGCCTGCCAGATTCATCCCCGCCGATCTAACCACACCGCAAGGAGTCCAGGCACTTTGTTCGGCGATCCGCGAAAAGGACGGCGGTTTGGACATCCTCATCCACAACCTTGGCGGATCCAGCGCACCCGGCGGAGGATTCGCGGCTCTGACAGATGAAATCTGGCTCAGTGAAATCAATCTCAACCTACTGGCAGCGGTTCGGTTGGATCGTGCATTCGTGCCCGGCATGATCGCCCGCAGCAATGGCGTGGTAATCCACATTTCATCGATCCAGCGCCAGCTGCCGCTGCCTGAATCCACCACCGCTTACGCCGCGGCCAAAGCCGCGCTAACGACTTATAGCAAATCCCTCGCCAAGGAAGTCGGCCCCAAGGGTGTGCGCGTGACTTCCGTTTCGCCCGGTTGGATCTACACGAGCGCTTCGGATGAAATGGTCAAGCGTCTCGCCACCAGCGAAGGCACCGATGAAGACACCGCACGTCAGGGCATTCTCAGCGCTCTCGGTGGCATCCCCATCGGTCGTCCCGCATGGCCTTGGGAAGTCGCTGAGTTAGTCGCCTTTCTCGCCTCCGACCGCGCCGCCTCCATTCACGGCGCCGAGTATGTCATCGACGGTGGCACCGTGCCTGTGGTGTGACTTGGGCGTTTCATTCTCATGGATTGGGATCCGTGAGTGGTCGCGGGAACTCTTTTCTGCGCAGGGCGGAAATATCTGCACTGAAAAGGTTGCCGGGAGGATGGAATTCATTCGTCGAGCTGGAGGATGCGGGCGAGGTGACGGCCACCTTCAAACTTAGTGGCAAGAAACACCTCCACGATTTCCAGTGCGGTTGACAGATCCATCATCCGCTCTCCCATGGAAAGAACGTTCGCATCATTGTGGAGACGGGTCAGCCGGGTGGATTCAAGGTTCCAACACAGCCCGCAGCGCACACCGCGAACCCGGTTGGCAGCGATTGCCTCACCGTTGCCTGAACCGCCGAGCACAATCCCTCGTTCGAACTTTCCTGTCGCCACTCCTTCCGCGACTAGACGGATGAAGGGAACGTAGGAAACCGGCGTTTCCGAATCGGTGCCGAAGTCGGTCACGTCGTGCCCAGCGTTTTGCAAATGCTTGATGATCTCCTGCTTGTAGCGGAAGCCTGCGTGGTCAGAACCGATGGCGATCTTCATACATGGAATTTCATTGGCTCCACCATTTCGACAGGCAGGCACCGGCTGGGCCGGGAATCGCAAGGCCGGACTCCGAGTAGTGTGAAGTGTCATTGAAGAGCATCAGCCTTGCACGAACGGGATCCTTGAAATCAACGATGTTCAGCGCCGCGGGGTCCTGATCGAGATTATCCCGGTAGCGCCGAGGATCGAAGCCTAACAATGAACTCAACAACAGCCGGATCGTCGCCTTGTGCGAGACAACGATGACCGGCTTGCCTTGGTGCCGGCCGACGATTTCCAACAGCGCGGGCAAGGCACGGGCTGTGACGGCGAGTCCGCTTTCGCCACCGATTGGTGCAAAGGTGAAAGGATCACGATCCCATGCCGCGGCCTCGTCGGGATAGGCTTCTTCGACCTCCTTTCGGGTCATCTGTTCCCAGTGGCCGTGAGAGATTTCCTTCAAACCATCGCGGCTTTGAACGTTCATTTGATGGGGAGCCGCGAGGATCCGTGCTGTCTCGATCGTCCGGCCCAGTGGCGACGCATAAACCGCATCGACCGGGATCAAACTCAGCCGTTCCGCCAACCGCCGAACTTGGCAGCGGCCTTCCTCGGACAGCTCGACATCCGTGGCCCCGGCGAAGCGGTCTTCGGCGGTGAGCATGGTTGCCCCGTGGCGGATCAAGAAGATTCGGGTGACGGACATAGGGGTAGAAGTAGCCATCTTTGTGCCACGAGGGCCTTTTGGTTGGAGTAATTTGACAAATATGTTGCTCGGCAGCGGGGTCGCGGAGGGTCCGCTGAATCAGATCGCTCGGCTCTCACGGTTTCGCCTTCCACCCGGCGAGTCGTGCGGCAAGCCACTCGATTTCTTCCGGGAAAACGGTGTGGTCGTATCCGCGGAAGATTTGCTTTGTGAATGTCGTGTTGGAGCGGGAAAGAATCTCCGCGCTCTCCCCCACGAATGGCAGCGGGATGTGGGGATCGTGATCCGCACAAGCCAGAAGGACCGGAGTTTCCAAAAAGTCGGCAGGCGGCCGGGCAATCTCGGCCGGGCCGATCAATGCGCTGCTCATCCCGGCGACGAAGCCATAGCGGCGAGGATGGCGGAAGGCAAACTCCAAGGCGAGGCAGCCGCCTTGGGAAAAGCCCGCGATGCCGATGCGCTCGTCCGGAATGCCCGCCGCTCGCGCTTCATCGACCAAGCTGCCAATCAAAGCCAACCCGCTCGAAAGCCACGGCTCGTTTTCTCCCAGCGGGACGAAAAATCGATTCGGATACCAAATGTTTTGGTGGGCGGAGGGCGCAAGGATCGCCAATTCCTCGACCGGCAGGTAGTTAGCCAAGTCGGCGATGTCCTCTGCGGGAGCACCGCGCCCATGGATGAGGATCAGGACGCCGTTGGCTTCGGGCAAAGGTGTACCGCGACGCAGGGTTTGGGAGAGTTCGTGGAGCTTCATGAAAGGACGATGCCAGGTTGGAGAGGAGGAAGCACTTGTTCAATCCGGGTTCTCAGGTGCTCATGTTGTTTCGGTAGTTTCAGTGCGGTGCCGAGCGATTCCTGAGCCTCGTCCACCGCGAAGCCCGGGTTTTCCGTTGCGATCTCGAACAAAATGCCGCCTTTCTCGCGGTAGTAGACTGAATGGAAGTAGTCGCGGTCCATCACCGGCGAAACGGAATATCCGGACTTCTGAAGCTCCTTCTGCTTGGACAACTCCGTATCGTCGTCGGGTACGCTCCAAGCAATGTGGTGAATGGTCCCCGAGCCTCCGGATCCGCGTGCGGCTTTGCTTTCGATCACGTCGGCGTAGTGGCCGGTTCCGCCGGGGCCTACTTCGAAACGGGTGCGAACACCT
>JBOFET010000424.1:0-5244 GCA_051648225.1 Luteolibacter sp.
GGCCCCGCCCCCGCCGCCGCCCACTCCGCTTGAAACCTGGTTGGCCCTGCGTGGCATCACCGACTTGACCTTGGACGATGACAAGGACGGCATGAGCGTGCTGTTGGAATACGCCCTTAACGGAAATCCCAGCTTGCCCGACTATCGACCCGCGATCCTCGTCAGCGGCAATCCCTCGCAAAATCAGTATGCCGAGTATGACGTGTTTGTCAGCTCGACTGCGGCGGGAATTTCCTATCAGGTAAAGGCGTCTAACTCCCTGGATCGCGGTAATGCAGTCACGCTCGCCACATTCACCAGTGCTGACGGTTCCTCCACCTACCGCAAGGTCACCGACTCCCAGCTTCGCTCAGCCAGTCAGACACGATTCGCGTGGGTGGAAATAGTCGCTCCATGATTGCCAAAAAGCGGATTCTCCACACCCGCTTCCGCAAGCGCCTGGTAGCCGCGTTGCTGATCGCGGTCGCCGGGCTGTTCTGGGGATGGTCGCTCTGGCAGCTCAACATGGGCCAGGGCCTGAGATTGGCGGCGTATGACCTGCCATTCCTTATGGGCAGTCAGGCCCCGCCGCAGGACATCGTTCTCGTTTACATCGACGAGGCGTCTCACGAGGAATTTTCCCAACCCTTGGCCCAGCCTTGGGACCGGACACTGCACGCGCGGATGGTGGAGAAACTCACCCAAGAAGGCGCGGCCATCATCGTGTTCGACGTTTTGTTTCACGATGAGAATCCCGAGCAGGATCAGGCCTTCTCCGAGGCGTTGCGCAAGCATGGCAAAGTCATTCTAGCAGCCGAACTGGTCCGCAATACGACAGAAGGCGCGGAAATGGACAGCATGCTTTTGCCAAATGCCACATTGCGCCGCGCCGCTACCGGCTGGGGGCTGACCCACCTGCCGCTCGATTCGGACGGAGTTGCCCGCCGGATGAAAGCGATCATCCCAACTCCATTCGGCGACAAGCCCAGCCTTTCCGAGATGGTTAGAATGAAACGAAAGGACCATTCCATCCCGTCCGACACCGAAGCGCGTCTGATCAACTACTACGGCACTGCAGGAACGTTTACCAGTTACTCCTACGGCGGAGTGCTTGCGGAGAGGAGCATTCCAAAGGATGCCTTCAAGGACAAGATCGTCGTCATCGGTGCGGTCCAGCAGGGAGGAATGGCCAATGCCGGCAAGGACATGTTTGCCACCCCCTACACTGCGGTTCCTGTCGTGGACGAAAAGGGCCGGCGTTCGCGGCAGCTTACCGCTGGGATGGAAATTCACGCCACAGCCATGGGAAATCTGATCCAAGGCACGCGCATCCGCCAGATGGACGGAAAACTGGAGTTCTCGGTTCTCTTGGCCGCTTCGTTGCTGTTAGCGGCGGTCACCTGTCTGCTGCCGCCCACTCGTGGCGTGCCCTTGGCCATCCTGTTAGCGGCGGGAATCGCCACTAGCGGCGTTCTGCTCCAGCTTACCTCGGGATTTCACTTTCTCTGGACTCTGCCCGCCTTCGGCCAGATGCCGCTGATCGTCGGTCTCGCTCTTCTTTCCCACTATTTCATCGAATACTCCGCCCGCTGGAAACTGAGAAATGCGTTCAAGTCCTATATGTCCGCTGAGCAGGCGCGCCAGATCGACGAGGACGAAGTCAGCCTCGAACTCGGCGGCAAGGAAGTAGAAGCCACCGTTCTCTTCAGCGATCTCGCAGGTTTCACCTCCATGTCGGAAGGCCTGCCACCACAAGCGGTTTCCAAGGCGCTCATCAGTTATTTCGAAACGGCCACCGAGGGCATTTTGGACAATCAGGGCACCATCATCAAATACATCGGTGATGCGGTCGTTGCCTCCTGGGGAGCGCCGGTGAAAGGACATCGCGAGGCAGACCACGCCATCGATGCCGCCATCCAGATGCAGATGGCAAGCGCTAGACCTATTTCCCTGGAAACCAAAGATGGCATCGTTGATACGATTCTTGAAACACGCGTGGGGATCAACACGGGACAAGTGCTTGCCGGGAACCTTGGAAGCAGCCGCCGCTTCGACTACACCGTCATCGGCGATACCGTCAACACAGCCGCCCGTCTCGAAGGACTTAACAAAAAGTTAGGAACGTCCATCCTCGTCACCCAGGCGGTGATTGATAAGTGCGAGGACCCCGATCGTTTCCTCAAGCGGCGCATGGGCGACTACGTGGTCAAGGGCCGGAAGAATGCGATTACCGTCTATGAGATTCTCGGATACAGTGGCACACCCGCCAAAGCCATCCGCAAGCGGAGTCCTGAATATCTCACACTCTATCAAAAAGGGCTTGATGCCTTCGAGACGGGTGATCTTAAAACTGCCGAAGCCGTCCTAGCAGAAAGCGCCAAGCTCCACGACGTCTCACCCGAGGATCCCGCATCCCGCCTGATGCTCGGCACCCTTGCTGAATTCCGTCAGGCCGGGAATCCACCCGAAGAATGGCTCGGACAGATTGTCTTGGATTCGAAATAGGATTTCGTCTCGCCAAAAAACGATTCGCTAGGCACCGGATCCAGCGTGTCTCGGGAGGCGGGCGTCTTGCCTGCCGTGGCGAGTTTTCTCCCAAATTTCAGGCTGGAAACCCGAGCTCAGAAACAGCCAAGATGGCCGCCTTTCATTTTAAACAGCCTCGTATTCCCCTCCTCCGCCTTGGCGGTTAAAACCTCTCACCAAACACTGAGATACACCTGATTTCCAGACCCGTATTGGTTTAGTTTTGTTGGTTTGTGTTGGGAAGGCGTCCGGTAGCCCGGCGGAGGAGTGTTTCCGCCGGGTGTTGTAATCGCCCTCGATGTAGGAAAAGATCTCGGTCCGTTTCAGCCATGAAACATCTTCGAATCACACCTCTTCATCCTTCTTATCTACGTCCATCCGGCTCATCTGCGGTTGATTGAATCCAAATGCAGGTGCCCGGCCCACCCCAATTCTAACCCGCCAGATACCTACTCGCCCGGAGCTGGAGAAGCGGGTGTTTTCCTGCCGTGGACGAAGCCTTCGAGCCGGGAAATTGACTTCTCCAAGTATCCACGGACTGGCTCAAAAGTCGCATCACTCTTCCAGGCGGAGAAGACCTGAAGCGCTGCTTGGTCGTGTTGTGCTAGATCCACACCGGAGGGCGGAACATCCTTGCTGAGAAGATTGTTCGAAACGAAGCGATTGCTGTTCGGGTAGATGTTAGCGAATGAATCCAGCTCCACGGGTGTCCGGCCCGGATCCAGCAGCCATGCCTTGAGGATTTCCCGTTGCTCGGTCTCCCGCACGTCGGCTCGGGCGAATTGCTGGGCGACAGCTTCCGGGCGGACTTCTATCAGTTCCCGGTCATTGGCCAGCAGGGTGAGCGTTTCCACCGGCTTGCGCAAGACCAGGCGGTCGAGGGTGATGAATCCCGCATGAGCGAGGTCTTGCCGATCCTTGCGCCTCACCAGTTCTGATAACAACGGCGCACTGCCAACCGCCTCGACGTGGACGATCACATCGAACGAGTTCAGATAGCCGATGCTTGGCTTCGCCTGCCAGGCCGGGTTTGCGATGAGTTCCTCGGTCTTGCTCTGGAGGAAATCCACGTTTTCCGCCAGGGAGCCGCCACGAGCGACGTTCCGCAGTGCCAGCGCCCATTCGTCAGCGGATGTTTGCATGGCAAGGATTTCCCTGCCCACCGCCGCTGCCGCTGAACCATCGATCACAGGCAAGACATCGAGAAGAAAACAACGGAAGGTCGGCCAGGTCGTTAGAGACCCGTCTTCAGCGATGTCGAACGCAAGTCCGGTGGGAAAATCCCTGCCGCTGCCGAGGAATCCACGGATCAGGGTCGTGGCTTGCCCGGCTGGCATTGCCCTGAGTTTTTCTTTGAGCTCAAGCAAGGACCTACCAGCCGAATCAGGACCTGGCCTTTCCCGCAGGGCGTCAAACGTGGCTGATAGCACATCACTGGAAGGCAACGCCGGAGAGACCAGCTGGGGTGAAGCTTGGTCTTCACTGCCGACCGGCCATTTCAAGACGACCCTGCCGACTACCAGAACGGCCGCGAGGATGAGAAAGAGAACCAGAGAACGTTTCATGAAAGCAAAGTAAGCACCCGGTGCGATTGCAAGGTGGTGCCGCGTCTGGCTCAAGAAACATTTTTCCGCCCGATCACCCGCCGTGCTCCCCGCAAGGTGGAGGACTCTTCCAAGATCCAGAGCGTGGGATCAAGCTCGAGCTGCGCGTGAATCTCACCCGCCGCAAATCCCGCGTCGATGCTGACGTGCATGTCGTGGCGCGTCACGTGATTGATCCATGGATGCATCAGTCCACCGATTCGATGGGGAAGTTGGGAACGATCCGGCTCATTGAAAACGAGCAGATCCGCGTTCTCTATCCAGCGTCCGAGTCGTTCGAGAGACTCGCCCTCGAAGTGATGGAGAAACAGATTGGCGATCCGCACACCACCGGCGGCGGGCGGCGGTGTGCCGAGTAAATCACCACGCTGCCATTTCACCCGGGGTGCGAGATCCGCAGGGGCGGGTGCGAGATCGTATGCGGTGATCGTTGTCTGGGGAAATCGTTCTGCTAGGGCATTGCAAAGACGTCCATCACCCGCGCCGAGTTCGACAATCCCACCGGCCACGATTAGGGGAAAACGGCGGAGTGTGTTCAGGATCCAGCGCTCGTTGCCCATCAGAAAATTGATGCGCCGCAAGTCCCGCCGGCTTCGCATGGCAGCGGGATCATCCGCCGGAAGATGATCGAGGAACTCAGGGATCACAACGCGTTCCAACATCGGTGCGAACCCTAGCTGCGGCACCATTTTCGACAATGCAGAACTCTTGACGGTTGATCCCCGGCACCGCCGGTGGTTGGATTCCGCCATGGAAATTCGCAACCGCGAGCAACAAATCCCCTTCACCACCAAGGACGGCTCGACCATCCGCAGTCTGCTGGATCTCTCGAATGCCCCGGTGCGCCACCAGAGCCTTGCCGAAGCAAGTCTGCCTGCGGGCGCGGAAATCGAACGGCACTATCACCGCCTCAGCGAGGAGTTTTACTACGTGACGGACGGCTCGGGTATGATGGAAGTGGAGGGCGTCGAACGGGAAGTGTCGGTGGGTGATGCGATCCTGATTCCTGCCGGAGCATGGCATCGCATCCGGGCCATCACGCCCTTGCGATTTCTCTGCTGCTGCTCGCCACCGTATTCTCACGAAGATACCTATTTCACCTGACGTTAAGAAATCTGCGTGCCACGGGATTTCA
>JBOFET010000425.1:0-4763 GCA_051648225.1 Luteolibacter sp.
AGACCGTCACCGTCACCGTCACCGCCTACGAAGTCACCACGCTGGCCGATACCGCCACCCCTGGCTCGCTCCGCCAAACCCTCGCCGACGCCGCCGCCGACCCCGGCGCGGACCTCATCGTTTTCCACCCCGACCTCAGCGGCGATACCATCACCCTCGGCACCCAGATCCTCATCACCGACACCGCACCCGTCACCATCGACGCCAGCGCCCTGTCCGGCGGCCTGACCTTGAGTGGAGGCACGTCCCGGCATTTCACCGTGCAGAACGGCAGCACGCTCGCCCTGCGCAACCTCACCCTCACCGGGGGCAACAACCCAGGCGGTGTGGGTGGCTCGATACTGAATCTGGGGACGCTGGATCTGCTCCGCTGCACCTTCACGGGAAATGCCGCAGCCGTCGGAGGCGCCATCCACACCACGGCCGGCTCCTTGCAGGCGAAATTCACCACCTTCTCTGGTAACACCGCAGCCACCGGCGGCGGTATCTACGTCAATACGGGCGATGTGACGTTGACCAGCTCGACCTTATCCGGGAACACCGCCGAGTCTGCCGCTGCGATTTTCAAAGGCGGTCCAGGACAGGCCTCGATGACAAACTGCACGGTCGCTGGCAATCGTGGCACCTCCGGGAATGGTGCCATCGTCGCGTTTGCAGGAACGCTGGATATTGAGTTCTCCACCATCTCGCAAAATGCAGGCAACGGTGCCGGCGGCGGGCTGTATTACCGATCTCCGGCCACCGTCAGCTTGTATGCCTCCATCATCGCCGGGAATACAGATGCCAGCTCCAGTCTTGTGGGTCCAGACGTTTACAAGGGCGATCCCGCAGCCACCGTCTTCCTTTCTGACAGGAACTTCATCGGCACGCTCGCCAACTCTGGCATCGCTCCAGGGCCAGACGTCCTGGTCGGCGATCCCAAGCTCTCCCCCCTCGGTCATTTCGGTGGCCCCGTGCAGACCATGCACCCGCTCATCGGCTCCCCGGCCATCGATGGCAGCCTCGACGGAACGCCCGTGGACGCGACCGATGCCAGGGGATTCCCAGGCCTTGTCGATGGCGACACGGCCAGTCCCGGTGCGCAATACGACCTCGGAGCCGTGGAAGCCGGGCCGCTGCTTACCGTCATGAATAACGCCGCCAGCGGTGATAACTCGCTGCGCGCACGAGTTAGTCAGGGTGCCTTGGCCCTTACCGGAGCACGCATCGGCTTTTCCACGGCCGTGTTTCCCGCCCAGACCATCCTCCTGGACGGCGACACTGAGATTTTCATCCCCGCCACGCCCGGCGTCTTCATCGACGCCTCCAATCTCTCCGCTCCCGTCACCATTTCCGGGAACCACGCCAGCCGCATCTTCGACATCAGCCAGGGCGCCACCGTGGCCATGCACTCGTTGCGGATCGTAAATGGGAATGTCGGTGTCAATTTCGGCGGCGGAATCCAAAACGGCGGCACCTGCACCGTGCTCTCCTCCACCTTCGCCGGAAACTCGGCCCATTTCGGCGGCGGCATTTTTAATCACGGCACCTGCACCGTGTATTTCTCGACCCTCGGCGACAACACGGCGCCCAGCCTTGGCGGGCTCGGCGGCGGCATTTTCAACCAAGGCACCTGCACCTTGGTCTCCTCCACCCTCAGCGGGAACTCGGCGGCGGCCGGCGGCGGCGGCATCATGAACTTTGGCACCTTTGCCGTGCTTTCCTCGACCCTCAGCGGAAACTCGGCGGCGGACGGTGGTGGCATTTTTATAAACGGCACCTTCCACCTCGCCTCCAGCATCGTCGCTGACAACGTCGCTAACAACGTCGTCGGGTCTTACACCGGTTCCCATAACCTCATCGGCGGCACGCCCCTCCTCGCCCCGCTCGGTCACTACGGCGGCCCCACGCCCACCATGCCGCCCCTGCGCGGCAGCCCGGCCATTGATGCCGGTGCCGCCACCACCGCCCAGACCGATCAGCGCGGCTTCCCCCGCACCCGCGATGGCGATGGCCTTGGCGGTGCCACGCCCGACATCGGAGCCGTGGAGGCCAGCCTCATCCCCGTGACCACCACCCTCGATTCCGTCTCCGGCTCCCTCCGCGCCGCCCTTACCGAAGCCGCCACCCAGCCCGGCGCGGACACCGTGTATTTCACCCCCGCCGTCACGACCCACCTCACGCTGGCCAGCGAAATCCTCATCACCGATCCCGCTGGCATCACCCTTGATGCCACCGACCGCCCCACCGGCCTCGTCATTGACGGCGGCCCTGGCACCAACCGCCACTTCCGCATCGCCGCAGGCACCACCGCCGTTTTCAACCGCCTGCGACTCTACGGCGGCAATGGCGGCGGCGCGGAGGCGAACGACATCGGCCACGGCGGCTCCATCCGCAACGAAGGCACGCTCACCCTCCGCGAGTGCATGATCGCCGACTGCACCAGCCCCACCTTTGGCGGCGCACTTTACAATGCCAACCCCGGCACCCTCACGCTGGAGCGCAGCACGCTTTACGGAAATTCCGCCACCAGCGGCGGCGGAGCCATCCAGCAAGTCAGCCCGAACCTCCTCACCCTCACCGCCTGCACCGTGGCCAACAATCGCGGTGGATTCGAGGCCGGCGGCATCAACGCCCCCTTCGGCCCCGCCTCGCTCATCCACAGCACCGTCACCGGCAACGCCGTGGTCAACCCCGGCAGCAACGGTGTCGGCGGCCTGCGCGGCGGAGCGCTCACCGTGGCGCACAGCATCATCGCCGGAAATACCGACGCCAATTTCCCCGGCACGCCTAACATCAGCCCCGGCTTTACCAGCGAGGGCACCAACCTCACCACCGGCGACCCCAAACTCGCCGCCCTCGGCGACTACGGCGGCCCCACCTGGACCATGCCCCCCATGCCCGGCAGCTTCGCCATCGATGCCGCCACTTTCAGCACCGCCGCCACGGATCAGCGCGGCTTCCCGCGTCCCGATGATGGAGATCTCGACAACATTGCCGACCGCGACCTCGGAGCCGTGGAAATGCCCCCACCGCTCACCGTGCAAACCGCAGTGGATTCTCCGATCGGCTCCGACCCGCAGCTCTCCTTGCGCGAAGCCGTCTTCGATGCCGCCGCGGGAACCACCATCCTTTTCGCCCCCAGCTTCAATGGCGAACCCGCCGACACCATCGTGCTCGACCAAGCCCTCGGCGAAGTCGCCTTCACCAAAGGCCTCATCATCAACGCCAGCACCAACCCCGGCGGCGTCACCATCGACGGCGGCCTCGGCACCAACCGCATTTTCTACCTGCCCCCCGGCACCGGAGCCTCCCTGCACCGCCTCACGCTCACCGGCGGCGGGGGCGGGGGTGTGGATGATGAAGGGTTAGGGATTGGCGGAGCGATCTATTGCGATTCAGCAACGCTGGCCCTTACGGAATGCACACTGATGAACAATGCCACGCAATTTGCCGGGGCGATTCTTAACTCCAAGGGAACCTTGACCTTGGACCGTTGCCTGCTCGCGGGTAATATCGCAGCGCAACTTGGCGGCGCGATTTACAGCAACCCTGTCGATCTTCTCCAGCCAGCCACCTCCTCCACCACGCTGAGAAATTGCACACTCACCAACAACATCGCTTCCGGTAGTGGCGGCGCGTTTTACATGCGCAATGGCCGCGCCTCTCTGCTCCACTGCACCATCACCGGCAATATCGCCTCGGCCAATCAAGGCAGCGGCATCGCCAGTCGCGGTGATGCTCCGACCCTCACTACCGCGCAAAACTGCCTCATCGCGGGAAACAGCAGCGCCAGCGATGTTAACTTTATCGTTGGCCCCACCAACAGCTTCCTCAGCCTCGGCGGCAACCTCATCGGCACCGGCAACGCCACCGGAGCCTTCACCCAGCTCCGCGACTTCACCGGCCACACCGCCGCCAGCCTCCGCCTCGCCCCGCTGGCCGACTACGGCGGCCCCACCCGCACCATCGCTCTGCGCCCCGGCAGCCCCGCCCGCGACAACGCCACCCCCAGCCCCATCACCACCGACCAGCGCGGCTTCCCCATCGTCCTCGGCCCCAAAGACAGCGGCTCGTATGAAGCCGGGAACTTCTTCTTCGAGAACTTCAACGTCTTCGCCCAGGAATTCCTCCCCCCCACCGCCGCCGACCTCGAACGCGCGCCCACCTTCGATTTCGACAGTGACGGCACCAGCAACGAACTCGAATGGCTCGCCTTCACCGGTCCCACCAATCCCGCCAGCGTCTTCCGCCCCACCGTCCGCGTGGACGAGCCCGGCTTCATGGTCCTCGTCTTTCCCACCGTCACCGGCCGCACCTACACCCTCCAGCAGAGCGATACCCTCGCCCCCGACCATTGGATCACCCCCGGCCTCTCCATCGCAGGCACCGGAGACCTCCGCTCCTTCCGCCTCCCCACCACCAGCCCGCCCCGCCGCTTCTTCCGCATCGGCATCAGCCAGCCGTAGCGCCCACCTCCAGCGACTGGCCGGGGACTAGGAGAATTTCCAGACGGGCTCCCGCCAAATGGCAGAGGGCACTCGTCATTTTGAGAACGCCGCTTGTCGCCCGGCAGAAGGCACTCTGAGTTTTCTGCATGGCACTTGCAATGCGGCGAATGGCACTTGGAATTTTGCCAATGCCGATTGCAACCCGCCGAGAGGCATTGCGGATTTTCTGCATGCACTTCGCGCCACCTCATCGCGGAAAACGGCATCCGTGCGGGAGACCACCTCATCGGCGGATCCCATGGCGGCGGATTGGATGAAGGATTGTGGCACTAG
>JBOFET010000426.1:0-1278 GCA_051648225.1 Luteolibacter sp.
ATGACTGCGAGATGCGCCGCCGATCAGCAAGGTCCAAAGCCGCCCATCCGGTCGGCCAGCCCAGGTCGCAGCGGCATCGTTCACCTTCTGCGGGGTGATGCTTGTGGGAATGACGTCCATCCGGAGGTCGTTTGGCGCGGTTTCCAGCACTGACGGCGTGAAAACTGTGTGAAACCAGGCCGGCGGATGCGGTTTCCGCTCGCCCAGGAAAACGAACGGCACCCGGAACTTCATCGCCAGACTGCGCGCGGCGAAAACACTGCGCCCACCGCTGGAAACAATCAGGTCCGGCGCAGGCCCCGCCGTCGGTTCCAGCCCGAGCGGGCCATGAAGCATCCACGCGGGCAGCGCCCGACCGTTTTTCCCCATCCAAAACAAGCGGATCAAGTGCCGCACGAAGCCGCGGATTTTGGGCCGGCATTCGATCTGCCGGGTCTCCAGCGGCACGATTTCCGCCAACGCCGAAACCAGCCCGACGGACTGGCTGACATGGCCAGGACTGCCCTCACTGATGATCCAGACGACCCGTTTCATGACCGGATGGACGGCTTACTCCCGCCAGAACTCTTTGACCCACGGGCACGGAAGAATGTAGCGGTGCAAGTAGCGACGCCACTTGGGAGTGACTTTCCGCTGTGCCCAGATCCAGTTGAGATATTCCCGCCGCGAGGTGTGTGGCGATCCCACATGCCACTGACCCAGAATGCTATCCGGTGGCTTCGGATTGCCGGGGAAGGTGACGATTTTCACCCCTCTCGGCAGCACCGGCGGCCGCAGCCACCGCAGCGGCCAGATGCCCATGCAGTGGACTCCGAAATGCTTGGTCCACGAATACGGCCAGAACTTCACCCCGCTCTTGACCCCGGCGGTCACGTAATTCTGCTCAAACCGGTATTTCCGCGAAATCTCCACCGAGTTCGCCCGCAGATCTTCGAGCATGTAGGCGTTTTGACCTATCGGAAATCGGAACACCGAGGTCTGGCCGTGTTTCCCGAACCACCTCACCCAGTTGCGGGCGACGATGACGTCCGACGGGTCGCCGTAGGTGAAATAGCCGTCGATGTTTGAGGCGATCACCGAGTCCAAGTCGATAAAAAGCGCCGGGCCGCTCAGTCCACCGAGTTCTCTACCCCCAAGCGCGATTTTCGGCCACTTGCCAGGCACATCCGGCGGGATTTCGCACTCGAGCAGGGGGATCGGCAGGCATTTCACCTCGGGTTTGATGCCTGTGGCGTCGTCGGTGAAGCAGATGAGCGTGAACTCTCCCGTCACGTTCCG
>JBOFET010000427.1:0-1210 GCA_051648225.1 Luteolibacter sp.
TGAGCTGGTTTGAGAGTTGGAGGTTCAAGCAGGGTCTGGAACCTGGGAGGGCGGCGGCGGTGGCGTTTTGGAGGGCGCAGGTGATTGCCAAACCGCGCAAGGATTGGCAGTTGGATCAATGGGCGGAGGCGATGCGATGGCACGCACGGTGGCTGGAGTTGGCGTTGGCAAACGGGAAGGAGACACGCAGTTTGGCAGAAAGAGTGCATCGGGCGGTGATGAGCGTGGGTGCCCGCCGTGGGTTGGCGCTCAGGACGCGGCAAACCTATGCGGGGTGGGTGGCACGCTATGCGGAATGGGCGGAATCGGCGAGGGCGATTTTGGACCCCGAGAGGGCGAGTGCATGGCTGGCTGAGCTGGTCGATCAAGGGAAAATTTCCTTCGCGACCCAGAAGCAGGCGTTGAACGCGCTGGCATTTTTCTTCAAGGACGTGTGCGGGAAGGAAGAGGTGGTCTTTGATGTGAGGCTGCGGAAGACGGACAGACGGACGCCGGTGGTGATGAGTTTGCGGGAGGTGCTGGCAGTCTTGGAAAAACTGGAGCCGCGCTATCGACTCGTCGCGGAGCTGCAATATGGGGCGGGTTTGAGGCTCAAGGAATTGGTGAGCCTGCGGGTGCAAGATGTGGACCGGGAACGGGGACAAGTGGTGATCCGTGGCGGCAAGGGAGACAAGGATCGAGTAACGATCTTACCTGAACGGGTGAAGCACGCCTTGGCTGAAATTTGGGAAGATTTACGAAGCGTGCACGAAGAGGACAGAGCGGCGGGGGTGCCAGGTGTGGCGTTGCCGGGTGCTCTGGCGAGGAAGATGACCAAGGCGGGTGAGCGATGGGAGTGGTTTTGGATCTTCCCGGACGATCATTTGTCGCGTGACCCGGAGTCCGGGATCGTAAGGCGACATCATTTGCACTCTAAAACCTATGGAGAGGCGGTGACGCGAGCCGCACGAAGGGCAGGAGTGGAAAAACGAGTGACGAGCCATGTGCTGCGGCATTGTTTTGCGACGCATCTTCTTGAAAACGGAACGGACATCCGAACTTTGCAGGAACTGCTGGGCCACGCGGATGTGAAGACGACGGAGATCTATACCCATGTGGCGAAGGGGGTGGGAGCGATGGGGGTGAAGAGTCCGCTGGATCGGTTGGTGGGATGTTGATGAAAGGGGTTGATTGATTGAGGATTGAGGGTGGTTGATTTTGGATTTTTGAT
>JBOFET010000428.1:0-14334 GCA_051648225.1 Luteolibacter sp.
TCCGAGATAGCTTTCGAAATTCGCCAGATCGAATCTTGGCTTCCCCTGTTTGAGCCACGGCGAAAATGCCGATTTGACCTTGTCGATGCGAGACCGGTAGTCCGACTCGTTAAAGGAGTCTCGGATCTTGGTCGGGTCCGTTTCTCGGAACATCTCCTTGAACCACGAGTTGTCGACCCCGAACTTCTGCGAGTGATGAAAGCCCAGACCGAGAAGGCTTCCCTTCATCGCACAGGCTTTGCAAATGAACCCCCCTCCGTACTGACCACCCAAGGTGACAACGAAAGAGGGGTTGCGGTCGCGTCCCTTGGCGTGCGTGAGTGACGCAAACGGGCAGGTTGCCGTTATTTTTTGGGACTTGATTTCTATCTTTGAGCACCCGAGCCGTTCGAGTGCGAGCGCGACCTTGTCGGCATCCACTCTCATATCGGTGTGTCCTCATGCTTTTCCATGCCAATCGAAGCCATGTAGAGAGGCGCGTGGAACAAAGTGGTCTTGAGTCGCGTGTCGATGATGAAGTGGTCACACCGAGCGGACGAGCGGAACTTCGCCGGGATGATGCGGATGTGCATCGTCTCTTGCGGCACGCACTGCAGGTAGAAAACGTAGTCGGAGACACGCGCAATCGCCTGCGTGTACGCGACGCGGGATTGGTTGAAGAGCATCCGGCTCGGCTCGTCATCCGCCTCCGAACGCGCTTGGTTCATCTGGGAGTTGGCGAGAATGGGAATCTTGTGACGCTTGGCAAGGTCCTTGAGATGAGAAAAGACCTCCGCCTTGCGCAGGTGATCATCCCTGGATTCGAACTTCCGCATCTGCAGCTCATAGGCGGAGTCGACGCAGACGATATCGGGGCGCACCGAGAGGATGTCGTACTCCACATCCTCAAGCTTGCGGTGGTGCCCGTACTCCTTGGCCTTGAACGCGTTTTTGAATTTGGCCGACTGAATCTGCAACCGGACGTAGGACTGGTCCTCTTCTTTGGGCATGTGAGATCGCCAACCGGCGGTATCCAGACCCATGAAGCTGATGAGCCGCAAAAGCAGGTCGTCGTTGCTCATCTCCGTGTTGATAAAGAGAACGCGTTTGCCGTGGCGCACGGCATGCAGGGCGAACATGAGCAGCATCATGGTTTTGCCGACGCCCGACATCGCGCAGAACGTGAACAGCTCTCCCGCCTTGAACCCCCCAACCGCATCGTTGAGTTCCTTGAACGGCGTCGAAATGGCAGGCCTTTGCGCCATGTCGTGAAAGATGCGCACGATGCGCTCTTCTGAAAGGAGATCTTCGGGGACAGCACTTTCGACCATCTGTCCGACGTTGTAGGCCGCTGCGAGCAGCAACCCCTTGGCGCGCTCGAGGGAGTCATCTCTTGACGAGGTCAAGGCCTCGAGGACCTCCGCGCAACCGGCCGTGATGCGCTCATGGAGAAAGACGTTGCGCAGTTCTGTGAGCCAGTAGCTCACAGCCGCAAAGGGAACATCCGTCAGATCCACATCCGCTTGTTTGGCGAGCAAATCCAACGCGTGCGGCGAGGGACGCCCACGGGTCGCCGTGCGGATGAACGCAAGCAGAGACTGCTCCTCCTGCCTCCAAAACTGCGGGGGGATGGAGATCTGGTCAAAGTCCCCGAAGCCCTCCTCGCACAAAGCGCGGATGAGTCCCCGGAAAAATTTGAGCCGTTCAACGCCTTGGCTCACGGAGCACCTCCGAGAGCCGCTTGAAGAATGTCCTCTTCCTCTTGCGTCCAGAACAGGCTTGGTTGCGCTTGGCGGAAAAGCCGACTCAGCGTCTCGCCTTTGAACTTGTCGAGAAAGGCAATGCCCACTTCTTCAATGACCGCATGCGACCGCAGGTTGGCTTCGTCCAAGCTGAGGCCCTGCTTTGCAACCAACCGCTCGGCGTAGGCCTTCCAAAGCTGCGTCCGCGCGATGTTGAAAACGCCGATACGCACGTCCTTCTCCGAAACAGGGTGACCGGCCGCGTTCTTCATCTCCCACGGAGCCACGCCCTCTTGCCAGAAAAAGCAGCTCTTTCGTCGATTGAGTTGCTGCCTGACCTCGGGCGAAAGACCCTTGCTCTCGCCATCGACGCCGCCTTGGGCCTTTGCGAGATAGGCCGAACGCACTTTGATGGCCGAGGTCGACGCCTGACGCCCACTGGAACTCGCGAGAGCCTCGGCTTTGGCCTCGCTGGCCTGCTTTCGTTCGATGGCTTTGGCTACCGCCTGCCGCACGGCAATGCGGTTGAGAGCTTCAAACGTGGGCTCGACGAGCGGGAACGCATGGCTCTTGATCTGCGGCCACTGCTCAAACAGAACGCCGAGAGCTTCAAGAGCCTCTTCAACCGAGTCGTAATGGGCCACGATGCTCGGGAACACCTTGCTCATCTTGGGATGCCAGCGGAGCTTCGAACAGGCTCCGTGCTGCTCCCGGACTTTGATCTCCGCGTCGAAAATCCGCTTGGCGACCGAAGACTCCGTCGCTTTCGGGGTCACTTTTTCAAGCGCCTTGTCCCTTTTCTTCCGGCTCTTTTCATCGAGCACGCTGCCTGTTTCGAGCAGAGTCCTCAGCCCTCGGGGGAGCAGCGGCCAACACGTCGGATCGGTACAGGCTAAACTGTGCGCTTGCAGGAACGCGGAAGGGTTGTCCGGGTCTTTGAGCAAAACCTCGCGGTCCTTGGGCGTGATTTCAACGCCCCAGCGTCGGAGCACGAGCCCAAGCAGCTCCTCCGACTGGCTCGGGAGACGCCCATAGACGCACAGACAGAACTCGTGCCAGTACCCTCGGCCGATGACTTTTTGAAAAAACGACGAGTCCCGCATGCGTTCAAGTGTGTCGATGGAGAAAGTCTTCCGAGTCCCCGGCAGGAAAATCTGCCCAGAGAACTCGAGCGCCGCCATGGCGACGTCGGGGTCGGCCTCCATCTCCTTCGTGAGCCTGTCGGGCGTGAAACGCGGGTGGAGAAAGATGCCAAAGTGCGTCGAAACGCGCAGGAACGGACGCTTGGGATTCTGCGCGGCCTCATCCGGGAACATTGCACAAAGCGTGAGCAACGGAGACGCGATCTCCGCTTCGAGCGTTTGGCGATTCCATGCGCGAAGAAAAACCTTTTTTCCGACTTCGTTGTCGTAGTTGTCGTTCTCATCGTCCTCAGGGCGTCCAAAGAAACCCGGATCGATGGCGTCTGGCCACGCGGGGTTCACATGGGTCGTGAAGTCCAGCCACGCGGAAGGCTGCTCGAGGCCTCTTTCCGCCTCCGTGACGAGCCGAGGCAAAGGCAACAGGGCTCTAGCGGCAGCAAGCGCTGCCTCTGCTTCGCTCTGCCACGCTAGTTCGGGGAACGGGTCGCGTTCGAAGGCAGGAAACTCGAGCACATCCGCTTCAAAGCCGTCCGGATCGACGTCAGCATCAATTTCGAGCATAGGGGGGCGCGGCGCTCTCTCGGGGGGTTCTCCATCGGCCCGTGAACCCGCTTCATCCCAGACCCCTGGATTTGGTACGGAAACGTCCCTCTGACCTGTTTCCCCCTCGGTGGGAATTGGATTCCGCATGCCTTGGATTTCAAATCCGCCTTGGCCCTCCTTTGGCCGCTTTCGGCCAAAGGAGTTTTCTGGACTCTCCTCCTCCCGCTCTTCGCCCTCTTCCGTTTCACCCTCTCCCTCTCCGACTCCTTCGGCTAACTTGCGATCCGGGTATTCCCGATACCTGCTATTTTTTTCGTTTGAAAAAATCCGATCCAATACCTCTCCGTTAGGAGAGGGATTATCTTCCTTTACGTTCCAAATTTGGAACAGGTCTGCACGTTCAAAATTTTTAGCCTCAGAATCTGCCTCAGGAAAAAGTCCAATTTTTTGTGTTTCTACCAAATCGCCCGAGAGGAGGTTTTCCGACTCCTCGACGGCTTCGGCGGAATCAGTTTGCTCAATTTTCAGGACGGGCTCTTCGTCGTCTCCGATGAGGTCGAGAATCTCCTCGTCTGTCGGAGCCACTCCTTGAAGCCTTCTAAAACGCGACATTGATTTCTCTCCTCTTCCAGGAAGATGAAGGACGGGAGCCGAGGCCGTCTCAGCAGGGCGGGCGGCTTGGCTTACTTGGATTTTTTTTCTGACTGATTTTAAGGCAGGGTTGTTTTCATCCGCTGCGCTGAGTTTTCGCTCGCCCGTGATGAGCCGTGCGTGGACAATCTCCTTGGCCGCTTTTTCGACATCGAAAAATTGGACCTCAACAGGGAGGCCTTGGCGGATGCGCTCGACGGTCTCTCTAAGATGGGAGTCGCAGTAGGCCCTTTGAAGCTGAAACACGATTTCTTTGTCTTCAGTTGGGAGGTCATCGAAGACGGGCGTGTCGCGCCACATGGGAATGATGTACGAACCGCTCTCCGTCAGGCGTGCGTTGGCGTCCATCTCTCGCTGTTCAGAAATGAGGCGCTTCTCTCGTTCCTCCACTTCCTCAGCGCTTGGTGCCTCAGGTTCTAAATCAAGCACATCACCTTCGTGAGACTTGCGACGGTTCTTGCGCGCTTTGCGCTCACCGCGACGGCGTTGCTTTTCATCCATCAAACGCCTGCCGAGTTTGCTCGTGTAATAGGGAGTGACATCGAGCCCCCAGGCCGTTGCAGCGATTTCAAGCAACGCTTCACACACTCGAGCGCCGTAGCCGTGAAGCTCAATCTTCGGGAACATCTTTACGAAGGCATGCAGCACTTGCCCGTTCATAAACCAAAGCTGACCGCCTGCGACGGTGCGGAACGGGTGCTCGAACTGGTGGAACGGGTCTGCGACATCTTCAATCACATAGTGGTCGCGACCGGGTCCAAGGTGGGCCTTGATCCAGCCCTTCTCAATCGCCTCTTTGAAAGCACGGTAGGCCGACGTGCGGGCCATGGAGAGCATCACGGAGATCTGCGTACTCGCGGCGAACATCTTTTTGCGGTTGGGAGCCGTCCGGCGCAGTTGGTGAAGGAGAAACCAAACACGTGCTGTGGGTGTGAGCACGTCGGCGCTGAAGACGATGGCACCGAGAGACAGGCGCTCGAACGTGTCCGTGTGGGTCGGCTTTCGGAACACGCGGACGCTCGAGGCTTCGTTGGCCTCAGTAAGAACCGCCTGAACCAGTTGCACGGGAGATTTTTTGACGCTAGAAGACATAACATCTCACTGCGAAAGTTGTGAGGTGCAAAAAGCCCTCGTGGCCTATGCGAGAGACCCCGATGGTTGACTGATTTTGAAGCGAAGATTTTTGGCTACATACAGCCTCCCTTTCTCTTCTTCTTCAATTTCAATCTGATCTTCGATTGCTGACTTTTCTCAGGAGAGGACGAAGCCCTTACGTACCCACGTAACTTCGCCTCGGAGAGAAAAGCCAAAACACCGGTCTCCATTTCCCCTGCACTGCTTGCGACGACAGGAAGGTCCGCCTTCTGTTGGGCTGTCCCTGGAACCCGGCTTGTGCCACGCGCGACTATCAATCGACGCGAAGCGAAAGACGATTTCCGATAGGGAACGGCAAAAGAGGAGGTCTGCGAGCATTTCTCTCGAAAAAACGCTCCCTGGGATAGGATTCCCTGGGAGCGTTTCGTTTTTGCGCGCAGCGGTTTCGCTGTCATCAGGGGCTTGGTTTGTGGCAGAGGACTCGACATGCCAACCCCTTTCGTTCTGAAAAAGTGGAGGGTCTTTTCGTCCCTCTTGTATCCATACGGCCTAGTCTCTTCTTTCTCTGATCATTTCAGGGAGTTCAAGCCCGACCGACCGAAAAGAAACGCACTCCATTCGGGCGAATTTTAAATGCACTTTGACATGGCACTTAAGGGGAATCGGCTCGGTGGAATTCGTTTGAGAACGGTAGCATGGGAAACGCCGTCTCGCTAAGGTGCCGGCCAAAATTCTGCAGGGCTAAGGAAACTGGCCGCCACGCCTTTTCCCATCCGAACTCCGTGCTAGGATGCGCGCACTCATTCCACACCGCGCAACGAAACATCAAACCGGGAGCCTCCTCACGATGGGACAAGCACGTATTCTGCCGAGCCTTGCGAGCGACCTTTCGTTTGAAGAGGTCATGATGACGCGGTGTTTTCTTCGTGCCGCAATGCTTATCCGTGACCTGAAAATTCAGACAGTCATCAAACGCGCAGGCCTGGGAGAGGGCCTGATGGCACGGTGGCTGAACCAAGGCGGAAATCCAAAGAGGGAGTCGGCCATTGCCATCCTCACCGGCCTGCGTGACGTCTCAAATGAGCTTCAGCTTACGGCGTCGCTCATCGACGAAGCGGTCCTTCAGATTCAGGACCGTGGCTGCAACACATCGGTTTTCATGCGCGCGTTTTGCGACGCCGCCGGAGAAAACAAACCCGAGGCCGCGACTTTGCTGGATGCGTTGATCTGGACTCTGACAAAAAACGCGAGAAAGCCCCGAGCGACGATTCCACTTCGAAAAACAGCAATGAAGCCCCAACGAGCGCTAGGGCAAACTGCGCTCCATGCGAAGGGATGAAAAGTTCAAGCGCAAAAAAGAGAATGAACGGCAGAACGCCCGCTAGCAGGACGACGTGGAAGATTTGAATCACGGTCGCGAAAACCAGTGTTCGAGTGGGAACCCAGGAGGATGAAGAGCCAGACCGTTCCACTCGCAGTTCGATCCATGGCTTCATTTTGACTTCCTGTGAACTTAGGCGACCTGGGTGCCCAGTCCGCGTGATTTGATCTCCGCGTAGACGTCCGAGGGGGATTTGTCCTCGGGGTTTTCCATCTTGAGAACACGCGCTCCTAGCTCAGAGCAGTTCCACGAGGACTCGCCGTTGGCAAAGGGATTGCTCCACGTCCTTTTAAACAACCTTCCCACAAGCACCCAGAGCATGCCTACGTTTTGCAGGAATGAATACGCTTTCCCAAGATTTGACAGGATGAATTTCATCACCGCAAACCTGTCCGTTTCGGTCATTTTAAATTCAAACTCAGCTACGACGACGTTCTTTTTGTAGAACTCTTTCGCATTCGTTGCCGAAACGGCATGTCCGTGCGCATGGTAGACGATGGACTCCTCAAATGGAGTTTCCATGACGACGTACATATGCGACATGCGCGAGAATGTCACTGCTTGAATCAAAAGCGAGAAGGGTTTCCAGGTTCTTGAAAAACCAATACGCATCTCTTGTTTCATGGAATCTCCGGCAGGCCGACGTAGCGCCTGATTTTGTTTTTAAAGATACGAAGACGCTCTGCTGTGACGAAAGGTGCATAGCTTGAGTCGTAAACGAGCCTGTCAATCTCAGCCAGAGCTTCGTAAAGTGAACCGGAAGAAAGGTAGTAGTCCACATCCCTGAGTAGGTCGGCGACGATTCTGGTTTTGCCCGCTTGCGTGATGCCCTGTCCGATGTTTTCGGAAGCGAATGCGTCCTTGAGGTTTTGTCCAAAATCTTGAGCCGGCTTGAGAATAGACGACTTGATCGCTTCGACATTGTCATTTGGAATGTTCACTTGGTAGTAATTCAGTCCCAACGGCGTGCAATGCTCAATGGCCAGTGCTTCGGTTTTGAAGTCGACAAAACCACCCGCGACATCGACTCGAAATCGAATCATCAAACCCTCCTAAGAACTTCGACAAGAAGCGTGGATTCATCCGTAGCGACGCTGGTGATGTTCACAGCCTCAAGACGAGTGAATTCAATTCGGAACTGCTCATTGGCAGCCATCTGCTTGATGAAAAATCCATTACACTGGAAGTTTTCCTGGTCTGTCGTATTCGTCGCAGCCACAGAAGCGGAGCCTGCGATTTCGGCGGCACCCGTGATGTTGAATGCTCGTGCACGCACGCCGCTGAACGTCCCTGCAGCAGCATCAACTCTCAGTCGATATTGAACACGCACGACGCACGCGACATCCGCTTGAATCGTGTTTGCATCGGGAGAGGAAATGAGGCCGTTTCCAAAGTTGAGAATTGACGTCCCAAACGGCTGCGTAACGTAGGTTCCTGTGACAGTCGAAGTGGCTGCCGCCGAAGCGCCTTTGAAAATCTGAGCCGTTTCGTGCGCGTGCCTATGGTCTGCCCTTGCGAAACTCGTGCTGACCCCTTCGCTGTTGGTCAGGCCTGGCTGAACGGTGACAGGAACGTCTGCAACGATCGCGTGCACGTGGTCGGAACGAGCGAGAGATGTGGACGACCCCTGTGCTGCCGCCGCATCGGGCGTGATGGTCGATGGTGTGCCGCCGTTGGAAATCGCATGCGTGTGGTCCGAGCGTGCCAAAGACGTCGACGCACCTTCCGTGGACGTCGAGCCTCCGGTCAAAGAAACTGCCACATCGGTTGCAACACCATGTTGATGGTCTGTTCTTGCAAGTCCTGCTGCGGTCCCCAACGAAGAGGAATCCCCTGCATTGACTGATTGCACATCCCCCACGACGCCAGCGGAAAGAGCGTGGGTGTGGTCGGCTCGAGCGAGTGAAGTCGATGCGCCTTCCGCGCTTGTGGACGTTCCACTCAAGCCAACTGCAGCCGCTGTAGCGACGGCGTGTTGGTGGTCGCCTCGCGAGAATCCTGCTGCTGTTCCTGCGGCTGCCGCGTCACCCGCGTTCACAGTCGAAAGATCGCCAACAACCGAAGCCTGGACGGCGTGCGTATGGTCGTTGCGGGCGAAAGAGGCTCCGGTTCCTTCCGCATTCGCAGTACTTGCCGATAGCGTGGTTGTGGGAGCGTCGGCAGGAATGTTGTGAATGTGATCGGCTCTTGCCAGCGAAGTCGAGACACCTTCCGCGTTGGTCGCGTCAGGCGATTGTGAGACCGGCACAGCAGTGGCCACTGGATGCTGATGGTCCGTTCGAGCAAGTCCTGTCGCTGTGCCAAGAGATGCCGTATCGCCTGCGTTGATGGTTTGCAGGTCGCCAAGAACCCCTGCCGAAAGAGCATGCGTGTGATCCGCGCGAGCGAGGGACGTTGAAGCGCCTTCGGCGTTGGTCGAAGTCCCGGTCAGTCCGACCGCCGCTGCGGTAGCAACAGCGTGCTGGTGGTCGCCTCGAGAAAATCCTACTGCCGTTCCCGCCGCCGCTGCGTCGCCTGCATTCACAGTGGATAGGTCACCGACAACCGAAGCCAGGACGGCATGAGTGTGGTCATTGCGAGCAAAACTCACACCAGTGCCTTCCGCATTGGCCGTGGAAGCCGAAAGCGTTGTCGTGGGTGCGTCCGCTGGGATGTTGTGAACGTGGTCGGCGCGGGCAAGCGAAACCGAAACACCTTCCGCATTCGCTGCGTCCGGAGCGAGAGAGACTGCCGTTGCGGTCGCAACCGGATGTTGATGGTCCGTTCGGGCCAGCGCAGAGGCCGTGCCAAGAGCCGCCGTGTCTCCGGCATTGACCGTTTGAAGGTCTCCCGCGACCCCGCCAGGTGTGAACGCATGAGTGTGATCAGCCCGAGCGAGTGATGTGGAGACGCCTTCGGCATTCGCGGAAGAGGCCGAGATTCCAACCGCCGCAGCCGTTGCAACGGCGTGCTGATGGTCACCTCGAGCAAGGCCTGCCGCCGTTCCGGCAACGCCTGAATCGCCTGCATTGATAGTCGAGAGATCTCCTACAACGGCCGCTTGGATAGCGTGGGTGTGGTCGTTGCGGGCGAAAGAGGCTCCGGTTCCTTCCGCATTCGTAGTACTTGCCGATAGCGTTGTCGTAGGTGCGTCCGCTGGGATGTTGTGGACGTGATCGGCTCTGGCCAAAGAAACAGACACGCCTTCGGCATTTGCCGCATCGGGCGATTGCGCTACCGGCGCAGCGGTTGCCACCGCGTGCTGGTGGTCGCCTCGCGAGAATCCAGCCGCCGTTCCTGCGCCTGCTAAATCGCCTGCGTTCACAGTCGAAAGATCGCCAACAACCGAAGCCTGAATGGCGTGCGAGTGGTCGGACCGAGCAAAGCTATTCGCAGTCCCTGCGCCGTTCGCGGATGCCGCACTCAAACCGGCCGCAGATGCCGTTGCGAGGGCGTCAGATCCATTGGGAAGATGCTGAGACGCATGCGTGGCAGGAGCAAAAGATCCAGCGATTTGAGAGGTGCGCGGGATCAGTTCCCACCCGGTGTCCGAAACGGAGATTTTTTGATAGAGATTGGCCGTTCCCTTTTGAAAGAAAAGAGAACCGATGCCAGCGGAGGTCGCGACTGAAGAAGGGTCGTGATCGCCCTCGATATGATCGACCGTGTCAAAGCTCTTGCGTCCCGTAACAGCCATTTTATCGCCTCAACGTGCGCACTTCTGCGCGCCAGTCCACATTGTTGTTGAGCGCTCCATTGGCCCGAACAAGCAGGTTCGTGCCTGATACGGTCAGCGCAATGTTCCAAGCCGCTTGGTCTCTTTGAGTGTACTCGGTGGTCAAATTGAGCGGAGCCGCAAGCGTTCCTGCGTTGTTTTTGAGAACGAAACGACGGATGAAATTCGCTGTGTCATTGGCAGCGCCCGCAATGCCGCCCGTGCGCCGGCCTGAAAGCCACACTTCGACCATATAGGTGCGATCAGTGTCTGTCGGAATCGAAGCAACAGTCGTTACGGTGGCATCTGTCGTGGAAACTTCACCCGTCAGACTGCTTGTGAGTGAGTCGAGTTTGGTTTTGTCTGCTGCTGATAAAAACCCTGCGACAGTTTGTGTCGCGACGGCATGGTGCGTTCCGTCTGTTTGAGAGCCATGCGCGTGCACATGATCCGCGCGGGCAAAATCCGAACCCGTCCCCTCCGCATTCGTTCCACCCACCGCAACCGGAGCGCCTGTTGCAATGGCATGCGCGTGGTCCGAACGGGCGAGAGACGTTGAAGTCCCCTGCGCTGCCGCTGCATCCGGCGTGATGGTCGACGGGGTTCCTCCGTTTGAAATCGCGTGCGTGTGGTCTGAGCGCGCCGCTGTCGCCGCCGCTCCTTCCGTGTTCGTCGATCCGCCCGTGAGGCCCACGGCCGCCGACGTTGGAAGTGCGTGCCTGTGATCGCCTCGCGAGTAGGAGTTCGAAACACCCTGGCTTGCCGCTGCGCCAGGGATGATCGTGACCAAGTCGCCTGTGACCGAAGTGGCAATGGAGTGGGTGTGGTCGGAACGCGCAAGAGTGCCTGCAGACCCTTCGGCATTCCCGACTGCCGGAGACAGAGACGTTACTGGAGCGTCGCAAGGAGCCGCATGCACGTGGTCGGATCGAGCAAGAGACGTTGACGTCCCCTGAGCCGCTGTTGCGTCTGGCGTGATACCCGTAGGAGTCCCGCCGTTGGCAATAGCGTGCGTGTGGTCTGACCGAGCTGTGGTCGAAGCGGTTCCTTCCGTGTTTGTGGAGCCACCGGTCAAACCCACAGCCGCCGCCGTAGGCAATTCGTGAGCATGGTCTCCGCGCGCAAACGTATCCGCCACGCCCGCAGATGAGGCTACGCCAGGAAGCACATCGGTGATGTCGCCAACCAACGCTTCGGTGATGGCGTGGGTGTGGTCCGCCCTGGAGAACGAAGAACTCACCCCTTCCGCATTCGCAGTCGCAGGGGTGAGTGAACCTGTGGGAGCTGCCGCCGCAATGGCGTGGACATGGTCGCCACGAGCAAGGCCCGCAGAAACACCCTCCGCTGCCGTCGCATCGGGAGTGATCGTGGAAGGAACAACCCCTGTGACGACTGCGTGCTGGTGATCGTTCCGAGCAAGGGAAACACCGGTTCCCGTTTGATTTGACGTCGCCGCTGAAATCGCCGTTGTCGGTGCCGCTGTGGGGATTTCATCCGCGCCGCCGGGCGCATGGCGCGCGTCATGGTCGGACACATCCACACCGTCGACGAGACCTACACCCGTGATGGCGTTGCCACCCATGGCAAGGTCGCCCGTCATCGGACGCACGCCGCTTCTGTTCAGGTACTGAGAGTGGTCATCTGCTGAAAGACCGGTGAGGTTCGCATGCACCGAAGTCGACGAAACCGTTCCCGCCCGAGAAACTAGGGTCGGTCTCTCGTCAAAAATCGCCACAGGAGTCGTAACGCCCTGCCGCATGATGATGGCCGCAATCGAAGCGACGTTGCCTTTGAAGACATCGGGAGTCGACGGGAGCGCACCGGCTTCTGCGAGCACCTGAGTCGTGAATGTCGTCTGGCCAAAGACCAGGAGGTATCGCTCCTGCGCGCCGTCGTTCACGACGAACAGGAGGTGCTTTACGAACTGGTTCGCAGGAACCGACGCAAGAGTTCCTGAGTTGTTGTCGAACTGATTGTTTGGCACCTGCGTGATGGCATCGACCGTCCAGTACCCCCCTGAGCCGTCGCGGTACCAAGCCGAGAATATGATGCCCGCCCCACCGGAGGGTTCGAACTCCGCCGTTCCATAGGCGTAGGAGCCCGCAGAGACATCCAAAGTTCCGGGTGTTGCACCGGGGCTGGTATTGGAACCCTGACGGAACACGGACCCAAGGTACTTACGCGACACGTCTTCGATGCGGGAGGCGAGATTCTCAAGCCGCCGCCCAATGGGCTGGATGAACCGAACGCTGCCTGACTCGGTTACGACTCGGCCGAGGACGATGTTTTCAAACGGCGAGAGGCTTTCGTTCTGAGAACTGAAAACCACACCCGAGTTGTTTGAAAGAATGCTGTTGCTTCCATCAGAGGCAAGAGTCAGGTTGGCCGCGTTCCACGAGACGAACGACAGCACGCCAGACGCCATCGCGTAACCCGAGCCGGCCGCGACGCTGACCACGAGACCGGAGACGGACGCAATCTGCCCGCCTTCCAGGAAACCGACAGGGCTCGAGCGCAGGAGCAGAGGCGCAATGTCGGTGGCGCTGCCGTGCTCAAGGCCGAGCAGGAATTTCCGAGCAACAACCAATCCCGAGGAGGAAGGGTCGACGTAGGAGAACGCAAATCCAGGAGCCTGCGAGAAGATTTTCAGGCGCTGCGCTTCGCCCTGGAAGTAGCCCAGCGCTTGGGACTGGGCGATGTCGAGATCAAGAAGGCCCGACAGTCGAACAACTGAGGAGGAGAGCGAAAGGCGATTGGGTGTCGAGCCCGTGCGGAGCCAAACTCCCCTTTGGAATCCCTCCAGTGTGACGCCAGATCCCGTAACCGTCGCTCCGTTCGAAACATCAAGGCCAAAGCCCAATGAGGCAACCATGGAAGCGGTGACGTCATGAAGATCGACGTTGGCCTTGATGCCAGACGCCTGAACAAAGGTTCCAGCCATGGGAGCCGAGACGTCGATGAAAATCGAGTCACGCAGAGTGAGTGAGGCGATGTTGCCGGAGGCCGAAGCCACATCGAAGGCCGTCGCGAAGTTGGTGGCCGATGAGGAGAAAAGATGATCGGCTTGGATGACGGAGTCGAAGGAGCCATCCCGAATCTCTAGGAGCTTTTCCGCTTGCCCGAATTGGATGTAGGAGAGCCGAGCGAGTCCGACCTCTTGGGAGTTCGCATAGGCAAAGACAGGCTCGCTTCCCGTCTTCTCGACGCACGAAAGACCATGCACCTCGGATTGAGGCGCAAGTGTAAACAGACGTTGGTTGATGGCCTGCGGACGGACGCGTGTGATCCCTGGTCCTGAGCCGATGACCCGCACAAACGGCTTCATCGTGGTCACGGGCTCGGTGTAGAGACCTGGCGCAACCTGGACGGCGTACGGCTTCGACGCGGACGCATCCATGATGGATGCGACCGCCTGCGAGATGCTTTGAAAGTCTGACGAGGCGTCCTTACCGACAAAGACCGTCTGCGCAGGAGTCGGGAGTTGACTCCACTGCAACAGGCCGGATGGGTCCAGAGTCGCCAGACCTCCCCAAACTCCAGAGACTCCAGCGAGACGTGAATCGAATCGCGCGTCAAAACGTGCGGGCGTGTAATAGAGATTTAACAGCCCTTCCGGGATGTCGTCGGTGTTGTAACCAGAAATCGAACCCACTTGGGATTCGATGTTTTGGAGGCGTGTTCCTAGGGCAGGACAGCTCATCGGATCCTCGCTCCAAAGAAGCGGAACACGAAGTCACTCGTGGCGCTTGAGATGTTTTTGAATTCCGCGCGTGTTCCTTCCAAGTTGAAGCACAGGTCATAGTCGCCCGTGGCATCAACAAGTCGGCCGTTTTCTTTCTTGAAGATCGGCAAAAGAAGTGCGGCTTCGATGCTGCCGATTTCAATGGTCTCGCCGGGGGCACACCTGAATGCCTGTTGGCGCAAAAGCGCGTCCATAGTCCGCCTCACTCGAAGAAATTCGAAACAGACGCGGCAAGGGCCGCATGGTGTCTGGCTTGATTCTACGGCGTGGCGAGCAGGAAAGGCGCAGTCAAATTAGAGAGACTTGCGCATCGTCAGGATGCTTGGCTTGAACTCAGGACAGAATGAACAGCAGGAGATCTTTTC
>JBOFET010000429.1:0-7110 GCA_051648225.1 Luteolibacter sp.
CGCCTTCCTGATCGTCACCGCCCTGTTCTTCATGTGGGGTTTCATCTCCTGCATGAACGATCTCCTGATCCCCAAGTTCAAGGCAGACTTCAATTTGAATCAGTTCCAGGCAAACCTCGTTCAGTTCGCATTCTTCGGCGCTTACTTCCTCGTTTCACTCGCCTACTTCCTGATCTCCGCCGCCAAGGGGGATCCCATCAATAAGATCGGTTATAAAAACGGCCTTGTCCTCGGTCTTGTGATTTCCGGCATCGGCTGCTTCCTCTTCTATCCGGCGGCGGAAACCAAACAGTATTCCCTGTTCCTCGGCGCTCTCATCGTGCTCGGTTCCGGCATCACCATCATCCAAATCGCCGCCAATCCCTACGTCACCATTCTCGGCCCGGAAGAAACCGCCCCATCCCGCCTGAATCTCTCCCAAGGCCTCAACTCGCTGGGCTATGTGATCACCCCGCTCATCGGCGGTGTGCTGCTCTTCGGCTCGAAGGAACTTTATACCAGCGCCGGCGGTGTCGATGCGGTGAAGGTTCCATACGTCGGTCTTGGCATCGCTTTCGTTCTTCTGGCCGTCATTTTTAAAATCATCAAATTGCCCAATTTCCGTCAGGAAGGGATCGTCGAGGCAGGCGTCAAGGTCTTCAAACACAAGCATTTCTTCTGGGGCTGGCTTGCGATCTTTTTCTATGTCGGCAGCGAGGTCACCATCGGCAGCATTTTGATCAACTACCTCGGAGACCCCAGTGTCATGGGCATGCCCGAAGAAACATCCGCCAAGTTCCTCGCCTTCTACTGGGGCGGCACCATGATCGGTCGCCTGATGGGTGCCATCTCTCTCAGCAACATCCAACAATCGCGGAAATACCTCTTCATGGTGCTGGCAGCCGTCGGCGCGACAGCCGTGATTTTCGCCAATGCCACCTTCAAGGAAAGTCTCACCCACGGCCACCACATCGATCCGATGACGATCCTTCCCTACGTGGGCATGGTGGTGATGAGCTTCTTGTTCTTCATCCTCGGCCGCTCGAATCCCGGAAAAATGGTCGGTCTCTTCGCTCTCGTCGCGATGGCCCTCACTGCGTTTTCAATGGGCACAAAAGGTGAATTCGCCCTCTGGTCCATCATCGGCATCGGCTTGTTCAATTCCATCATGTGGTCGAACATTTTCAGCCTCTCCATCCGCGGTCTTGGCAAGGACACCAGCCAAGGCAGCTCTCTGCTAGTCATGATGATCGTCGGCGGAGCCATCATGCCGCTCATCCAAGGAGCCTTGATGGATGCCTTCGGCGTGCGGGCCTCGCTCTCCGTTGTCTTCGTCGGCTATGCCTACCTGGTTTACTTCGGCTTCTTCGGGGCCCGGGCGGATGAGCCGACCAAAGCATCCATCAGCCCCGCTGCTACGGGCCATTGAGGATTTGCGAGTTCGCCCCCGGACCCTAGTTTCGCATCATGCCCATGAATCTCGCCTCCGACTCCAGAATCGTCATGACGCTCGACGCGGGCGGCACCAATCTCCGCTTCGCCGCCATGCGCGGTGGCAAGCCTGTCACGAACACCGTCTCGCTGCCCACCGATGGCGACGACCTCGCCAAGTGCCTCGCTCACATCCTGGACGGCTTCACCCAAGTGAAAGCCCTCTGCCCTGAGCCGCCATCCGCCATCAGCTTCGCCTTTCCCGGCCCTGCCGACTACCCGAACGGCATCATCGGCGATCTCGGAAATCTCCCGGGTTTCCGCGGCGGCGTGGCTCTTGGGCCGATGCTTGAGGAAAAATTCGGTATCCCTGTTTTCATCAACAACGACGGTGACCTCTTCACCTACGGCGAGGCAATCGGCGGACTATTGCCTCACATCAACTCCATGTTAGAAAAGGCTGGTAGCCCGAAGCGCTATCAGAATCTCTTCGGCCTCACCCTAGGCACCGGCTTGGGCGGCGGAATCGTCCGCAAGGGCGAACTCTTCACCGGTGACAACTCGATGGCGGGTGAAGTCTGGCTTCTGCGCAACAAGCTGCAGCCTGCCATGAATGCCGAGGAAGGTGCCTGCATCCGCGCTGTGCGCCGGGTCTATGCCGATTTATCCTCCACTCCATTCGATCTAGTTCCCGAACCCAAGCAGCTCTTTGAAATCGCCAACGGCACCCAAGCCGGCAATCAAGCTGCCGCCGTGGAGGCCTTCCGCCGTCTCGGTGAAACTGCGGGCGATGCGCTGGGTAACGCCCTCACCCTCATCGACGGACTCGCCGTGATCGGCGGCGGTGTTTCCGGCGCTTGGCCACTGTTTCTGCCAGCCCTTGTCGATGAACTCAATAGCTCTTACACCCTTGCCGACGGAAGCCAATTCCACCGCCTCGCCTCCGCCGCCTTCAATCTTGAAGACCCTGCCCAGTTAGAACATTTCCTCAAAGGTGAAACCCGCACCATTCAAGTCCCCGGCAGCGACCGCAGCCTGGCCTACGATCCGCTCCAACGCATCGGCGTCGGCATGTCCCGCCTTGGAACCAGCGAGGCGGTTTCTCTGGGGGCCTATGCCTTCGCTTTGCAGATGCTGGATCATTCACCTGCTTCAAAATCATGAAACGCCTCTGCACCATTATCGCCATGTTTGTGCATGGCCTTTTCATGAATTTGCACGGGGCTGAAAGAACTCAACCCCCTGCCCGCCCCAACTTTCTCATCATCTTCACGGATGACCAAGGGTATGGCGATGTCTCCGCGTATGGTTCCTCCGAGGTCCGCACACCTAACATGGATCGCATCGCTGCGGAGGGCATGCTTTTCACCAAGATGCGTGCGAACTGCACGGTCTGTTCGCCCTCCCGAGCGGCGCTACTAACGGGACGTTATGCCGACCGAGTGGGAGTTCCAGGTGTGATCCGCACCCAAGCTGAAGACTCGTGGGGCTACTTCGATCCGAGCGTGCCGACACTCGCGGATGAACTAGGAAAAACGGGCTATCACACCGCTCTCATTGGCAAGTGGCACCTTGGCCTTGAGTCTCCCAACCTGCCGAACGAGCGCGGTTTCAAATTTTTCCACGGCTTTCTCGGCGACATGATGGACAGCTTCACCACGCACCAGCGCGAAGGGCACAACTACATGCGCCGCAATGCGGAAATCATCACCCCGCAGGGCCACGCGACGGATCTTTTTTCCGACTGGGCCGCAGAATATCTCACCCAGCGGGCGAGTTCCCGTGACCAGCCATTCTTCCTCTATCTCGCCTACAACGCGCCTCATTTCCCCATCGAACCGCCCGCCGCATGGCTGGAAAAAGTAAGGAAACGCGACCCACAAATGGACGTGAAGCGCGCGCAGGCAGTCGCCTTTGTAGAGCATCTCGATCATGGCATCGGCCGGGTGCTTTCAGCATTGGAGAGCGCAGGACTGGCAGAAAACACCGTCGTGGTTTTCACCACCGATAACGGTGGTTCACTTCCTCATGCGCAGAACAACGACCCCTGGCGCGGAGGCAAGCAGGATCACTACGACGGCGGCCTGCGCGTACCATTTTTCGTGCGCTGGCCTGCAAAAATCAAAGCGGGTTCCCGCAGCGATTACGCGGGCTTGAACTTCGACTTGTTTCCCACCTTCCTTGAACTCGCGGGGGCGAAACCCACTCCCGATCTGGATGCGATAAGTCTCGTAGCGGCACTTATGGGTGGCAAAATCGACATTCCACGCGATCTCTATTTCGTCCGCCGGGAGGGTGGCTTGGACTATGGTGGGAAAAGCTACGAAGCGATCATTCGTGGTGATTGGAAATTGCTGCAAAACGACCCTTCCAGCCCCTACGAGCTTTACAACCTCAAGGCAGACCCATCCGAGAAAACTGATCTATCAGACACAAATAAAAGTGTTTTCGATGAACTTTCCACCGCATTGCGCCAGTATATCAAACGTGGCGGTGCCACGCCATGGCAGCGACCTCCGCATTGAATGGACCGACGCTCCCAAGCGGGCAGAACCTTCCACGCCAAGCATCCCTTCAGCTCCCACTCTTGATACCGTCGCATGAATGGCTTACTGTTTTCATTCCCTGCTCTGATCGCCGCCCTGCTGCTGCCGCTCGCCTTGCCGCAGTTGATGGCTTCCCCGACGCGAAAGCCTAACATCTTGATGATCCTCGTGGACGACATGGGCTATGGTGATCCGGGATGTTACAATCCACAGTCGAAGATCGCCACTCCGCACATCGACCGTCTCGCCCGCGAGGGCATGCGTTTCACCGATGCTCATGCGCCGGGGCCGCTTTGTCATCCATCGCGCTACGGGCTGATGACAGGGCGCTATCCTTTCCGCACCGACATTACCCGATGGCCGCAGGAACCGCTTATTGATGCGGAACAAATGACTCTCGCCACTTTGTTGCGCGATCAGGGCTATCACACCGCGATGGTTGGGAAGTGGCACCTGGGTTTCCGTGAAAACGGTTACGATCAGCTCCTCCCCGGTGGCCCGGTTGACCAGGGGTTTCATCGCTTTTTCGGGATGCGCGCCTCGACCGATATTTCACCCTATTTCTATATCCGAGAAAACCGCGCAGTAACGCCACCAACCGCTCACATCACCGAGCATCATTCGGAAGGCTGGACGGAGAACCAGGGTGAATTCTGGCGCGGCGGCGGAATCGCGCCGGACCTCAAACTGAAGGACGTGCTACCCAATTTCACCGATGAAGCCTGCGCCGTCATCGAGTCGCATAGCAATCAGCCCGCTGACCAACGCAAACCATGGATGCTCTATCTTGCTTACACGGGTCCGCACACTCCATGGCTGCCAGCCGCTGAACATGTGGGTAAAAGCGGCGCAGGAATGTATGGCGATTTCCTCATGACGGTGGACTCACAAATCGGTCGAGTGCTCGCCGCTTTGGAAACCGCACAAATGGCAGATGACACACTCATCATTTTCACCTCGGACAACGGCCCCGTCTGGTATCCTGCCGACCAGCAACGCCTCGGACATGATTCTTCCGGCAGCCTGCGCGGCATGAAGGGCGATGTGTGGGAAGGTGGTCACCGTATGCCATTCATTGTGAGCTGGCCAGACCGGGTGAAGGCAGGGTCGCTTAGTGCCCAGACACTTTGCTTCACCGATCTGCTCGCGACATTTGCTGAAATCTGTGAGGTGAAACTACCTGCTGATGCCGGACCTGATAGTTTCAGTTTCCTGCCGGTGCTCGCTGGCACGCATCCGGCGGATCAACCTATCCGCGGACCTATCGTGATGGCGGCTGGCAGCACCTCCGCGATGATGATCCGTTCAGGCGATTGGAAATTCATCAACACCCTTGGTTCCGGTGGATTTTCAGAACCCAAGAACACCACACCCGGTCCAGGCGAGCCGGCGGGTCAACTCTATCACCTCAAGGACGACCTCGGTGAAACCTGTAACTTATACTTGAAACATCCTGAAGTCGTTACGCGTTTAGAAGCAGAGATGAAGCGTATCATCCAAGCGGATCGCAGTCGCTGAAGCCCTTCTCCAGATTTCATGAAATTAGTCCCCACCATCATCGTTTGCCTGATTTTTCTGGTTTTACCAAATTTCTCGTTAGCGAAAACCAGTGCCCAACCACTCAAGCCTCATGACGGGCCAAGCGTTCGTGGCGTGGACACTCGCACTCTTACTAACAAGGTGATGGTAGGCTACCAGGGATGGTTCAACTGCGAGGGCGATGGCGCGGGTCTTGGCTGGACCCATTGGGCGCGCAAAAACAAAATTATCCCAGCTCCCGGAAATGTGCATGTGGACTTGTGGCCTGACGTTTCCGAGTTGTCTGCCAGCGAGCGATTTCCCACGGGGTTCAAACTCGCCGATGGTCGCCCCGCTGAGGTATTCAGCTCACACCACCGGGACACGGTGATCCGGCATTTCAAATGGATGCGTGAGTATGGCATTGATGGGGCTTTCGTGCAGCGCTTTGCGAATGGCGTGTTAGACGAAAACTTGCGCCATCACAAGGATGTCGTGCTTGCGAATTGCCGTGAGGGCGCGAACCGCGAGGGGCGGGCCTATGCTTTGATGTATGACCTTAGCGGACTGCCATCGGGCGGGGTGGTGCGCGTCATCGAAGACTGGCGGATGTTGCGGGAGAAAATGCGCCTCGGCGATGATCCAGCCTATCTCCGGCATCGGGGTAAACCACTCGTCGCCGTCTGGGGCGTGGGTTTCAATGATGGCCGGAAGTATTCACTGCTAGAGTGCCGTAGCTTGGTCGAGTTTCTGAAGGCCGAGGGCTGCTCGGTGATGCTTGGGGTTTCCACCGGCTGGCGTGAACTCAACCGCGACGCGGCACCTGATCCTGCATTGCATGATCTGCTAAAACTCGCAGATGTCATCAGCCCATGGACTCCCGGACGCTACAGCAATCCGCAAGAGGTCGCTCGTCATGGCGAAAAATACTGGGACCTCAATGTCGCTTGGTGCCGCGAGCGATCCCTAGATTTTCTACCAGTAGCATTCCCCGGTTTCAGTTGGCACAACCTCAAGAAAGACGCCCCGTTGGACCAAATTCCTCGGCTCAAAGGACAGTTTCTTTGGCCCCAATTCATCGCCGCCAAGAAGGCTGACTCACAGATGATCTATGTGGCGATGTTTGATGAAGTGGATGAAGGCACAGCCATTTTCAAATGCACCAACGAGCCACCCGTGGGAAGTAGTCCGTTTCTCACCTATCACGGACTGCCCAGCGACCATTACCTATGGCTCACCGGCGAAGGTGGCCGCTTGTTGCGTGGCGAGCTGCCTGCCACCGCCGAGCTGCCTGTTCGTGGTAAAGAACCGTCGCCCAATTAAGAATCCGTGATGAACTCAATCTCGCGCGACACTCCAGATGGATCCCAAGAGCGGTCACCTCATCAGCAATTCCGAAACCGAAAAACTCCTGATCCACGAGTATGCGCCCACCTTTTTAGCGAAACATTTTTCCGCACACCCACCTCCGCCATGTTTCGGTTTCCACTCATTGCAATTTTTCTCAGCTTCATTTCCATCACCCAAGCTGCGGACCGGCCAAACATTCTTCTCATCATGTCCGATGACCTGCGGGACTTCGGCGGTGCCTTCAAGCGTGAGGTGGTGAAGACGCCCAATCTTGATCGGCTGCGCG
>JBOFET010000430.1:0-9423 GCA_051648225.1 Luteolibacter sp.
CTCGAAGCATCGCCCGCCGACACGGTGACCCTCAAGGGCACCCTCTTCCAACACTGGATCAAGGACGCCATCGCCAATGTGACCGTCACCGGCCCTGCTCAAATCAAACAGATCTTCGGCACCATCCCACCCGGCGGCACGGGTTCGCAGCGACAAAACGTCGAGCAAGCGCAAGTGACCGGCCTGGAAGGCCGCGTCGAGTGGCTCCCTGTCGAATCCGTGAACCTCGGTCTAACCGGCTTGTGGTCGCGCACCGATTTTTCCAAGTCACCCGACCAGCCGCTGTTGGATGGAAATCCCTTCCCGCAGGCACCTGACCTGCGCCTGATCGCCAGCGCCACGTGGCAGGCCACCGACCGCTGGTCCTTTTTCGCCGGTGGCGAATACGGCGCATCCCAGTATGACGACGCGCTCGCCAGCCGCTCGATTCCAAGCTTCACCACCGTGCGAATCGGTGCCCAATTTCAAATCGGTCGCGGGATCTACCAGATTCGGGTTGAGAACCTTTTCGACGAGGAGATCCAGACCGGCCTCAGCAGCGACGGCATCCGCACCTACGCCGGTCCGCGTTCGCTGTGGGTCGGCGCCGAGTGGGCATTTTGATCTGCCAGCCTCTTGCAGAGCGGGCGCAATCCGGCAAAGCTGGGGCATGACACGTGAGGATCTGCCGCTGGACCGGCAATTGCGCCAGGAAATCCTGTTCGCCCGCGAGCGGGTTTACCGCTTCGGACAGGCCACACCGCTCGAGCGGTTAGACCTGCCCGGACCCGGGCCGGAAATCTGGGTAAAGCGCGAGGATCTCTCCGCCGTGAAGTCCTACAAATGGCGCGGTGCCTGCAACCGGATGGCCGTGCTCTCGCCAGCAGAAGCCGCGCGCGGAGTGGTCACGGCATCCGCCGGAAACCACGCGCAAGGGGTGGCCCTCGCCGCCCGCACACTCGGCATCCGTGCGCGGATCTACATGCCGCGTTCCACGCCCAAGGTGAAACAAACCGCCGTGCACCACCACGGCGGCGGGTTCGTGGAAATCCACCTGAGCGGCGACAGCTATGACGAAGCGGTCTCCGCCGCCCGCGCGGACGAAGCAGCCAGCGGCGCGGTCTATGTGCATGCCTACGACGACATCAAGGTCATGGCCGGACAAGGCACACTGGCGGACGAAGTTGTTCTATCGGGCCACGGCCCGTTCGATGCGGCTTACCTGCAAATCGGCGGCGGCGGCCTGGCGGCGGGAGTTTCCACCTGGTTGAAGACGTATTGGCCGGGCATCGAGGTGATCGGCGTGGAAGGAGTGGGCCAGGCATCGATGAAAGCCGCGCTGGAGGCTGGAAAGCCTGTGGCGTTAGAAAGCGTGGACCTTTTCTGCGATGGCACCGCCGTGAGGAAAGCGGGCGAACTGCCATTTCAAATCTGCCAGAGCACGCTGGACCGGGTGGAGACGGTGACGAACGCGGAAGTGAGCCGTGCCATCCGCATCCTGTGGGAAGGCCTGCGCTGTGTTTCCGAACCCTCCGGCGCAATGGGACTGGCCGCCGTGTTGAAAAACCGCGAGCAGCTAACAGGCAAGCGCGTGCTGGTGGTCCTTTGCGGTGCGAACGTCGATTTCCTCCAGCTCGGACTCATCGCCCAGTCGGTAGGCTCCGGCCACAAAACCAGTCGCACGCTGCGGGTGCGCATCCCGGAACGACCCGGCGCAATGCTGGAGCTGCTGGACTCCTGCTTCGAAGGACTCGACATCGCGGACTTCCAATACGGCAAAACCGACGAGGACGAGGCATGGCCGGCGTTCACGATCCATGCCGAGGATCCGACCGTGCTGGACGCAGTGCCCGAGAGGCTCGACGCACATGGCTTCGCCTGGGAGGACCTCACAGGCGCGGTGGACATCGGATTCCGCGCCATTCCCCTGCGCGGGGATCTGCTGAAAAATCCGGCGTTTCTGCGGCTGGATTTCTACGAACGTCCAGGAGCATTGCACGATTTCCTTGGGCAGCGCATCCGGGGAAACGCGAGTCTCTGTTATTTCAACTACCGCCAGTCCGGCGAGCGCATCGGGCGGGCCTTGATCGGCCTCGACTTCCCCTCCCCTTACGAGCGAGACGCGCTGCTCATGACCATCCCCAGCCACGGCGAGGGATACCGCTTGTGCGAATCGGTGGACGCTGCCGCGATGAAGCGACTGACGGGAAGTTAGAGAAAGGCTTCTTACGTTAGAATCTTCCCTGCGATCCTGCTTCCCGAGTTCTTTCGATACATGGTGCGTCTGCCGTCAAGTTGGGGAAAGCATGAATCCGCGGAGCATTGACTTGATCGACCACGGGTGCACCTTCGTAATCAGCATATTGCACAGGTTGAACAGTTCGCCGCGCAATCACACTTTCGACATCGACTTGCCACCGATTTTCCAAAACCCGGAGATTCTTCCGCAATCAGCGATTGGCGAACCCGGTAGCTCGCACTAAGGTTCCCGCGTGTCCGGCGATTCTCACCACTCCGACCTGCCGATCCAGCTTCAGGGGCGACTGCTGCTCGCAGACCCGTCGCTGCGGGACGGCATTTTCAACCGCTCGGTCGTCCTCCTCGCCGAGCATGGGGCCGATGTCGGCGCGTTCGGCCTGATTCTCAACCAGCCTACCGGGAAAACCGTCGGCGACTTCCTCAGCGGTGAGGAATTCCTACCGCTCCGGCATCTCGCCGTTCACCAAGGAGGTCCTGTCGCATCGGATCAGCTCACGTTCTCGTCCTTCTGGTGGAGTAAAAAACTCGGCCTGCGCTGGGCGGTCCGACTTTCAGCCAAGGTCGCCGCAGCCCACGCCCATCGGCCAGGTCGCATCGTCCGCGCTTTCATCGGCTACTCAGGATGGACCGCAGGGCAGTTAGAAAACGAACTCCGTCGAAGTTCGTGGATCGTCGCCCGGTCACAACCCAACCTCCTCGGCCACGTGCATGACACCACCCTCTGGTCTGGACTCTTGCGCGACATCTCGCCCCTGCACCGCATCCTTGCGGAAGCCCCCGACGATCCGACACTCAACTGACCCGAATTTCCCCATCTTGATCATGACCGACTCGTCCCTTCACTTCAGCCCCATCCCGGAAATCGTCGGAGAAATCGCCGCCGGCCGCCTCGTCATCGTCGCGGACGATCCGAACCGTGAAAACGAAGCCGACCTCGTCGGAGCCGCATCCCTTTGCACTCCAGACATGGTCAACTTCATGGCCACCCACGCCCGTGGTATGATCTGCACGCCCATCACCGCCGAGCGGACCGATGAACTCGATCTCCCACAAATGACCCGCCGCAATCGCGAGGGCCACAAGACCGCTTTCACCGTCACCGTGGACGCCGCCGAGGGCATCACCACCGGGATCTCCGCCGCCGACCGGGCACTGACCATCCGCCTCCTTGCCGACGCTTCCGCCGGACCGGAATCCTTCGTCAGACCCGGCCATGTCTTCCCCTTGCAAGGCGTACCCGAGGGCGTGCTGCGCCGCACCGGCCACACCGAAGCCGCACTCGACCTCGCAGGTCTCGCAGGCCTGCCCAAGGCCGCCGTGATTTGTGAAATCATGAATGACGACGGCACCATGGCCCGCGTCGGCCAGCTTGGAGACTATCAGAAACGCCACCACCTCAAAGCCTGCACCATCGCCCAGCTCATCGAATACCGCCGCCGCTCGGAGAAGCTCGTGCAGCGCGAGGAGACCATCCTGATGCCCACGGACTTCGGCCAGTTCGATTGTCATCTCTATCGGATCAGCACGGACGCCAGCCACCACCTCGCCCTCACCAAGGGCATCATCGATCCCGAAAAACCGACTCTCGTCCGCGTCCACTCCGAGTGCCTCACTGGCGACGTTTTCCATTCCCGCCGCTGCGATTGCGGCGGGCAGCTCGCCGCCGCGCTCGAGCGCATCTCCATCGAAGGCGGCGTGCTTCTCTATCTGCGCCAAGAAGGCCGCGGCATCGGCCTGCCGGCCAAGATCCATGCCTATAAACTCCAGGAAGCAGGCTACGACACCATCGAGGCAAATGAAAAACTCGGCTTCGGCTCGGACCTCCGCGACTACGGCATGGGCGCACAGATCCTATACGACCTCGGAGTGAGAAAGATCAACCTCCTGACGAACAATCCGAAAAAAGTCATCGGCCTGGAGGGCTACGGCTTGGAAATCGTCCAACAGCTACCGATTTCCCTGCCCTCGAATCCCGACAACGAGAGATACCTCGAGACCAAACGCACACGCATGGGCCACACGCTCTGATCTCGCCCGCTCCCAACAGTGAGTGCGAGGAGGCAAGTCAGCAACGTGTCGCGACATTCCTTTCGCAGGGGCGAGGAACCTGAAGACCCGGTTGATTTGGGGCTTTCCCTTGCATGGCTTCCCTGTCTGAAATCATGACCGTCGCTCAAAAACACATGAACCCATCACCCCTCCTTTTCACCACCGCCGTCTTGGGAATGGTTGCCGCGGTTTCACTCACCGGTCAGGAATCCGGCCCAGCCCCCGCCGCCCCGGCCAAGGCTGCCGCCAGCGTCACCCTTTTTCAAAACGTCCGCATTTTCGACGGGAAGTCGGATACGCTTTCCTCACCTTCCCACGTGCTGGTCCGCGGTAACAAGATTGAGAAAATCTCCACCAACCCCATTCCCACCGATCGTCGGGCGGACACCGTGATCATCGACGGCGGAGGCAAGACACTGATGCCCGGCCTCATCGACGCCCACGTCCATACCATGATGGAGAGCATCCCGCTGATGGCCGGTCTCACTTCGGATATCAGCTACCTCACTCTCGTCGCAGCCCGCGCGGCGGAAAAACAGCTCCTGCGCGGGTTCACCAGCGTGCGCGACTTGGGAGGTGCTTCCATGAGTCTCAAATCCGCCATCGACCAAGGACTGCACGATGGCCCGCGCATCTATCCGTCCGGAGCTACTATCTCGCAGACCGGCGGCCACGGGGATTTCCGCATGCCTAACGAAGTGCCGGAAGACGCCAACGCCCCCCTCACCTACATGGAGAAATCCGGCATGACCATGATCGCCGACGGCCCCGACGAGGTCCTCAAGCGCGTCCGCGAACAGCTCCGCAACGGAGCCACCCAGATCAAGCTCATGGCCGGCGGCGGCGTAGCTTCCAGCTATGATCCGCTCGACGTTACCCAATACACCCCGGCCGAGTTTGCCGCCGCCGTTAGTGCTGCGGAGAACTGGGGCACCTACGTCACCGTTCACGCCTACACTCCCAAGGCGATCCGCACCGCAGTCGAGGCCGGAGTGAAGTGCCTCGAACACGGCCAGCTCATCGACGAAGACACGGCGAAGTTCATCGCGGAAAAGAACGTCTGGTGGAGTCTCCAGCCCTTCATGGAAGATCCCGACGCGCCATCGGCATTTCCAGAAGGCTCGCCTAACCGAAACAAGCAACTCGAAATGTTCGCCGGGACAGACACCGCCTATCGCCTCGCGAAAAAATATAACATCAAGACCGCCTTCGGCACGGACAACCTGTTCAGCGCCGCCAATGCCGCCTTCCAGGGGAAAATGCTCACCCGCCTTTCCAAGTGGTATTCCAACGCGGAAATCCTCCGCATGGCCACCTCTGGAAATGCCGAACTTCTCGCTCTCAGCGGCCCGCGCAATCCATACCCCGGCAAGCTCGGTGTCATCGAAGAAGGTGCCTACGCCGACATCCTGCTGGTGGACGGTGACCCACTCACCAACATCCAGCTTGTCGCCGATCCAGACAAGAATTTCACCGTCATCATGAAGGACGGGAAGATCTACAAAGGCACCGAAAATCCATGAAATCTCACCTAGCCGTGATCGGGTTCATACTTGTAACGATCGCCTCCACCACAGCGGAACAAGCAAAGTCGCTCCAAGATCTATCAATCGCCACAATCCCACTTCCCACCGCGACCATTTTCACCGCCAAAGAAATCGTCACACTCGATCCTCACCACCCCAAAGCCGATGCCGTCGCCGTGGTGGGAGACCGGATTCTTGCCGTCGGTTCGCTCGAAGACCTCAAGAAAGCCACAGGCGATCAACCCTTCATGGTGGACCACACTTTCGCGAAACAAGTGATCTTACCCGGCTTCATCGGCCAGCACGATCATCCACTGCTCGCGGGGCTGACGATGATTTCGGAAATCATTTCCATTGAGGATTGGGTTCTACCCAGCGGCACCGTGCCCGCGGCCAAGAACCGCGAAGACTATCTGAAACGTCTCACCCGCGATTCCGTTTCCCCCGATCATGTCCACACCCACGCCGGAAGCGGCTGCGCCTGCTCTGTTGGTAAAGCATACGCCGAGCTGATTTTCCCACCGACCCGCCCCTAAACTCATGAAACCAACCCACGCTCTGCTAGCGGCTCTCGCCGGTCTCACCGTGTCCGCGTTTTCCCAAACCGCCGACACGATCTATCACAACGGCACCGTCATCACCATCGACGACGCCGACCCACGTGCCGAAGCCGTCGCCGTGAAGAACGGGAAGATCCTTGCAGTCGGGAAAAAGGACCATGTTCTCAAAACCAAAGGCGAAGTCACCAAACTTGTCGATCTATCTGGAAAAACCATGCTGCCCGGCTTCGTCGATGCTCACGGACACGTCTTCGCCGGTGGGATTCAGGCACTCTCGGCGAATCTGCTCGCGCCACCGGATGGCGAGGTGAAAGACATCGCCTCGCTCCAGCAAACGCTGCGCGACTGGATGGCCGCTAACCAAGGAGGGGTCGATAAGATCCAGCTCGTTGTCGGCTTCGGCTACGATAACGCCCAACTCGCCGAACTCCGCCACCCGACCCGGGAAGACCTCGACGCTGTGTCCAAAGACATGCCCGTCATCCTCGTCCACCAGTCCGGCCACCTCGCTGCGGCGAATTCCAAGGCACTCGAAGTCGGCGGCATCTCTGCCAGCACGCCCAATCCCGAGGGCGGCGTTATCCAACGGCGTGAAGGTAGTCAGGAACCGAATGGCGTGTTAGAGGAGACTGCTGCATTTCCTCTCCTGATGAAACTTCTTGGCCGCGTGGGTGCAGACGGTGCCACGGCATTTTTCCAAGCCGGATCCGAGCTTTGGGCACGCTTCGGCTACACCACTGCACAAGAAGGCCGCTCATCGCCCGCGGTGGTCAAAACCATGCAGGCTTTCGCCGAATCCGGCGCACTCAAGATCGACGTCGCCACCTATCCGGACGTGCTGATCGATCGCGAAATGATCAAGAAGTCCGTCAGCCCGAATTACAGAAACCGCTTCCGCGTCGCCGGTGCCAAGCTCACCATCGACGGTTCACCCCAAGGTTTCACCGCTTGGCGGGACCGTCCCTACTACAAGCCCGTCGGCAACTATCCGCCCGGCTATCTCGGCTACCCAGCCGCCAACGCCAAACAAGTCGGTGACGCCATCGACTGGGCCTATCAGAACAACATCCAGATTATCACCCACTCCAACGGTGAGGCCGCTTCCGATCAACTCATCTCCTTTGTCGATGCTTCCACGAAAAAGCACGGGGCTGGCGACCGCCGTGCCGTCCTCATTCACGGCCAGTTCCTGCGCGAGGACCAGGTGGATTCCATTCAGAAACTCAGCCTCATCCCCTCGCTTTTTCCCATGCACACCTACTACTGGGGCGATTGGCATCGCGACCACACCGTCGGCCCGGTGCTCGCAGAAAACATTTCGCCCACCGGCTGGTGCGTGAAGCGCGGGATGAAATTCACGTCGCATCATGATGCTCCAGTCGCCTTTCCTAACTCGATGCGCGTGCTAGACGCCACGGTCACCCGGCGCTCGCGCTCCGGCGACATCATCGGCCCCCACCAGCGCGTGGACGTGATGACGGCCCTCAAAGCAATGACGATTTGGCCTGCCTGGCAGCATTTCGAAGAGAAAACCAAAGGCTCCATCGAGACCGGCAAGCTCGCGGATTTCGTCATCCTCGACAAAGACCCCACCGCCATTGATCCCGAAACAATCGACCTCATCAAGATACTCGAAACCATTAAGGAAGGCACCACAGTCTTCAACATCGCTGACATGAAAAAGGCAGACGCAGGAACCCAATCCGGAAGTTCCGCCGAGCTTGCATTCAGTCGCGCGATGGTCGCCGCAGCCGGAGAATCGGACCATGACCATGACGGGCATGCGCACGGCGGCGGCTGCATGTGTGGAGCCATGGCCCGAATCGGATCGATGATCGCCGAACAAAAGCCGCAGTCGCCAATCAAACTTCCCGAAGTTGAATGAACAAAAGAACCCGGGTCTGCCCGCAAGCCGCCCGCTTGCAAGACTCGACCCGCCATTTTTCCGCAAGTTTCGGTGGATGCTGCCGGTTCATGAAACGCCTTCCAGCTTTTATTCCCGCCGGGTTGCTGTTGCCGTGATCCGCCAACCTTAGCGGGATGGATTCTGAGGACGACATCACTCACACCCAATTTGTATTTCCGTATGAATTCTTCAGCACGGAGCCTGGCCTATCAACCTCGCGAGATTTGCGAAGGCAGCCATGACGTCGCGCCAACCTTGCGGTTGAAGGGGAAAACATCGCCCGGTCGAAAACCAAGAATCACATCGTTTCGGAGTCCTCGTGGAACCTTCCCTCGGAAGCGCTTGAATCAGGTCCTAGTGATCTAGCAAACTTTTTCTTCCCTGCGGAACTCCTCTTCGGCTGCGATCAACCCCATGGCGAGAGCAAACAGCGGAGAATTTCAGCTGACTTTGCGCGAGCGCCGTGCCAGCAAGCAAAGAGTCGCAAAGCCTGACAGAATCATCGCTGAAGGCTCTGGCACGACGGCCAGCACGACGAGAGGATCCAGACTTGGCGCGATGAAACGAATGTTCTGGATGATTGCGCTGTTGGTGAGTGCATTTCCACTTGCATCCAACAGATCGGTGATTCGGAAACCAGTACCGAAGGTGCCCTGACCGCTGAATTGAAAGGGAACCATACTTGGAGGAACAACAGCACCTCCCCACTCCGGCGTTGCACCAGCGTTCGATGTCGAGATCAACGCCTGATTCCCAAGGATGAAGGTGACGCCGTTATCGATGGAGTAGAGCGCCCGCGCACTGAGTGTGTCATTGCCGCCTCGCTCAAAGACGAAAAAATCAAATCCAGTGCCATTGGTGTCCGTGTAATTCCCAAGCCCACCGAAGTTCGAGGTTGTCCAGAAATTCGTGCTGGGAGTTCCAGCCATTGAAAATCCATTCAATAAATTGAAATCGTCGATGTCGGTGATGGTGTTTAAATCGGTGACATTTCCGTCGCGTGTTCCACCGCTGCTGGTCCCCGGAGTCAACTGGGAGTCCAAATAGACCTCTGAACCCACCGTGAGGGAGGTAATGAAGCTTCCCGACAGGGTCACTGAGGTGATCGCAGTCCCCGCAGCACTAGCCGATGCAGCGCTCAGAC
>JBOFET010000431.1:0-17876 GCA_051648225.1 Luteolibacter sp.
AGCCTTGTCGCATACCAAGGCGGGCACCCACATTGCGGGACAGTTGATTCGATCCGGGACTTCACCAGCACCTAACTATGGCGAGGCGCGGAGCGCGGAATCGAGGAAGGATTTCATCCACAAGATGAAGATTTCACTCAAGGAATTGAGGGAGACAATGATCTGGCTCAAGATCATCTCGCGCAAACGCATGATCGCGGGTGAAGCCGTGAATGCAGCCATCTCGGGATGCGAAGAGCTGATTTGCATCTTGGTGAGCAGCACAAGAACCGCCGATGGCGGCTGACTCTCCAATCAAAAAAATCAGCAATCGTCAGTCATCAATCGTCAATCCATCCGCCGGTTGCAGGTGCGCTGACGCGGAGAATGTCCAAGGCGGGTGAGCGATGAGGGTGTTGATGGAAGGAGTTGATTGATTGACGATTGAGGATGGTTGACACTGGATTTTTGATGGAGGAGAGGAAGAAAATGAATGAAGGCTGGAATGAATTTCCTAGGGGCCAGCCGGGATGAGCTTCGCTTTGTTTTGACTGGTCTGTGATTGTAAACTTTGGATTTCGCGGTCTGGGGGGAGACGTGAAAAACGGTGGCCTGGAAGGATTCGTGGACCAACCCAGTGACAGGGGCGGCGAGTGCGCAGTGCTTCCAGCGGCTAGCACGAAGAGGCTGTCTGAAAAATGGAAGGTGGCCATCTTGGCTGTTTTGGAGTTCGGGCTTCCGGCCTAAATTCTGGGAGGAAATCCGCCACGGCAGGCAAGATTCCCGCCTTCCAAGACAGGCTGGAAGCTTGATCCTCCCTTTATAAGACAGCTTCTCAGATTTTGGAACAAAGCGGAAGCCGTTTGCTCTAGAAGAAGGACTCTTCGTTCTAGAACGAAAGCCCTTTGCTCTAGAGGAAAGGCTCTTTGTTCTAGAGGAGAGGCTCTTTGTTCTAGAGCAAAGGCCTTTTGTTCTAGAGGGGCGATCTTTTGTTCTAGAACAAAGCTTTTTTGTTCTAGAAGAAAAGCCCTTCGCTTAAGAAGAGCACCTGTTTGTTCTAGAGAAGAAGCGATTTGTTCTAGAAGAAAAGCACTTTGTTCTAAGAGTCCGGCTTCTAAATACGAGCTTTGCGAAATTCGTTTGGTTCATGATTCCTCATTTTTGCGATTCTTTAAAATCCGCTGTTCTCCACGGGCGAAAAATCCGCACCCCAATTCTCAGACGGCCACTGAAGGAGAAATCGATCTTGATCCCTTGAATGAGATGCCGGAAAGAAGAGGGTATTTTGAAGACCCTATTTGCTCCCCGTGTATTCGTGGTTGAGGCATCCGCAGCTTCCCCTTTGGAAAACAGGGTCGGGTTCGGAATCACCGCATGATCCGATTCCAAACCCCGGGAATTCGGCCGTGCAATAATCCAGAAAAGCCCCCGCACAAACCCTGAAAGGGCACGCAATCACGTAATGGACGCGGGGACAAAACGCTTCTGAAACGCAATTGGAAACGGCAAACTCTGGGATATTGTTAGGCCGCAGATCCATACGTAGCATGGATTCGCGTGGGTTTTTCGCGTTTTCTGGTCAGGCAGAAAGTTTGAGTAATGATCTAACATCGGCAAATAGGAATCTTCTTGTGAGTAACTGATATTACATGCTAGGCGATATTCAACGGCAGAAAGCGCCAATTAGGGTGACCATGCCGGACGAACCATAAAATAAAGAAATACAGCTACTATGAAAACATCCAGTATTCGCGTCTCGTTAGGCTTTGCCAACGGAACACCTGACAACACATTGATCACCTTCGCGAGACACGTGCTTGCGCTGATCTACACTGTGCCGGGCCTGCCCGCCATCCCGATACCGGCGGCGGCACTCACGGTAAACATCGACGCCTTCGCGGAAGCAAAGGCTGCCCAACCGAATGGTGGCAAGGCGGCCACTGCGAATAAAAACGACAAGCGGGACGAGTTGATCGCCCCGCTGAAAACCCTGGCGAACTTCGTGCAGGAAGCGAGTAACAACAACCTGGCGCTGCTGCTGTCCACCGGCTTCGAGGCGGTGAGCCAGAACCGTGCGCAGTATCCGCTGGCCAAGCCGACCATCGAGCGCATGGTGCCCGGCATGACTGGCACGATGCTGGTGACGCTGACGCGGGAAAAAGTCGCGCGGGGCTGTGAGATCCGCGTGGCGGAGATCGGGGCGGACGGCGCTCCCGGGGAGTTCCGCACGCCCTTCTTCAACAGCAGCTCGCAGAATGTGAAGGTGGAAAATCTGGTGCCGGGAGCGTTGTTCGCCCTGCAAGGCCGGACCATGGGTGGCAGCACCGGTGCCTCGGACTGGAGCGATGTGACGATCCAGCGCGCTGCATAATGTTCGCAGTCAGCATGCTCAAAGACGCGGCAGGAGAGACACATCGTGTCCCCTGCTGCGTCCACCCGCAGGAGTTCCAAGGCTCCAGCTGTTTTCAAAATATATAACGCAGGCCTAATCGTGCGGTGCCGCGATCAAAACCATTCGCGGAGGTGGCGCTGGAGCTCGAATACTCATAGCCCAACTCGACTTCGAGCTGACGCTGAATTTTCCAAGCCACGCCGCCTCCGGCACTCCAAATCAACCGGGCGCTTTCCGACAACTCGTGCTCGTAGCCGACGGAGGACGCGAGTTGCCAGCGAAACCGATCACCCCACCAACCCCAGGATCGCACTAAAAACTCGTTAGAATGATAGAGATCGGGGCTGTAGTATCCTCTTTGCCAAGGTTCATCAAAGTCAAAGCCCGTGTAGCGGTATCCTAACACCACATCGGGACGGCGCCAGATGCGGCGCTCCATTTCGAACTGCCACCACGTGCGTGCGTTTCCATCCGAGTAGTCCGCCAGGCTGAAGCGACCACTGAATTTCGTAAGATCGTCCGGCATGAAGTCCATGGAGGCGCTTCCCTGCACGGCGCGCAACCCGTCACGAAGCGCTTCCTGACTGTCAAAAATCCAACTGGACGAGCCAAGGTCGAAACGCAGCAGGTCATTAGGACGCAGCGTGAGATACGTCTCATAGGTGACGATTTCATGGTCCCCCGATGCTCCGCGGGTATCGATGGCATTCAGGAACAGGCCGCCGTTCCAATCCAGGAAGTCGTTAAGCCGGTGGGACACTTGAAAACCGGCACGCTGGACTTGGATTTCCTCCACAGGTCCGGAGGGGGGGACGTAACTGCCGAGGTCGTAGCGAAACCCTATGAAGCTGCCCCCGTCCGCCAAGGGGATGCCTGAAGAAAAGGAAAACACGCTTGTCCGCACCTCGTCGGATTGATGGGACTCGCGCCAGTCGAAGCGCACCGCCGGGCGCTGATAGAACTCCAACTGCTCCAGCATCGACACGGCACGGGTGTCTCCGGCGTCTGCTACCAGGTGCTCGCGCAAGACCCGCTCGGCTTCATCCGGTTTCCCCATCCAGTCGTATGCCTCGGCAAGAATCAAAGTCGCCCCGCGATCCTGCGGATGGTCTTGAAGGAACTCCCGCATCCCCGCCGCCGCTTCCCGGTGGCGCCCGCGCCAGCTGAGAATGCGCCCGACGCTGCGGCGGGCTTCAACATCCTCGGGGTGGTCGCGCAGCACTTCTTCGTATTCCGCCATGGCTGCCTCCAGGTCATTGCGCCAAGATAGCAACTCGGCGCGGGCGAGACGCACTTCACGATCCTCGGGAGCGAGTGCGAGCACCCGGTCATAGGCGGCAAGCGCACCGGCATGGTCCCCGTCCCACGCGAGCGCCCGTCCCAGCCCGCGCCTAGCAGGGCGCTCCATTTTCACATCGTGGGTTCCCGCCGCTTCCTGATAGAGAAGAATCGCTTCCTTGAGCCGTTTTGACCAAGTGAGTTGGTCCGCCAGTTCTATCAGCCACTCACCCCGCCGCTCGGGCGCGGCCTTCATGGCCTGTTGGTAGGCGTGGATGGACTCGGTGTGCTGGTCTTGCTTCGCCGCTTGGCGTGCCCGGTCCACCATCGCATCCGTGTTTAGCCTGACCCAGGAAACCACCTCGGCGCGGGCGAGACGCACTTCCGGATCATCTGGAGTCCATGCCAGCAGGCGATCATACTCCGCAAGGGCTGCCGTGTAATTGCCGTCCCAAGACAGTGCCCGAGCGAGTCCACGCCGGGCGCGGCGTTCTTGGTCCGGATCACCGGACCTCGCCGCTTCCCGATAGAGAGGAATGGATTCCTTGAGCCGCTTCGCCCAGGTGAGTTGATCCGCCAGTTCAAGCAACCACTCGTTCCGTCGTTCAGGCGCAGTCCCGATGGCCCGGCGGAAGGCATCGATCGACTCGGCATGGCGGTCTGCCTTGGCTGCCTGCCGGGCAAATTCTGCGGTCTCATCCGCAGTCTGAGCCGCAGCAAGTGATGCCCAGGAACCGAAGAGGGGCAGCACGATCCTCATGCAAAATGAATTGTGATCCATAAATCAGAGGGAGGTTCCGGCCGGGCGACTTTCAAAGGTGAAAAGATTGGGCAGATAGGAGGCAACCCCGATGCCCGCGACACACAAGGCAAGCCATCCCGCCCCGAGGGCTGCCACCACCAACCCCTCCGCGAGAAACGCTGTGGTCCAGACTAACTGAGTGATGATATAAGTGATCTCAGCCGTGAGGTAGAGTCCGCGGATCTGAAGACCGCCAGAGCGCTTCGAAAGCGGCTTGGGCTTGTGCCGGGAAGCGGAGCCGCCCGTCGGAGCGATCACGGTGGCGGCTTTCGGGGTCCTTTCAAACACCCCGTGCATCGGCCCGAACAGCCCCTCGAGAAATGCACACAGATGATGGGGAAACATCCCCGTATTGATGACGATGTAGGGGACGAGGCGGACCATGCGGGTGGAAAATTCTGGAGCACCATCCCCGTGCTGCCCGGCATACTTCTTCTTTGTTTCAAGAGTCGCCAGCACTCCGGCGAACACCACGTATGCAAGTGCCGGCGCAGCATAAATGAGAAAACCCAGCTCCATGCTGCTCTCACCGAGCCAATATCCATTCGCAATGAGGAAGGGAAGCAATGCCAACCAGAGTGCCCAAGTCGGCCACTGCCAGGAGATACACATATGATAGACCAGATAGGCCTTTCTGAGAAACGTGGTTTGGTAATCAAAAAGCAAGCGACGGAAATGCAGCCGCTGAAGTTGCACCCAGCCGGAGGTCCAGCGCCGTTGCTGGAGGCGATACGAGGCATAAGTGGCCGGTAACTCCGCAGGCACTACGATTTCCTTCACAAACTTGGTGCGATACCCGCCGAATAGAATTCTGAAACTCAGCTCACAGTCTTCTACCAGACTTTCAGATCGCCACCCGCCCACTGCTTCGACAGCCGAACCCCGCCAGATACCGGCTGTCCCGGTGAAATTGACGAAGCCCATCACGGCCGAGCGCCAGGCTTTCTGAAGGGTATGATGATCATCCACCCACAACGCCTGCGCCCCGGTGAGCAGCGACTCGTTGTCATTCAAGTGTCCCCACTGCGCTTGCACGAGTGCCAGCTGGTGGTCGGGTTCCCCATTTTCATGGAAGAAAAACGGCATCGCTCTCACGAGGTAGTCGGAAGGCGGCATGAAGTCCGCGTCAAAAATGGCGAAGAACTCCGCATCCACCTGCTTGCGGCCCACTTCCAGGGCACCTGCCTTGTAGCCCTTGCGGTCCGTCCTTTGGAGCAGCATGCAGTTCACCCCCGTCTGGCGCACCTCCTCACAGATTTCACGGACCAATTCAGCCGTCGCTGGGTCGGTCGAGTCATCGAGCACTTGTACGATGAAGCGGTCTCGCGGCCACTCGACCGCCGCCGCTGCCTGGATTGCCCGGCGTGCGACCGCGTGTTCGTTGAACATGGGGAGCTGGATGCACACGACCGGGACCGTTTCTGGCAGACATCCCGGAACCTCCGCAGCGCGACCTTTCCAGAAAAAACCAACGCGCTCGACTAAACCACACGAAAGAAAACCGAGGATGAGCAGATAGGGTAGATGGAACAAAGCCGTGAGGATCCATTTCGCGAACGGGTCCGCAGCGGTATCCGCTCCCAAGACGGTGTCGAAGAGAAAGATCGTCCAGACGACCAGCAGCACTCCCGCAGGCATCCACCACTTGATCCGTGACAAAAAGGTCACACGCTTCATCGGTGGGCCGAGACTCTGGGAGGAGCATTCCAAACCCACCTCGGAGCCGGAATCCAAGGTGGAGAAAATGGCCATGCCTTCCAGCGGCTTCGAGAAACTTTCGTCTGTTTTCATGATAGAGTTAGATCGCCTTGGTTGTGGCTCGCACTTGGTTCCTCCGGAAAACTCGGGGGTCGTCCGGCCTTTCACAAAGGCTCTTGCGTAACGCTTTGGTTGAAACGTAACACTTTGGTAGGCACCTGACGCACCCCTCAGAGAGGCCGTCTTCAAGACCCAGGATTCACGATCCTCCACGGGCGGACTCAAGGTCCGTGTTCCAACTTTCAGGCAGTCCTTTCACGATTCCAAAATGAGGTTGCCCCAGGTGGGTCGCAATTTCACCTTGGCAACTTGGAGAAAGTCAGAAAATCTAGAGCCATGCTAAAAACATCCACACCCCTGACGGTTGCCCTGTTTTCCACTCTTTTTGGCGCGGTCTTGGCTGAGCCGCCCACCATGGACCTTGAAACCCGGAGGGCGTCCGTCGTCAATCTGGAGGCGCAGGTCCAGCAACGCGAGGCCCGTCTGCTAGAGGTTGGCGAGGACATCAAATCCATCGACGGTCGCATCCAAAAACGCATCGACTCCGTGGTCAAGCTGCTCGCCGATACCCGCGACTCACAGGATTCCAAAACACGGATTTCACAAATCAAACAGGATGCGATCACCGGCCTGCGCCGCGCCATCGATGTCTATGCAAGCAAGCGCAAGGAAGTCGCCGAGCGCGTCAAAATGGGCGATGATCCCGCCTTGGGAGATCTCAAAAAGTTCGATGCGCGAATCTCAACGCTCGTCGCCCAAGTCGTGGAACTGAGTAAATCCTTCCCGGCCCACGAGGATGTGAAAAAGTATGAGTCCGAAGGCGGCGACTATTGGCACGGCTACTATCATGAAAACACGCGCATCAGCGAGGAGTGGAAACAAAGTCGCAGGGATAACTCTCAAGGCAAGGTCCAGCGCGACGAAGTCTCCGCTGCGATTCGGGAAGGCATCGACCGGCTCGACCAGCGCCGCCGGACGCTGAAGGATCTGCTCGACAACCGCAACCCATCGGAATCCGCCCGTAAACTCTACAACCAGGAACTCGGCCAGATCGACGCACAGATCGAAAACCTTAAATCCGACTTGGTCGAGGTATCGCTGCCGACTGGTGGAGCCACCCGCACCCCGAGTCTCGATGAGGCGGTCGATATGGGGCAACTCCTGGACGATACACGCAAGGATCTCCGGGCGGATGTTTCCGAGCTTTTTCGACTTTACGACAGCTTCGACAAGGAACGCTTCCGCGTGAATGAGATGCGGGAAAATCTCGCTGCCCGCAGGAAGTGGTTGGAGACAAACGCCCCGGACGCAGACTAACCGGATTTCTGCCAGGTCTTCAGTCGCCCGGCAAGGGCCTCCGCCGGAGCGGAGCCTCGGATGCCGTCCGCCACGGTAAATCCTTTGCTTGGGCCGGTCTCAAGGCGGACTCGATAGAATTTCACGCTGTTGGAACTCATGTTTGAGTCATAGCTGATTCCGGTGATTTGGGATTTCTGAATCGTCTGCTCACGGTTGAATGGACCTAGCTGGTGACGCACCGTCACTCCTTCCCGAGTGAAGGTGACGGCGCGGCGGTAAAAGATTTGCCAGAAAATCGTGAGCCAGATGGCGGCGGCGGTCAGTGGCCAGATGATTTTGATCACCACAGGCGCGTCGTGCGTGACTAACATGAACGCCGCCGCAGTCCAGATCAGGTTGAAGATGATGAGAACACCAATCAATGATCGCTTGTGGGCTGCGGGCCGGATGATCGACAGCGGCATGCCGCCATGATCGAAGTCCGCCTCGATCCGCTGTTCGGCAAGCAGTGCTGGAAGATCCCTCGAAACGGTTTCCGCGATGGATGGGGCCACGGCTCTTGGCATCAACACCGGCGATTTTCCATCGCGGAATACCGGGATCTCAAACACCGAGTGAATCGGCGTGCCGGGAACTTTGAGTTCGAGGTTCCAGACGTGTTTCTCGGAATCGTCCCCTAGGATGCTGCTTTCCGGCCCGTCCGGAGGAATCGCGATGCTCACCGGCAGGCGGAAGCCGGTGAAATCCCGGGTGATCCGATCTTGTGAGACGGTTTCACGAGCGCTCCAGATCTTCTCACGGATCGTCGATTTGTCCTCGCCGGTTCCACGGATGATCTGTTTCTCACAGAAGAGATGCAGCTCTGGCACCGCGCGCGTGGGCAGTGGCTTTGCTAACAAAAATGACCCGCGCAGCACGCCGCCAGGGCATGCGGGAGTGTCTTGGAGTTCCAGCCTTCCCTCCCCGACGGCCAACCGATGACGGATGCGTTTGCTGGTGAACCACGCCGGAATGCACCACAACGCCAGATAAACCAGCACCCACCAGGCCGAACGATCGGTTTGAAAGGCTCCACTCAAGGCCGTCGCAACGATCAACGGGAAAATGATGAGAGCCGACCACAGGGTGTAGAGAATCAGCGGCCATCGTCCATTCTTGGGGCATTCGGAAATCGTCGTTCCTGCCCAATGGGTTTTCCATTTCCAAGGTTCCCCAGGGTATTTTTCGCTCAATGCGGCTTCCTTTCTCATCGCCCTTGTCCCCCACACGGCAGCGAAAACCAGTCCTCCACCCACCGCTGGGAACGTGAGTGCGAAGATCGCCATGAACGCCTGCAACTCCCACCGCAGCGTCCGATAGATCACTGACTCGGCGGGATTTTCCGGATTCACATGGCATCGGAAGGGTTGCCGCGCTTCTCCCTCGGCACCGGATGATGTCCCTCCGGCATGATGCGAAAGCTCGCGATGCGCTTCCACGTGGAAATCACCGATGTTGTCCGAGCCTCCATGGAGGGAAACCCGGTCTCCCTGATAGGAACGTCCCTCGAATTCATAACGATAGGTCACAACCGCCTTCCGGCTGTCCTCATCGCCATTTTGCTTTAGCTCTGCGGACTCGATCCAGCAGGGAGTCTCGAGCCACGATCTTGCAGCCCACCACTTCTCATAACCGGAAAAATACAACCAGGTCATGAAAAGTCCTGCGCCGAGAAAGGGCAGGCCGAACAATGCGAGACAGCCACCGCCGACAAATGACTGCATCTTTTCACGTTTCATCATGGCAGCAAACGACTAGGGATTTAGCTGCCACTTGTAAACCTGGCACCCTCGGAAACCGACAAATTTCCCGCTTTGCCAAATGCTGGAACAGCGCTAGGGTCCGCCCTTTTCCCGCTCATCCATGACGACTCCCGAACTCTACGCGCAACACGTTCTTCCCACCTACGGGAGGTTTCCGCTCGTCCCCGTGCGCGGAGCTGGAGCGCGTCTTTGGGATGAAACGGGGAAATGCTACTTGGATTTCTGCATGGGCATCGCCGTGTGTTCGCTCGGCCATTGCCACCCGGCGCTGGTCCAGGCCATCCGCCATCAGGCAGGTGAACTGATGCACGTCTCAAATCTCTATCAAAACCCGCTTCAGGCCGAACTCGCCGAGGAAATCAACGTTCATCACGTGCGCCTGCCGGGGAAAAACTTTTTCTCCAACTCCGGTGCCGAGGCGAATGACGGCCTGATCAAATCCGCCCGCCGCTTCGGACTCAAGCGCCCGCAGCCTAACGGTGCGCAGCGTTACGAAGTCGTCACCTTCCTGCAGTCTTTCCACGGTCGCACACTCGGTGCCATGTCCGCCACCGGCCAGACGAAGATCCAGGAAGGCTTCGATCCGCTGCTTCCGGGGTTCCGCCACCTTCCGTTCAATGACATCGCCGCACTGGAGCACGCCGTGCGTCCCGAGACGGTGGCTATTTTGCTAGAACCGATCCAGGGCGAAGGCGGCGTGATCCAGGCCACGCCCGAGTTCATCCGCGCGGTGGCGGATCTTTGTAAGAAACACGACTTGCTGTTATTTTTCGACGAGGTTCAAGCCGGCTTCGGCCGTTGTGGCGACGCGATGGCGTGGCGGATGATCGCGCCGGAAATCCAACCTGACGGCATCTCCTGGGCCAAGGGCATGGGCGGCGGCGTGCCGATCGGCGCGTTCTGGCTTAGCGACCGCGTTGTGGCCGAGGATGGCACCACGCTTTCCTCTCTGATGGGACCCGGCTCGCATGGCTCGACCTACGGCGGAAACCCACTTGTCTGCGCTGCGTCCCTGGCCGTGCTCAAAGAGATCCGGGAAAAGGAACTCGCCATGAATGCCATCCTCCAAGAGGTCCGCATCCGCGAAACCATCCGCTCGAGGAATCTCTCCATCGTCACCGAAGTCCGCGGCCAGGGCCTGCTGCTAGGCATCGGCCTCGATCCCACACAGATCCCGACTCCGGAAGGAAAAACGCCTGCGCTCGTGGTGGTCCACAAGCTCATGGAGCGCGGCCTCCTCGTCCCGCCAGCAGGCCCTAACACCATTCGTCTGCTGCCACCGCTTAACGTCACCGACGCTGAAATCGACGAGGCGCTGGCGATCATCCATTCTGTTCTTTCCGAATTCTAAACGGCTATGGCTAAGATCACGAACGAACAAGCAGAGCGAATACTCGGCAGGGCCAGGAGATGGAATTCCGGCGGCGGTCTCACAGATCTGCAATTGGCAAGGGAAAGGCACAACGCACTCCGAGACAGTGGCTACACCATGATTGTTTTCAGTCTGGGCCTGGTGAGGGTGGCTCAGGGCCAGGATTGGGATGCCATCGTTGGATGGGGCCTTGCTCTCTTTATTTTCACGTTCGGAGGCTACATGATTTACCAATCGTCGCGATACTCAAAAATCCGCGAGTTATTCGAATCGGCGGCTCCCCAGAGTCTTGCGGAACTGAAGCCGCACATTGAACGACCACCACTCCCATGAACCATCTCCTCTCTATCGAAGAACTCAGCACCAAGCAGCTCCATGACCTGCTGGAGTCGGCTGCCGATCTGAAGCGCCAGCGCGGGCGCGACGGGCAGAAGCTCGCCGGTCAGACGTGGGCGCTCATCTTCACTAAGTCGTCCACCCGCACCCGGGTGTCGTTCGAGGTCGGCATCCGCGAACTTGGCGGGTTCCCGATGTTTCTATCGAAAAACGACATCCAGCTTGGCCGTGGCGAGCCGATCAAGGACACGGCCCGCGTGCTTGGACGCATGGTGCACGGGGCCATCATCCGCACCTTCGCCCAACAGGACGTCATCGACTTTGCGGAGTACTCCGGCATCCCTACGGTCAATGCGCTCACTGACGACGAGCATCCCTGCCAGATTCTAGCAGACCTGCTGACGGTTCGGGAAAAGCTCGGCACGTGGGAGGATAAAAAAATCGCATTCATCGGCGACGGTTTTTCCAACATGACTCGCTCGTGGATGTGGGCGGCGAAGCGGCTTGGTTTCAAGCTCGTCGTCGCCTCACCACCGTCCTGCCAGCCGCCTAGGGATTTTTTAACAGAACTTGATGCGCCAAACGTCACCATCACCTCCGATCCCGAAGCGGCGGCGGAGGGTGCGCATGTCATCAACACCGACGTTTGGCTGTCCATGGGGCAGGAAGATCAAGCGGACAAGGAAAAGGAATTTGCAGGCTTCCAAGTGGATGCCGGACTTCTGGCGCACGCCGCGCGCGGGCACATCGTCCTCCACTGCCTGCCCGCCTACCGTGGCAAGGAAATCAGCAATGAAGTGCTGGAACTCCACGCCGAAACGATTTTCCAACAGGCAGAAAACCGGCTTCACGCTCAAAAGGCGATCCTCGTGGCGATTTCCCGTTGAGCGTCCTTCAGGCGATTGTCTTTCTCAAGATGGATTGCTGTTCATTACGCCAACGGCGTTTCGCCCTCCAGCCCAGGGTTGGTGTGAGGAACGAACGCCTACCCTGGGACACCGCAGGGATGAAATCGAACCACCACGTGGTTCCGGCCTTGGGAGTTTGGACGCCGTTCGAGAGTTCCATCCGTGGCGGAACTCCGTTGGAGTTCGGAAAATCGGGAATCCGGTTCCCAAAGTAGCCGTCACCGGCAACCTTGGGCTGGAGGCCGAAACACCGTTGGTGTTAGATTTTCAGCCCACGATTGTCCTTCTCAAGATGGATTGCTGTTCATTACGCCAACGGCGTTCAGCCCTCCAGCCCAGGGTTGGTGTGAGGAACGAACGCCTACCCTGGGAAACCGCATGAATGAAATCGAACCACCACGTGGTTCCGGCCTTGGGAGTTAGGACGCCGTTCGAGAGTTCGATCCGTGGTGGAACTCCGTTGGAGTTCGGAAAATCGGGAATCCGGTTCCCAAGGTAGCCTTCACCGGCAACCTTGGGCTGGAGATCGAAATATCGTTAATGTTAGACCGTTTGCCAAAAGTTGTTTCCGATATCCCGCTTGGAGTGCGGCGCGACGCTGAGGCAAGGAGCGGCGATCTCCGAATCGCTGCAGCCAATGAGTCGCCGATGAAATGCGCATCCGCTCGTATCATCGCCGATTCATGGGCTGCGGCGGATCGGAGTCCACCGCTCGTGCGAACGCACATACATGAAATCAACCAGTGAAAGTCTGAGTCATCCCGAGACGAGCTACGGGAAAGCAGCCGGATGCAACTGCGTCGTCGCGAGACGGGGTGGAGAGCAGCCCGAGGCGGACCTGCGGTCCCAAACGAAAGTGAACCCGTTTCGGTTTACAGCAACGGCGAGCCTTCGAGCGATTGGCGAAGCCTGCCGCATGCGCGGCAACCGTTTCCTCCCACATCCCTCGTCCACGGGGGAGAAACGGGTTGTTGGGGATGGTTGGGGTGAGAACGCAGGTAAGGTATCATGTGGAAGCGTCGAGATCTGTCCGGGCAGGAATCCGCGTGAGCGGAGCCGGGCAGAAGTCAGAGCCTCCATAGTAGCGATGAAGCGGGGTAATGCCCGTGGAGTGAGGGGAGGCAGGAAAGTGGAAAGGCAACAGCCATGAAACGCGAAGAACCATCCGCGGCAGTTTCCCTATCAGAAATGACGGGGGATAAACAAGCGGAAGAAGACCCGTGGCAACACCACAAAGCCGAACGCGGAGTATGGACCAAGCCGATGCTTGCGGCCCTCGCAAGAGGGTTGAAAGGAAACAAGTGGTTCAGCCTGATCGACAAGGTCAGCACAGAAAGAACCCTTCAACTGGCATGGGAAAAGGTGCGAAGAAACGCCGGGGCCTGTGGCGTGGACGGCATCACGATAGGGCGCTTTGAACCAAACAGCCAAGGCCGGCTGCTCGCCGTTAGAGAGCACCTCAACAAGGGCACCTATCAACCCAAGCCAGTCAAACGGGTGTGGATTGAAAAACCCGGCAGCGCGGAAAAGCGACCACTGGGGATACCCACGGTCACCGACCGCGTGGTGCAGGCAGCGGTGAGAATGGTCATAGAGCCAATCTTTGAAAACCGCTTCGCCAAACACAGCTACGGGTTCCGCCCCGGACGCGGTTGCAAGGACGCACTGCGACGCGTGGAAGAACTGCTCACCGCAGGGAGGCAGCACGTCGTGGAAGTGGACATCAAGGGCTACTTCGATGCGATACCCCATGATCGGCTCATGGCGTTGGTGCGCGAGCACATCGCCGATGGACGGGTTCTGGGGCTGATCGAGGGGTTCCTCAAACAAGGCGTAATGGAAGGCACCGAATCAGCCAAAACCATGGAAGAAATGCCAGCAGACGAATCGCAAGAAGAGTCACAAGGCACGCCGCAAGGCGGAGTGATAAGCCCACTGTTAGCCAACATCTACCTTGATTCGTTAGACTGGCTGATGGCCGGACTCGGTTATGAAATGGTGCGGTATGCCGATGACATGGTCGTCCTCTGCCACACCGAAGAAGAAGCCGAAGCCGCGCTCGAAAAGCTCCGGGAATGGATGGCCGGGGCCGGACTCACCTTGCATCCCGACAAAACCCGCACGGTGGACATGAACCTAGCAGACAGTCATTTCGACTTCCTCGGCTACCGGTTCAAACGAAACAGCGGGGGAAAGATGATGCGACTGGTCCGGCCCAAAAGCCTACGTAAATTGCGCGAATCCATCAAACCCCGGACGCGCCGGAACAATGGCAAAAGCATGGAAGCCATCGTGGCAGACCTCAACCGGACATTGCCCGGCTGGTTCGGCTACTTCAAACACGTCAAAGCCAGTGCATTGGGAGAAATTGACGGGTGGATACGCATGAGACTGCGCTCCATCCTGAGAAAGCGGCGCGGTTTAGAAGGCCGAGGCCGAGGAAAAGACCACCAACGCTGGCCCAACCGCTACTTCAAGGAACTCGGGCTCTTCTGCCTGCTAGACGCCCGAGAAACAGAAATTGCGAGCCTCCGTAACGGAGCAAACCACTGACTGGAGAGCCGGATGCGGGAGATCTGCACGTCCGGTTCGGAGGGGGGAGCGGGGCAAAAACCCCGTTCCTACCTCTATCTTGGGACTCCGTTTCGGCAATCAGTCCAAAGATCCAGCCCGCTTCTTCGATCATGAAAGGCTTGCGCTTTACGGTGGGTTGCGGGTGGACAGCACCCTACACCGTCGCGAGCAGTGACTCGTCCCAATCCTTCCACACCGGATCGAGATTCTGTGCGCGCAACATCGCGGCGACCTCGGCGGCGCTGCGGTGGTCGGTGATTCGAAATTGCTCGGTGGCTTTTTCGCAGCCGGATTTTTCCTGAAGTTCCACACGGCGGCCTTTTACGGTTAGATGCAGGTCGTCACTGCCCGCGCCGGTGTAGCCACCCGGCTCGGTGCGGACTCCGGCGGACATGTGGGTGACGCCGAGTGTGACGATCGCATCCCGCAGCGGCGCTGGCTCGCGGGTGGACACGACGATCCCCACCTGCGGGAACAACAAGCGGAACACTGCGATGAGGCGGACGAACTGCTTGTCTGGCAGGGAGAGATCCGGGTCCGGCTGGTATTGGTAGTTTCCGGCGTAAGGCCGCATCCGCGGGAAGGCGATGGTGAACTGCGCCTTCCAACAGTTCCGATAAAGATACTCGAGGTGGGCGCACAGCGCGAGTGCCTCGAACCGCCAGTCTGCCAGACCGAACAAGGCGCCGATGCCGATGCGGCGGAATCCGCCGGCGTAGGCGCGCTCCGGGCAGTCGAGCCGCCAGTCGAAGTTCTTCTTGGGCCCGGCGGTGTGAAGCTGCTGATAGGTCTCGAGGTGATAGGTTTCCTGATAGACGACGAGTCCTTCCGCGCCGTGGCCGACGATTTCCGAATACTGGTCGTCCTCCATCGGCCCAACCTCGAGCGCGAGCGTGGGGATGAACGGCTTGAGCGCGTCGAGGCAGTCCTGGAGATAGCCGTCCGAGACGAACTTGGGATGCTCGCCGGCGACGAGCAGCACGTTCCGGAATCCCAGCCCGTGCAGATGCCGCGCCTCGGTGACCACCTGGTCCACGGTGAGCGTGGTGCGGAAGATCCCGGCGTCCCGGGAGAAGCCGCAGTAGCTGCAATTGTTCACGCACTCGTTAGACACATACAGCGGAGCGAAGAGCCGCATGGTCTTACCGAAATGGCGGCGCGTGAGCTGTTGGCTGCGGCGGGCGAGTGACTCCAGCGGCCCGCCCGTTTCCTCGGAAACCAGCTGCAGGAAGCGCCTCATCAAGGGCGTGGGGTGCTTCAAAAGATCGGGGAAAACATCGGCGAATGCCATGGCGGGCGGACTGTGCTTCCTCAGGCGGCAACCGTCAAAGGCACTTTGTGCGAAATCCGAAACACCGACCGAGCGGGACGCTCTGGACCCAAATCATTTCGGGCAACCCGTTGACAGTCCGTGGTCGAAGTCCTATGGGAATTCATGGTGTTTTTTCGCGGTGCGGTTGCTTTTGGAATGGCGCTGGTTTCGTTCGGCTGCGCGGGAATGCAGGACGGCCACTCGTGGCAGGCGGCGGTGAACCGCCAGTCCGGGCAGCTGGGTTACCGGAACTGGATTGTCATCGCCGAGGCATCATTTCCCGCCCACAACCGGCCCGGACTGCGCCAGGTGACGGCCTCGGTGGGCGTCCCGGAGGCGCTGGACTATGTGCTCAACACCCTCGAGCAGACCCAGAACGTGCGGCCACAGATCTATGTCACCCGGGAGATGCGCTCGGTGGAAAACGATTTCGCCCCTGGCATCGACGAGCTTCGCAAGCAGGTCAAGGAATCGCTGCACGGGCATGAGACCACCGAACTGGACCAGCAGTCATTGATCACGCTCATGGAGGATGCGAACCGCAGTTTCGACGTGTTAGTCATCCGCACGACGACCGCGCTGCCTTACTCCTCGGTCTTCATCGAGCTGCAGCCGGGATATTGGGACGTGGATTCGGAAACGCGGCTGCGCGACCGGATCGAGCAGGAACGCCTGCAAAAAATCGTGCGACCGCTCTAGGATCGTGCATTCTCCCCGCGTGAGCCGCAAAGACGAAGAACTCCGCAGTGAAAGGGAAGCCGCATGGATCGGCGATGCCGTGTTGGCACTTTTCGCCCGCCAATATGTGCTCCAAGAGCGCAAATCGATGGACGGTGTGTGGTTCACCCGCCTGACATCCAATGATTTCCTGAGTGCGTTCGGAAATCCGACGCGGGTGGAGGCATCCATCGGCAAGCTCTATCTCGAGGGCGGACTTCCCGCAGCCTTCGGGTGGATGGAGGCCGAACTCGTCCCACTCTTCCGCAAGCAAATCGCCAAAAAGGGATAGAACGAATCCCGATGGGCAACGACGCACCACGGTGGACCTTGGAGGATCTGGTGAATTTCGAGCAGGCAGTCACCGCCGCGCCCGCCACTCCTCACGCGGTTAGAGCTGCGGTGGTCGCCGCGAGTCGGGGGTTTGAAGGGGCAAGCGCCCGCCGCGCCGGACTGCGGGCGTGGCTGGGGGAAATGGGGAGAAAATCCGCTGGGAGGAAATTTGCCTCGGCGCTCGCGATGGTGAGTGGCGGGCTTTCTCTGGGGATGTTTGTGTTAGGGCTTTCAGCGACGCTCGGCATGCTCGACCGCGTGCGTGGCGGGATCCATGTCACGGTTTTCCTCGCCATCCTGATCGGCGGGCAGTGGCTGGTGCTTGTGCTGGCAGGTTTCGCCTGGTTGATGCGTCGGCGTGCGACCGAAGGATTTTCCGGCATGCAGGCCATCGCGGGAAAACTCGTGCGGCGGCTGGCGGGAAATGCGGATGACGCGTGGTGGCAGCGCCTGATGGATGGAGGCGGCGCAGCTCGCGCTGCGGTCTTGTGGCGGCTCGCCCGGATGGCGCAGAAAGCCGGGATTTCTTTCAACCTCGGCATCCTGTGCGGAATCGGCGGGTTGGTGCTGGTGAGGCATATCGGGTTTTTCTGGGAGACGACGACTGAGGTGGCGATGGCTTCGCTGCTAGAAAAATCGTCGCAGGTGCTCTCACTTCCCTGGTCCGCGTGGTGGCCCGGTGCGGTGCCGGGTCCTGTCGATATCGAAGCAGCACGCTGGCAGCCGGGTCGGGAATTGCCGCCCGGCCCTGCGGTGTGGTGGGAGTTTCTGATGATGGTGACTTTTTTCTGGGGACTGCTGCCGCGGTTCGCACTGTGGGTTCTTGCTTGGGCTGCGGAACGCCGGGCGCTCGCAGGGCTCGATTTCCAAGGCCGCACCCATCGGGCACTGTGGCGGGAAATCATCGGCATCGACCGGGTGGAAACCGATACACCGCCGCTCGACGGAGTGCTTGTGCTCGATGTGGGTGGCAACGGCCTAACCGAGGAGGCGCTGCGGCCATTTTTACTCCGT
>JBOFET010000432.1:0-3412 GCA_051648225.1 Luteolibacter sp.
TACAGCGAGGCGCAGGTGGCTGAGGTCATGAAGTCGCTGTTAGAATGCTTCACCAAGTGGTTCAATCGCGCCCATTCGCGCTCCGGCACGCTGTGGGAGGACCGGTTCAAGAGCGTGATCGTGGAAAGCGGCACCGCAGCGCGGACGATAGCCGCTTACATCGACCTCAATCCAGTGAGAGCCGGGATGGTGGAAGATCCGGCGGACTATCGCTGGAGCAGCTACGGCGAGGCGGTGGGCGGCGGGGCCAAAGGAAACGGGAAAAAAGCGCGGGAAGGCTTGGTGAGAGCGTATTTGTGCGATCAAGCCGTGGGGTTCGAGGCGGAACGATGGGGCGAGGTATCGCGGTTGTATCGGCGTTTGATGGGATTGGCGCTCGGCAGAAACCGTGGCAAGTCTGGGATGGATTCTCAACGACCGTCGCAGACCGCTGCGACCGAGATGGAAGCGTTAGAAACGAAGGAGAACGCGACGGTGTTGCCGGAGTTGAAGCTGGCGGCGATGTTGCGCTACCGGGTGCGGTATTTCACGGACGGAGCGGTGATCGGGAGCAAGGCGTTTGTGAACGAGGCGTTCGCCGAAGCGCGGAAACGATTCACAGGGAAACGCAAGGACGGCGCGCGAAGGCTGCGGGGCAATGGCACGGCGGCGGCCGGGGTGTTGTGGAGTATGAGGGACCTGAGGGTCCGGGTGTGAAGATCGCATTCGCTCTTCACTCAATTTTGTCCACTTTCCGCGTCATACCAAGCCGAGCACGTCTTGCATGTCATAGAGTCCGATCGGCTGGGTCTCCAGCCAGCAGGCGGCGCGTACGGCACCGGCGGCGAAGGTCATGCGGGAGGATGCTTTGTGGGTGATTTCCACGCGCTCGCCATCTGCGGCGAAAAGTACGGTGTGGTCGCCCACGACATCGCCGCCGCGGAGGGTGTGCATGCCGATTTCGCGCGGCTTGCGCGGTCCGATGTTGCCGAGGCGGCCGTGGGCGACGTCGTCCTGATAGGAGGTGCCGGTTTCCTCGTTGAGGATTTCCAGAATCCGGCGGGCGGTGCCAGAGGGAGCGTCGATTTTATGCTTGTGATGCATCTCGGTGACCTCGATGTCGAAGCGGTCTTGGGTAAGAATGCGGGCAGCGTGGCGGGTGAGCCAGAAGAGCGTGTTGACTCCGACAGAGTAGTTCGAGGCGTAAACGATGGGAATGGTTTTGGCGGCTTCGCGGATCACGGCGCGCTCTTCGTCGGTGTGGCCGGTGGTGCCGATGACGAGGCTAGTGCCATTTTTCAATGCGGCCTCGACCAGCGTGGTGGTGAAGGAATGAATGGTGAAATCAATGGCGCAGGTGGCTTTGGCGATGATGGCGTGGATGTCTTGACCGGCATCGTGGGTGGCGGTGATGGGAACGCCGGCTTCGGTGGCGGCTTGGAGGACGGCTTGACCCATGCGGCCGGAGATTCCAGTGACGAGGAGATTTGGCATTTGGAGTGAGGTGGAGTTTCGGAAAGGTGAGTTACCAGACGGGGTATTTCAGGTCGAGCAGGCTGGCGCGGTTGGCGGCCTCCTCGGCGCGCGGACCTTTGAAGGAGGCGATTTTTTTAGCAACACTGATGGCAGCCTGCCAGCGCTGGGCTTTTTCGAGCATGGCGAGTGCCCGGAATCCGCAGCGCTCGAAGTATTCCCACTCTTGCGGTGGGGCGGTGGTCTCAAGCACTGAGTGGTAGGCTTGAAAGGCTTGTTTTTCGCGTTTTTTGGTGGGGTCTTTTTCGTCGGGAAGTTGCTCCAGAGTGGTGCCGCGGAGGTATTGCAGGCGGTTGAAAAGGGCGGGCTGTTCTTGGGCGTGGGTGAGCAGGTTGTCGTAAACTGCCAGCGCTTCGACCAATGAGGCGGGATTGGAACTGCCCTGTGCGTAGAGCGCCTCGCCGAGAAGCAGGCCGGCGGGGAGTTGCAGCGGGTCTTCTGCTGGCAGCGATTTGGTCCATTTTTGGAGAAATGCGGAGGCTTCCGACAGCCGGTTCATGTCGATCAGGTGTCGTGTTTTTTCCAAATGCGCGAGCGAACCCACCGGGCCTGCGGTCTCGATCGCCTTGTCGAACAGGATCAGCGCCTGCTCCTTCGACTGTGGTGTGCCGCCAAGCGCGGCGGAGCGGGCGGCGAGCAACCATGCGACCTGGGCGCGGGCAGGGTGGGTCTCGGAGGCGGCGAGTTTTTCCAGCACCAACCGGGCGGGGTTGTAGCTGCCGGATTGGAATAAGTTCCGCCCGAGCGTGAGGGCGGCCTCGGTGGCAACCGGGTCTGCCGGGTAGCTATCAAGAATCGCCTGAGCGGCGGCGATGGCAGCGGGGGAATCTTGGGAGGCGTCTGCCAAATGGAGGCGGGCGAGGGCGATGCGAGGCGCGATGGATTCCTCCGGCTCGGTTGACAAGGTCTCCAGTTGGGCAGCGGCGAACGAAATGTCCGGTGGGTAAATGGTCAGAGCAGCCTCGAGTGCGGCGAGCCGGGCTTCAGCAGCCCGCGGGTGGTCGGGAAAACGGGTGATGAACGCCGTGAGGGCGGCACGGGCGGCTTCCGGCGGCGTGGTGGAAAGGGCTTTTTCGAGTCCCAGATCCGCATCGAGTCCGTTTTCCGATGGGACGTTTGATTCCTGGATGAGGGTAATGCCCGTGGCATCGCTGCTGCGGAGGCGGGCGATGGCGGCCTGTCGTTTCGCCGCCTTGGCTTCGGCTCCGGTGAGCACGAGTGCCGCCTCGTCGAAGAGTCGGATGGCCCGCTGGGAGTCACCCTTGGCGTAGGCTGCCTGGGCTTCGGTGAGAGCCGCCGCGCCTTGAAGGGTGGGGGACTTGGCGGTATTTCTCAAAATGTCGAGCATGGCGAATGCCTGGTCGAGTGCGCCGCCATCAAGCGCCCAACGAGCTTGCTCAAAAAGTGCGCGTTGGCTCAGCAAATGGTCTGGATATTCTGTCCGCAGCCGGAAGAACAGGCGGCGGGATTCTGCCTTCGACTCCGGGTTGCCGACGCGATGGAGTCCGAGGCCACGGGTGAAAAGCGAGTGAGCCAGGAGGTCTGACCGCACTTCTGATTCACTGGCGACCGGCCATGCGGAAACGGCATCCGCCCCGGTGTTGGAAATCAGCCCGATGGCGGGCAGTGTGGGTGGAGTGATCCATTGGGCGATGCGCTCGAGCAGAGGATCCGTCGTGGAGGGCTTTTCCGGCAGCCATCGCAAGATGCGCTCGAAGATGGAGTCCAACTTCGGCGACTCCGGATGATCTTGGAGAAACGCAAGCAGTGACTTGGCGGCTTCTTCCGGCTTTCCTTGCGCTTGGATCGCCTCCGCCAGTCCGATCGCTGCGGCGTGGTGAAGTCGGAGAGCCTGGCCCTGCGGCTGGTTGACGAGTTCTTGAAATCCAGCTTGTGCCTC
>JBOFET010000433.1:0-3295 GCA_051648225.1 Luteolibacter sp.
GCTGCCGCGCTGGTAGCGGTCATTGTCGGCCGCCGCTTCGGTCTCGGCGCGGTGCTCGGCTACCTCATCGCCGGAGCATTGATCGGGCCTTGGGGCTTCGGCTTGATTGGTCGCGAAAGCGAGCAAATCACCCACTTCGCCGAGTTCGGCGTGGTGATGATGCTGTTCCTCGTGGGGCTGGAGCTGGAGCCATCCCACCTGTGGAAAATGCGGCGTCAAATCTTCGGCCTCGGCTCGTTTCAAGTCGTGGGATCCACTCTCGCGATTGCCGGGCTGGTGATGGCATTCGGCCTAAGTTGGAAGCCGGCTCTCGGCATCGGCCTCATTCTCGCGATGTCCAGCACGGCGATCGTGCTCCAGTGCCTCAACGAGCGGAAGCTGATGCGCACGGAGGCAGGCCAAAACTCCTTCGCGGTGCTGCTTTTCCAAGACCTTGCAGTCATTCCTATCATCGCGCTGCTGCCGTTGCTAGCCACCGGCCAGGGTGCGGAGGTCCACGGACACGGCCCGGTTTCCTGGGTCGAGCATTGGCCAGCCTGGGGTCGTGCACTCGCGACCATCGGCGCGGTCGCACTGGTCATCGCCATCGCCCGACTTGCGGTGCGCCCGATTTTCCGTGCGATCGCCGCCACCCGCCAGCGCGAGGCCTTCACTGCGGCGGCGCTTTTACTGATCATCGGCATCGCCCTACTCATGACAAAAGTCGGCCTCTCTGCCGCGCTTGGTGCCTTCGTCGCTGGCGTGGTTCTCGCAAATAGCGAGTATCGCCACGAGCTCGAAGCAGACATCGCGCCTTTCAAGGGCTTGCTGCTCGGCCTTTTCTTCCTTGGCGTCGGCACCGGCATCGACTTCGGCCACATCCGAGCGAACTGGCAGGTGGCGCTTGGCGGTGTGCTTGGCCTGCTTTTCGTCAAAGGCGGGTTGATTTACGGTCTCGCCCGCTTACACGGATCGTCGAGGGGCGGTGCGCTTATTTTCGCCTCCGCGCTGGCGGCGGGCGGTGAATTTGCCTTTGTCCTCATCACTCTCGCCTCGGGAAGTGGAGTTTTCGGCACGGAAATCGCACGCACGCTCATCGCCGTGGTGGCCATCACCATGGCCACCACGCCATTGCTCATCATGGCAAGCCACCGCCTCACCGAGCGCGGCACGAACACGAACAGCGACGAAAAGGAAAGCGATGTCCACGACGAAGGTGCACCCGTCATTATCTGCGGACTCGGCCGCTATGGCCACGCGGTCGGCCGCCTGCTCCACTCGCAGGGGATCCACTCCACCGTGCTCGACAACGATCCCGACCAAGTCGAAACGCTGCGCGCCATCGGCTTCCCGGTCTTCTACGGCGATGCCGCCCGGCCCGACCTGCTCGCCACCGCGGGTGCCGCCCGGGCGAAGATCCTCGTCGTCGCCCTCAAGGACGCAGCCACCACCCTGCGGATCATCGATACCGCCCGGCAGCACTACCCGCAGTTGAAAATTTTCCTCCGGGCCCACAGCCGTCTGGAGGCCTATGAATTCCTTGATGCCGGCCAAGAGCAAATCTACCGCGAGACGCTCGATTCCTCACTGCGGATGGGCATCGACGTGCTTCGCACCCTCGGCATGCCCGCCTACGCCGCCCACCGCGCCGCAAAACTTTACCGCCGCACCGACGAAAGCCTGCTGCGGGAAATGGCCGCCCATCGTCACGATCGCGTATCCTTCATCAGCGCCGCGCGTGAGTCCCAGCAAACCTTCATGGCAGTGATGCAAGCGGATCTTCAAGCGGCGGCGGCGGATGACGGATGGTCTCCACCCGCCCAAAAACCTGCGGTCGATTGACCTAACATTTAATCCCGTGCGCCAATACCACCCGCTTTTCACTCGGCACGTGCGCGTGTCACGGAAAGTATCCACTTGAAACATGGCGCAGAAACCAAGCTGTGATTCATCATTTACTTTAGCCATCATCCGTCATGAAAACTCCCAAAGGTTCTTGCTGCTTGTCGATCTGTTCGAGCCTTATCGGGGCGATTCTGCTAGGGTTTTGCTCTTGTGCGGTCGCGCCGGCGACGGTGAAGAAAATCGTCCGATTTGAGAATAACACATCCACTGACACCCATCTTCACCAACTCATCACCCAAGCCACGCACGAGCCCCCCTCCCCCGACTCGGCACAAGCGTTAGGGGAATTCGTCGAGCGGTGGAAGAAACGCGGCCTTGGTCCCACCCATACCCTGCCAGCCCCCACGGCGGGAGGAGTGGCCTACCGGATTCATTTCGATGGTGGAAGTGCCGGTTGTTATCCGCTCGATTACTTCGACCAAGTCGAGTCCGCCCACGGCCTGAAGGTTGGTAAAATCGCGCACTACCGGCGCACCGGAGTGGGCGCTCCTTTGATCGCTCTGAGAGAAAACCACCACCGCGAGGCGATCGAGCGATATTTCCCTGATGAAGCCATCACCCGACCTCTTACCGCCGTGGCGACCAAGGGAGCGGTGAAATCAGGCATTCAAGACGTAGAGATCCGCCTGCTCTGCCCGCTGGTGAATCCAACGGTGGGAACCGGCCGCAATAAACGCCAGCTAGCGGCAGATTTCAGCGCTGCCTGGGCCACGCTCCTGTCCCGCAGCGGCGAGCTCAGCCGCAATGGCATCCTGGATGTCGTCACTGCCAGTCCGAAGCGTCCGCCGCAACTCTATCTAATGCAGCCATACGATCCTCACAAAGAGCCGCTCATCATGATTCACGGACTCTTGTCCACCCCATTGGCTTGGGCGGGCGTGAGCAACGAACTCTGGGCCGACGACACGATCCGCCAGCGCTATCAGATTTGGCACTATCTCTACAACACCTCCGCTCCCGCGCTCTATTCCGCCCGTTTGCTGCGCAAACAGATCCGCGAGGTGAGGGAAGTGCTGGACCCCCGGGGCAAGGACCCCGCATCCCGGCACATCACACTTCTCGCCCACAGCATGGGTGGCCTCGTTTCCAAGGCCATTGTCACGGAACCCGGCGACGCGTTTTGGAAAGCGGCCATCAATGTCCCTCATGAAACCTTGAAGCTCACCCCTGAAGACCGCCGCCAGCTGCAGGACGCCTTCGAGTGGCAACCCGAGAGAACGGTCCGGCGAATCATTTTTATCGCCGTCCCCCATCGTGGAAGCGACTTCGCCGACAACTTTCTCGGCAGGATCGGGCAGCGGTTCGCCGCACCGCCTCTCCCTTTCAAGACCTTCTATCAACGTATTTCGGAATCCAACCCGGGCGTGTTTACGCCGGACTACGCGGCCTTGGGAACGGGCGAGCTAGACGG
>JBOFET010000434.1:0-15742 GCA_051648225.1 Luteolibacter sp.
CTTCATCGCGGTTTTATCCACGCTAGGCGGTCGCTACTTGATTCGCAAAAGGATTGGCCAGCACTTGGAAAAAGCACAGCTCATTTCCGACGAGCGCCTCAGAATCGCCCGGGATTTGCATGATGATTTAGGAACCCGACTTTCTCATATCTCACTGCTCAGTTCGTTTGCGCAAGGCAGCAGTCCCAATCCGGAAGTGAGTTCAAATTTCGAGCAAATTTCAGCAATGTCCCGCGAGTTGATCGGTGCGCTGTCCGAAACGGTGTGGATGCTCAATCCCAAGAACAATCAACTTGAAGCACTCGTGGACTTTCTGTGCCGGGTGGTGAGCGAGCTTTGCAGACTGGCCAACATCCGCTGCCGCATCGACGCCATGTCGGTCACTGAGGATGTAACGATCACCCACGAATTCCGGCATAATATGAGCCTTGCCGTGAAAGAAGTCGTCAACAATGCCTTGAAACATTCCGGAGCTTCGGAAATCACCATGACCATCCGTGTCGAAGGCAAGGGACTCGTCATCATCATCACCGACAACGGCATCGGAATGATCCAGCAGAGCGGCAGGCCCGGCCTCGGACTCGGGCTTGACAGTATCACCCAGCGCATGGCTACCATTCGCGGCAAATGCGAAATTGAACCTGTGGAAAGCAGAGGAATCAAAGTCTCGTTAGAAGCTCCGATCACTTGAACCCATGCCATGACCCCTGAAATTTTCAGAAAAAAGACCGTCGTGGTCGTGGAGGATGACCCTCGCCTCCAACAGCATTTGATCAAAATGTTGGATCAACCGGACGATATCTCCTGCCTGTGTGCGGTTTCGTCCGCCGAGGAGGCCTTGGAGAAAATCCCCAAGTATCGGCCGGATGTCGTTCTGATGGACATCAACCTGCCGGGGATCTCGGGCATCGATTGCATCCGGGATCTCAAGAGCGAGCTTCCGCATCTGGAGGTGGTCATGCTTACCGCCTATGAAGAAGAGGACAATATCTTCCGGGCACTGAAGGAAGGAGCGAGCGGCTATTTGCTCAAGACCAGCACACCGGATGAGATTTACGATGCCATCCGCGATGTTTTCACGGGCGGAGCACCTTTTTCCAGCCACATTGCCCGGAAAGTCGCGCAGTTCTTCCGAGGGGAGAGGAAGATCGAAAACGAAAATGAAAGTCTAACACCCCGTGAGCGTGATGTGCTCAAGCTTCTCGCGTCAGGCTACATCTATAAGGAAGTGGCGGATCAATTAGACATCTCGGTGGAAACGGTCCGCACCTATGTGAAGCGGATCTGTCACAAGCTCCACGTTCGCAGCAAGGTGGAGGCCATCATCAAGTACCGCGCTTAGGTTTCTCTCTGCCAGTTTTAACTGGAGGTCTTCCCAAGCTTCCTTCGAGTCAATGTCGCACAACCCGCCGGGAAATGGGAGCCACGCGACTGCGCCTGGATGGTTGGCGGCTAGCAGCTTCGCCCCGCGATCTCCGGTCAATTTCATGAGTTCGGGAAAATGCACCCGTTTGAAAAGGGCAGGCGGGCCACTGCTTTCACCATAGTCACAAAGGACCATTGAAAATCGCAGGTCTAACGAATGAAGCATCTGTTGCAGTAACTCCGGTGAAACCAAAGGCTGGTCGGCCAGGAGAATGAAAATCGCCTCGCACTTCGGTTCCCGTTTCAGCAATTCACCAATCCCTGCGGCGAGCGAGCTGCCCATGCCCTCACTCCAATTCCGATGAACGAGGGTGGCTACGTCCGGGAGTTCCGGGCGCTGGAGGATCTCGTTCGCACACGCGCCCAGCACCCGCAGGACCGGCCTGCATCCAGCTGCCAGTGCTGTGCGGCAGGCTCGATCAATCAGCGTCTCGCCATTCATTTCCAACAATTGCTTGCGCCCACCAAAGCGCGTGGCACTTCCAGCAGCGAGGATGATCGCACCTGTGATCATCGGGTTCTGGCAACGAGCGGATGGTGGATCACGCCCAAGCGGTCTCTGAGAAATCCCGCTGAAGTTCCGGCAGATGCTGCCTGAATCTCGGCCAGAATCGCGAGTGCGATGCTCGCCGGATGCTCGCCCCCCAAATCCAGGCCCACCGGAGCGTACAAGCGCTCCGCAACCGAAGAATTTTCTAACATTCCACAAGCGCCCGCCTCAGCCAACAAGGTCTCACGCCGCCGTCTTGAACCTAACAAGCCAATATAAAAATAATTCTCCGGCAGCACGGCTTTCAGAAATCCGAGGTCGGTGACGAGTCGGTGCGTCATGATCAGCACGGAGGTCGTGGCGTCTGGCGGGAAAATTTCCACCAATTCATCTGCTCCACAGACCGTCACGGTCTCGCCGGCGACGGCTGCCATTTCTGCCCTGCAAACCCGGTGCAGCTCCCAACCTAACAACGAAGCCATCTTCAGTAGCGGGTCGCTATCGCTGGTCCAACCAATGACGATCAAACGCAGGCGAGGGCAGATTTTTTCGATCAGCACGCCGCGTTGGTTCGGGTCTTCCTCGTCTTCTTGGAAGACCCGCGTCCCTTCTCCCTCGAAGAATGTGGCGAGGTGGAATTCGCGCCGTTCCGTCACTCGTGAAAAGATCTCATTCACGAAATTTTCTGAGAGAGATTCCACGAATACTTGCAGTTTTCCCGGGCAGCCGAAGTGCGGGCGGGTATCGATGTGCAGAGTCTCCGCTCGACCGCTGGCGATGACCCGCCTCGCGACTTGGGCGATGCTTTCCTCAAGACAGCCGCCACTCAGAGAGCCTGAAAACTCACCATTAGCAGCGACTAACATCCGCGCGCCAGGCTGCCGGTAGCTCGATCCCTCATGCGCGACCAGTGAGGCAAGCGCCATGGCTTGCCCACCGTGCTGCCGGGCGAAATCAAGGAGGTGAGGCCAGTCGCTCATGGCACCGATTTCACGCCCTGGTGAGTTTCTCCTTCAGGAACGGAAGATTTCTGACCCGCTTGCCAGTCGCTGCGAAAATTGCGTTACAAACGGCGGGTGCTGTGGGTGGTAGTGCCGGTTCTCCAAGGCCAGTGGGCGGTGAGTCTGATTCGAAGAAATGGGCCTCCACTTTCGGGGCCTGTGCCATCCTCAGCATGGGATACTGGTCAAAACCGATGTTCTTCACGCTGCCTTCGCTGAGTAATACTTCCTGGAACCACGCAGCGCTCAGTCCATCCAGCATTGAACCCTCTACCTGATTTTCCGCACCGCTCAAGTTGAGGATCGGGCCTACGTCCACGCCGGCGACGAGTCGGTCAACCTTCAGTGCTCCCTTGGCATCCACCGTGACCTCCGCCACCACCGCGACGTAGCCGGAATGGCTGTAGTGGAATGCGATTCCCTGGCCGCTGCCGGCGGGCATCTTGCGGCCCCAATCCGCTTTTTCGGCGGCGAGTTCGAGAACCTTTCTCATGCGTGCTCTGTCGTAGCCGCCACCCCGGTTATTGTTCGGTTTTTTGCCGTTGGCGGGTTTGGCCTGGTCGGCCAGCAGATCCAGACGGAACTTCAAAGGATCTTGTTTGGCCGCATATGCCAGCTCATCGATGAAGCTTTGGTAAACCCAGGCGATCGCGCAGGATCCCGGAGCACGCCAGAAACCGAAGGGCATGTTCGTCGGCAGGATGGTGCGCTCCAACAGATAGTTGGGAATGAAACCCGCTGGCAGTTCGCCTTTACCCAAGTCCGCCGCCATCCCGGGTTTTTCCTCGTTGTTCAGGCCGAAGGTCACAAAATGATTGGCCCAAGCCGCGATCTTCCCGGCATCATCCACCCGCCCGCGGAGGTGGTGCCAGCCGCCGGCACGGTAGAAATCGTGCTGGAAGTCCTGCTGGCGGTCCCACGTCACTTTCACGGGGGTGCCGTTGAGTTTTTGGGCAATCACCGCGCACTCGACCATGTAGTCATTCATGAGCCGCCGCCCGAAGCCGCCGCCGATGCGGGTGACGTGAATCTTGATGGAGTCCCTGGGGATTTTCAGCGTTTGGGTGACGGCATTCAGGCCTCCACCGGGGCTTTGAGAAGGTGCCCACATTTCGAGCTTGCCGTCTTTAAACACTGCCGTGCAATTTTGCGGTTCCAAATTCGCATGAGCCAAGTGCGGGTAGTGGTAGATGGCATCGACAGTTTTCGAATCTTTAGGGAAGTCTTTGATTTCTCCGTCCCGCCGGATTTCTTCCGCGGCCTTGCCCTTGATGGCGGCCAGGACTTTTTTCTGCTGCTCTTCACTGGACTCTCCAGCGTGTGCACCTGCGTCCCAGGTGACTTTGAGCGCTTTTTTAGCCTTGAAAACACTCCAGGTGGAATCGCCGATGATCGCAATCCCCGTCACCAATCCATAGTGGTCATCGCCGCCTTCGATCACGAATGCGTCGCGGATGCCCGGGAGTTTTTTGACAGAAGCCAAGTCCACATTTTTCACTTTGCCGGTAAAGACCGGGCATCGCACATAAACAGCGTAAACCATGCCGGGCAGCCTCTGATCGATCCCGAAAAGGGGTTCGCCTTTGACGATTTTTTCGTTATCCACGCCGACAATTCTGCGTCCGAGGATTTTGAAATCTGCCGGGGCTTTGAGCGTCACGGATTTTTCGTCGGGCACATGCAACTTGGAAGCGGTCTCGGCAAGCTCGCCGTAAGAAAGCTTGCGCCCGGAAGTGCCGTGGGAAACCACGCCGGAGGCCGCTGTGCATTCTTCCACAGGGACTTGCCAGGTGTTCGCGGCAGCGGTGACGAGCATGGTCTTTGCCACTGCGCCCATGCGGCGCAGCTGGTCGTAGTTGTTTTTGATCGTATTGCTGCCGCCAGCGGTCTGGCCGCCGAAGCGGGAGTCAACTTCGCCTTGTTCGACGATGACTTTTTCCCAATCCACTTCGAGTTCCTCCGCCAAGATCATTGGCAAGGTGGTTTTCACGCCTTGGCCGATTTCCGGAGTTTTTGAGAACAGAGTGATGACACCTTGCGGGGTGATCCGGATAAAGACGCTCGGGGAAAACGCTGCGGCAGTCGTTTCTTGGGCGGCGACATTTCCCGGGAACCAGCCTCCGAGAAAGAACCCGCCGCCAGCGAGCATCGTGGTTTTGAAAAATCCACGGCGGTTGGTGTGTGTGAGAGAATCAGCGGTATTCATAAGGCAGCGGCGGTGTGGATGGCTTTGCGAATGCGCTTGTAGGTGGCGCAGCGGCAGAGATTTCCCTGCATGGCAGAGTCGATCTCGGCATCGGTGGGTTTGGGTTTCTCGGCGAGCAGCGCGGCAGCACTCATCAGTTGGCCAGCTTGGCAGTAGCCGCACTGCGAGACGTCGAGTTCGCACCAGACGCGTTGGAGTGGCACAAGTTTGGCGGAATCTGCCAGGCCCTCGATGGTGGTGATTTTCGCTTCCCCGACGGCGGAAACGGGCAGCATGCAAGAGCGCGCAGCCTTCCCGTCCAAGTGGATGGTGCAAGCACCGCATTGACCCGCTCCGCAGCCGAATTTGGTGCCGACGAGGCCGAGCGTGTCACGCAGGACCCAGAGCAAGGGCGTGTCCTCGGAGACGGACGCCTCCCGTTGCTGGCCATTGATGGTGAGGTTATATGTCTTCATGGGATTTAACGCTGATGGAAAGTATTGCACTTCACTTTAGCGATCCATAGTCCCCAAAAAGGGGACAAGGCACTGGCGAATGTTTCTAAAGGCCTCATCGATAGGAGTTAGATTTGGAATCATCGTCGATGTTCCGACCCGTTTGGAGGCGCGGTGGTGGGATTACCGGTTGGGGACGAGGCGGACGATTCGGTCGGGGCTGTTGAGGAGCACGTAGATGAGACCGTCGGGTCCGGCGGCGACATCGCGGACGCGGCCAATGCCTTTGAGGATGATTTCCTGGGAGACGACCTTTTGGTTCTCGATGCGGAGGCGGCGGACTTCCTGCTGGCCGAGTGCGCCGACGAGTAGATCGTTTTTCCACTTGGGAAACTTGTCGCCGGAGTAGAAATCGAGGCCACAGACGGCGATGGAGGGGACCCAGAAGGTGATGGGCTGTTCCATGCCTTCCTTCTCGGTGATGGAGACCATGGGTGAGCCGTCGTAGTTCATGCCATAGGTGATGACCGGCCAGCCGTAGTTGGCACCGGGCTTGATGAGGTTCAACTCATCGCCACCGCGCGGGCCGTGCTCGGTGCTGTAGAGGGTGCCGTCGCGGGGATCCATGGCGAGGCCTTGTGGGTTCCGGTGACCGTAGGACCAGATGCCGGGGATGGCGTCTTTGGTTTTGACGAAGGGATTGTCAGTGGGGACGCGACCGTCGTCGTGGAGGCGGTGGATTTTTCCGTTGGGCCGGGAAAGGTCCTGCACTTCCATCATGCCGCCGCGCTCGCCGATGACGAAGTAGATGTAGCCCTTGTCGAAGACGAAACGGGTGCCGAAATGGACGCCTGCGCCGGAACGGAACTTCGGGTCGGGGCGATAGATCCATTCCTGCTCGGTCCACTGGTGGTCCTTGATCTTGCCGCGGACGATGGCGGTGATGGCTTCGATCTTGTCCTTGCCGTTCTCGCGCTTTTCGCGGGTGCCTTCTGAGAGACCGAGGTAAACCCAGCCGTTTTTGGCGTAGTCCGGGTGGATGGCGACTTCCATGAGGCCGCCTTGGCCGTGCTCGATGACCTCGGGGATACCTTCGATTTCCTGGGGATCGAGGGAGCCGTCCGCGTTGAGAAATCTGAGTTGGCCGGATCTCTCGGTGACGAGTTTACGACCGTCTGGTAGAAAGGCGATGGCCCATGGGGTCTTGATTCCTTTCTCGACGATGGTCTCGAGACGGTAGTCTTCAAGATCGGTCTTGGTGACGGTGTCGGGAGATGGTTTCGGGAAATCCATGCCCTTGATGGCGGTTTTCCGCTCGTTTTCGCGGATGAAGATGACGAGGCCGCGAATTTGGTCGTTGGTGAGGATTCCTTCCCACGGTGTCATACCGAGTTCGGGTTTGCCCTTGGCGATGGATTTGAACAGATCCGCGTCGGTGTTGCCGTGTTTCCACTCGCCGTCCACGAGTGAGCCGCCGCTGCCACCCTCGAACTTGGCACCGTGGCAGCCGGAGCAATACTGGCCATAGAGGGCGTCAACTTTGACTTTTTGAGCGGAGGCGGGTCCGCAGAGGGCGAGGAGCAGGAGTAGTGAAGTGCGCATGGTCGTGGCTAGGTGGTGAAACGCAATCGGGGAGTGGGTTCTGTCGGGGAATCTGGAGACGGGAGCAAAAATGGCGGGAAGTGCTATTTCACGCGGTGGGCTCGACGAGAATGCGGGGGAAGACGGGCTGGGGTTTCTCGATGAGGTGGCCGTCCGGGAGCAGGCCCCAATGCAGGTCTGCGAGCTTGAGGGTGGTGAGGGCGGGCAGGTTGATCTGGGCGGCGAGCTTGGCGGCGGCTTCTGGCAGGATGGGGGAGAGGAGGACAGAGGCGTGGGCGACACTTTCCGCGAGGTGATAGAGGACGGTGGCGAGGCGGTCTTTGTTTTCCGGGTTTTTGTTGAGTTCCCAGGGTTTCATGCGCTCGGCGTATTGGTTGCAGTGGACGACGTGGCGGTTGAGCGCTTCGAGGCCTTTGGAGATGTCGAAGTCGTTCATCGCGGTCTGATAGGAGCTGATGGATTCTGCGAGAGAGACCTGGAGTGCGGTATCGTCTTCCGTGAGCGGGCCGCCGTGCTGAAGAATGCCGGCGGTGAAGCGCTGGCTCATGTTGAGGGCGCGGTTGCAGAGGTTGCCGAGTTCGTTGGCGAGCTCGGTGTTGAAGAGCATGATGAGGCGGTCCATGTCGAAGTTTGAATCCTTGCCGGTGACGATGTCGCGGACGAGGTAGTAGCGGACGGCCTCGACGCCGAACTTGTCCGCGAGTTCGTTGGGATCGACGACGTTGCCGATGGACTTGGACATTTTTTCGCCGCCCAGTCCGTTCCAGAACCCGTGGACGAGCAGGCGCGGCATTTGTGCGTCGGCGAAGCCCATGGCGTGGAGCATGCAGAGCCAGTAGATGCCGTGGGCGGGGATGAGGATGTCCTTGCCGATGATGTGGACCGGGCGGTCCGACCATATTTTTTCGAAATCCGGCAGTCCGGAATCCGGTGCGGCTTTGTAACCGGCAAAGGAGATGTAGTTGATGAGGGCGTCGAACCAGACGTAGGTGACGTAATTTTCATCGAACGGCAACTCGATGCCCCAGCGCAAGCGCTCCTTCGGGCGGGAAATACAGAGATCGATGCCCGAGTTTTTTTCCAGCGCGTTGAGCAGCTCGGCCTTGCGGAAGGCGGGGATGATGATCTCCGGATTGGCTTCGATGAAATCCTTGAGCCAATCGGTGTGGTCGCTGAGTTTGAAATACCAGTTTTCCTCCTCGATCTCGACGACTTCGCCCCACTCGGGACCGAAGTTTCCGCTCTCGTCGCGGTCGCGCTCCTGGAGAAATTGCTCCTGTCTCACGGAGTAGTGGCCGGAGTGGGTCTTCTTGTAAAGTTGCCCTTGTTCCTTGAGGTCGGTGAGGATGGCTCCCACGCAGGCCTGGTGGCGCTTGTCGGTGGTTTCGGCCCAGCCGTCGTAATTCACGCCGAGTTTCTCCCAGAGCGCGGAGAATTTGTGGGTCGTGCGTGCGACATGGTCCTCGGGTGAAATCCCTTCCTTTTCAGCAGCCTGCTGGACTTTCTGGCCAAACTGATCGACGCCGGTGAGCAAATACACCTCCTCACCCCGCAGGCGGCGGTAACGGGCGATCACGTCGGCGAGAACCTTTTCATAGGCATGCCCGGCGTGAGGTAAACTGTTGGCGTAGTCGATGGCGGTGGTGAGGTAGAACATGTGGGGAAAAGGAAGGAAAGTAGTCGGCGGGGAGGAAAACATGGTTCGTGGGATTCGCGCAAGGATTGGGAGGTGGCGGCAGGAAATGAGGGAAGAAGCGATTGCGGAATGGGGGGCGGGAAGGTATTTCGACGGGGTGATTTTTGAGGAAATGCTGCTGTGGGTGGATCCGGTGAGACGCCCGGGGCCGGAGGCGATGGCGGTGGACGAGTGGTTGTTGGAAACCGCAGAGATGCCGGTACTGCGGGTTTACGCTTGGTTGGGTGAATGGGCGAGTGTGGGGTATTTCGGGAAAATCAGCGACGCGCGTGCGGCTTTTCCGGGGGTGGATCTTGTGCGGCGCTGGACGGGTGGTGGCATGGTGGATCATCGGGTGGACTGGACCTATACGATCATTGTGCCTCACGGCGAACCCGTGGCGGGATGGCGCGGGGCGGAGAGCTACCGGCGGATTCATGCGGCGCTGGCGGAAACTCTGATTTCCGGCGGGATCGAAGCGCGGGTAAGTGGCGGCAATGAGGAGAGCGGTGCGGTGCTGTGTTTTGACAACCCGGTGCGTCACGATCTGCTGGGCGCGGACGGTAGGAAACTTGCTGGAGCGGGACAGCGCCGGTCGCGGCTGGGGCTGTTGCATCAGGGGTCGGTGGCCTTGGGTGGTGGCGATGAAATGGCCCGCCAATGCAGGGCAGAGGTTTTTGCGGGGAAGGTTGCCCCAAGATGGCGAAGGTTTGAATTTCTACCTGATCCGCTGGATCTCGCCGGGCGGGTGACGGCGAGGTATGGGAATGAGAAATGGACGGAACGCCGATGAGAAGGAAGACCGCTTGAAAGCGGGACTACGTACGAAGAGCGTAGTGCTTTGTGAGAGAGACGGCGCAGGCCTTGTAGTTCGGCTGGCGGGAATGGGGGTCGAAGGCGGAGTGGGTGAGCCGGTTCATTTCCGGGTAGTGCATGGGCACGAAGATCTGGCCGGGCTGCACGGTGGGAGCCAGATAGGCGGCGGCGGTCATTTCGCCACGGCGGGAGCGGACAGTGACAGGGTCGCCTTCCTTGAGTCCGAGCCGCAGGGCGTCGTCGGGGTGGATTTCCAGATAGACGTTCTGCGGGTAGAGCTTGCGGAGGATGTCCGACTTGCCGGTGCGCGTCTGGGTGTGCCATTGGCTGCTGGTGCCGCGGCCGGTGAGCATGAGGAAGGGAAACTCGGAATCCGCCGGCTCGGGCAAGTCGGCGGGTGGGGAGAAGAGGAGGTTCGCCTTGCCACTAGGCGTGTAGTAGATGCCGTCCTCGAACAGGCGGCGCTCGCTTGGATTTGAGATTTGAGATTTGAGATCTGAAATTGCTGCGGGCCATGGCCACTGGATGCCGCCGCTTTGGTCGATCATTTCGTAGCCGGTGATGCCGGTGATGTCGCAGGGTCTGTCCTTGGTAAGATCCCGCAGGAGCTTGAAGGCGGCCTCGGGCGTGGTCCACTTGCCGAAGAGGTCGCCACAGCCCCAGGCCTGCGCGATGAGGCGGAAGATGCGGAAATCTGATAGGGCCTGGCCCGGTGCCTTGCGCACTGCTTTGAGGGTGCCGATGCGGCGCTCCGAGTTGATGAAGCAGCCGTCCTTTTCCCCCCAGCCGGCGGCGGGCAGGACGAGATCCGCCACTTGGGCGGTCTCGGTGGTGTGATACATGTCCTGGACGACGAGGAACTCTAACTTCTCGCGCAGCGCGGCGAGGCGGCCGGAATTGATCCACGAGTGGAAGGGATTGGTGGCGACGATCCAGAGCGCTTTGATTTTCCCGCTCTCTGCGGCATCGAGGATCTGGTCGTAGGCGAGCGAGGAATCCGCCGGGATCGCTTCGAGCGGAACGCCGAGGCCGGTGGCGACTTTTTCTCGATGGATCGCATTCGCAAAATCATGCCCGCCGACGAGCGAGGTGGTGTTAGAAAACAGGCGGGACCCCATGGCATTGCACTGGCCGGTGATGGAGCTGGGGCCGGTGCCGGGCTTGCCGATGTTTCCGGTGATGAGGCAGAGATTGATGATAGCTTGGGCGGTGCGGACGCCTTCGTGGGATTGGTTCACGCCCATGGTCCACCACCAGGAGACGCGCTTGCCGGGCTCGGACACGGTGCAGGCGAGGCTTTCGATGGTCTCGACGGATTGTCCGGTTCGCTCGGCCATGGCGGCGGGGGAGTAGTCTTTGAGAAACTCCGTGAACCCGGCGATGCCCTCGGTGCGGGCAAGAGATTCCGCGTCCACGCGGCCGTCGCGCAGGATGCAGTGGGTCAGGGCGTAGAGCAGGGCGAGGTCACCCTTGGGCTTGAGAGCGATGTGTCGGGTGGCAGCTTGCGCGGTCTCGGTGGAGCGGGGATCGATGACGATGATTTGCGGGTTGCGACGATTCCGCATGACGCGTTGCCAGAGAATCGGGTGCGCGATGCAGAGATTCGCGCCGATGAGGATGATGACATCCGACTCTTCAAAATCCGCATACGTCGAGGGCGGCGCGTCGAAGCCGAACGACTGCTTGTAAGCGGTGACCGCGGTGGCCATGCACTGGCGGGTATTCGCATCGCCATGGAGGAAGCCCATGCCGAACTTGAATAAGCAGCCGAGAAACGCCATTTCCTCGAAGGGAATCTGGCCGGTGGATAGAAATGCCACGGATTCCCGCCCGTGGGTGGCTTGGGTGGATTTCAGCCGCGAGGTGAAGGCGTCGAGTGCGGTCGGCCAGTCGGTGGGTGCCAGTTTTCCCGATGCGTCGCGCAGCAAGGGGGCGGTCGCGCGATCGGGAGAATCCAGGGGGTCGAGGGCCTGCCAGCCTTTCGGACAGGCCATGCCGAGATTCACCGGGTAGCCGCCTTGGGGGCTGAGGTTGATGGCCTGGCCGTTTTCATCGAGGTGGATCTTGAGCTGGCAACCGGTCGCGCAGTAGCCGCAGATGGAGGTGACGGTGGCGTCCGGCTTGAGGCGAGATGGGATTCTGCCAAGTCCGAAGTGCCCGGGTTCCTGCACCAGGTCGCGGGTGAGGGGACCGGTGTGTTGTTTGAGGAGGCGGGCGAGCATGAAAAAATCTGCGAGGGCGAATCACCATGTAGCACGCCGCGTGCGGGCGGCTGGAACCGGTGCGGTCGCCGCCTGGGGAAATGCTCATGCGCTGGATGAGACGGGCTAATGATGAGCCACCCGGTGGCGCTCACAGCCATTTCATCTTTTTGAAAAGGATGAGCTGGCCGATGGCGATGGCTCCCATGAAACCCATGATCCAAAGGTAGCCATGAGGGTGATAGAGTTCCGGCATGTTGAGCGGCAACTTCTTGCCGCCAGCTGTCACGGGGGCGAAGTTCATGCCGTAAACGCCGACGATGAAAGTCAGGGGGATGAAGATCGAGGTGATCACGGTGAGCACGCGCATGACCTCGTTCGTGCGGAGGCCGACGCTGGAATGATAGAGTTCCATCAGCCCGGTGGTGAGTTCTTTGTAGCTTTCCACCAGGTCCATCAGCTGGACGGTGTGGTCGTAGCAGTCGCGCAGATAAATCTTGGTGGGCGAGGAAATGAAGTCGGACGGATCGTGCAGCAGGCCGTTCACCACGTCCCGCAGCGGCCAGACGAAGCGACGCATCTGGGTGAGGCTGCGTTTGTATTCGTGCAGCGTCAGGACCATCTCGCGGGAGGGTTTTTCCAAAAGGTCGTCCTCGAGTTCCTCAATGTCTGATCCGAGATCCTCGAGCACCGGATAGTAGTGGTCGATGATGGAGTCCATCAGCGCGTAGGCGAGGTAGTCCGCCTTGAATTTCCGGATCGAACCGCGCCCGCCACGGATGCGCTCGCGGACCGGATCGAACACGTCGTAGGTGCCCTCTTCCTGGACGGTGATGAGGAAATTCCTGCCGAAAAACAGGCTGACCTGCTCACCGCAGATGGTCTTTTCCGCGTTCTGATAGACCATTTGTGCGACGATGAAAATATAGTCCGCAGTGTGCTCGACCTTGGGGCGCTGGCCGGTGTTCAGCACGTCCTCGAGGGCGAGTGGGTGGAGATTAAAACGCTCGCCGAGAAAGGTGAGTGCTGCGACATCGCCGAGGCCGTCGATATTGATCCAAGTCACCTTGTTACTGTCGAAGTCTCCGGCGAGTCCTGCCAGATCGTCGATTTCGCGCTCCTCAAGGGATTCCTTGTCATACTCGATGATTTGGATGCCGGGCTTCCGGCTCTGGCCATCGACCAGATGGGGACGAAGCGTGGCGGGAGGGGACCCCGGTGGGCCGTGGCGCTTGGTGAACATGAGCGCCAGTGTAGAAATTCTAGCCGGTGAAGCAAGCAGGCCGATTCGCCAACCTACGGGATGGTGAGAAGGATGGCGCGGTGGTCGCTGATTTCTTCAGGGCTTTTCAGCAGGGTGGCCTTGAGGTTGCCGAGACCGAGCGTGAAGAAATAGTCGAACGTGGTGGGTTCGAACTCGCTGTCGGGCCGACTGATCCAAGTGAGGCGGTCTTTTTTCGGAGTGTCTGCCCAAGTGTTGTAAAAGCCGGCTGCGGTCATTTCCGTGACGACCTTGCAGAGTGGGAACTGGTCGTCATGGTTGGTGTTGAAATCTCCGGTAGCGATCCAGCCAGCGATTTTTCGACCGAGGAAAGCCTTTTCCACCACGGGGCGCTGGGCGATGAGTTGCTGGGTCTGGTCCAGGCGCATGGCGGCGACGTCTGCGGGTTCGCCTCGGTTGCTTTTCAAATGGACGCCGTAAACCATGAGCAGGTCGCCGTCCTCTTTTTCCAACGCGGCGAAGGTGAACCCCCGCGAGTTGTTCGGGACATTCGCCTTCCAGGGTTCCCACGAGGCGGCGCGGCAGGTGAGCTTGGAGGCGATACCGATTTGCTGGGGGCGGATTTCCCCGGATTCCGGATCGACGAAACTGCTGACCACGTGGTTGTTGAGTCCCGGCACGGCGGAAACGAGTTCGTCAAACGCCGCCCAGTCCCGGATCTCAACGCCGATGAAAATGTCAGGATTGATTTTGAGAAGGGCCGCGCGGGCGTCCTTCATGTGATCTTTTGCTTCCCGTTCAGAGGTGGTCGGGCGTTTGCCGGGAAACCACTCGAGATTCCAAGTGACGACCTTGAGTGGTGCGGCGTGGGCGATCGCGAACGAAGCGGCGAGGAGGAGGTGGTGGATGAATGTTTTCAAACGGATTGGCAGGGCTGATAAGCCATTCGCCAAGCACGTGAAAGGCCAAAAATGTGACGGTTGTTCATCGAGCCTTTTCAACCCTTGTTACCAAACCAGAAAAGATTCCAGTCGGTGGTGCTGTAAGGCGAGTTGGTCTCCGGATTGATGCTCACACCCACCTTGGACGGGTAGTTCTTTTTCGGCAGCAAGGTGACATGACCGTCGAAAAAGCCGACCATGATCGAGCCGCCATAAAGGCCGAATTCCAACTTGTCGTTGACGCCATCTTCAGGTTGAAGAAACGGATGATATCGATTTCCATCAAGCACCCGTTGGGATAGCAGGATCAATTTGTTGGGCATTTGAACCTGGTGGTTATATCTCGCACCTGTGATTTTGTGGGCGGGAGGATCACCCTCGATCTCGAACAGTCCGATTCTGTTATTATAGGCAAAGGTGCGCCAACTGTTATGCCCTGTGGTCTGAAGTTGGCCCTTGGCTTTTTTGAGGGCTTTGGGGTCCGCGAAGATCTGATAGGATCTCGCGACACTGTCACCCGCTGTGGTTTTATAAGCTCCGTTCTCAGCGAGTTCGGGGGACATCGTCACAAGGAGGTGCTCGCTCCAGTTGCGCTTCGTGCCTTGGGACACGGTATTTGTCACATCGAGCAAGGCACCATTGTGGTCGGTGGAGAAAATCTGCGTCGCTGACACCAGCTGCTTTAGGTTTCCGATGGATTTGGTGCGGCTGGCACTGTCTAACGCTCTTTGCGCGCCAACGAAACCAAGGGCTGAGAGTGCGGCGACGATCACGATGACGACGAGGAGCTCCACCAAAGTGAATCCAGCTCGACGGGCTGAGGCGGTTTGTTTTGATTTCATGGGTTTGAACGGAGGTTTTGTTGGGTCTAAGGAGGCAGATCAACGAATCACGACTTGTTACATGTGAGCAGATTTCTTGTGTTTTTGATCAACCTTGCGCTTGGATTTGATCGCTTGGTGGATTTGGGAGAAAAGTCTTCTCACATACTCTCGATAGAACCATGAAGTTGGCTCTACTATGTCCAGAGAATATTTTCCGGTCGGTTTTTGGCAATATGGCCAATCAACCAATTCTGGCAGATGACCTAATCGTCGCGCCATCGTCCGGCATCACCAACTCTCCCGAGATTCGAATTGACCTGCCAATCCCGAATTTGAACCCTGCCGGAGTATGAGGAACGTTTACATCCCAACGCTCGTGTCCATGGTGCTCGCGCTCGCGCCAATCGCCTCCGCCAACATCACCATCGGGCCGATCCGCGGGCAACCGGGAGAGAGCGTGCGGTTGGTGACATTTTCCGAAACCAAGGGGGGCACCATCCAGCGTTCCTACCTCGGTAAGACCACGAATGGCAGCATGGAGATTCTTCGCGAGCGGGAATTGGTGTGGACGTTTCGCGCGCCTGCCGAGGACGGCACCCGTCGTGGCATGGTGCGGGTGCCCAAGTTGAGCACCACGACGACCACGGTGCTTGATGGGAAGAAGGACGTGAAGGCCGACCTGAGTCCGCTTGTGGGCAAGATGTTCGCCATGTCCAAGTCTCCGTCCGGTGAATGGAGTTTCGAGCTGGACGGCTCTCTCCCGCTCGCCCGGGTCCGGTCGGAAATCGACGAACTCACGGTTTACTTGAAGCGTGACTGGTTCCCGGCGCGTGAGATCAAAGTCGGCGATTCTTGGGAATTCGATCCTGCATGGATCCGGAGAACCATCGAAAAGGACGTCTCCA
>JBOFET010000435.1:0-11558 GCA_051648225.1 Luteolibacter sp.
TCGGCGGGAATTTCGTCCGCACCGAGCGGACTCGACCGGGTGAAGTCCGGTAGGGTGAGGTGCAGAATCGGCTCACCATGGCGGTCTAGCAGAACGGGTGACGCGGTCGCGGTCTCCTTGAGCTTCGCGGGCAGCGGCACTGCGAATGGCAGGGCGAACCAACCCAAGATCCCCAACAGCCCAAGCGCGGCAAGGGGGCGGAGGACGCGGCGGCACCATTTCGATTTGCCTTTCAAGCAAGGCATCGTGGTGCCATTTCCCGAAAAAATAAATGGGAAATTTCCCATTGGAAAGGTGGTCGGAATCCAGTCGTATTCGTGGCGCATGAAAAAACAATTACTCCTGCTCACCTGCGCGGTGGGATTCCTGATGCCGCTCCCCGGTGTCGCAGAAGAAGAAACTCCACTGGCCAAACAAATGGAGGCGATGAACGACGCCTACAAGGCGTTCCGCCGTGAAACGGATCCTGTGAAAGGCGCAGCCCAAGCCCGCGAGGCCCAGCAAGCGGCGCTGAAAAGTGCTTCAGAAGTTCCCTCCATGCTCACGAAGATGCCGGACAGTCCGGACAAGGCCAAGGCCCTTCTGGAGTATCGCAAAATGATGGGCAAGCTCTTCGTCTCATTTTGCGAAGTGGAGGAGGCGTTCCTCAACGGCAAGATCGAAGACGTGGCGAAAATTGTCGAAATCCTCAAGGAACAGAAAAAAGTCGGCCATGATCAATTCATGGAAGATGAGGAATAACTGATAGGCGCCTCGCTCGAAAAGCCTGCATTTAGGCCCGGATACGTCCGGGCCTTTTTCATGAATGAAGCCAGAGCCTGAAGTGGATTCACTCCACGACCACGCGGGTGCCTGGCTTCACCTTCGAGTAAACAACCGGCATGGTGGCACTCGGCCCGCGGATGCACGCGTGTGACGCCGGGCGACGACTCTTCGGCAGCGGTCCGATGTGATGGCCGATGCCGTCGTTGGTAAGGCGCATCCAATAGCGCATCGGAGCGCCTTGGAAGCGTCCACCTTCGGGGATGGGGTGGAGGGTGGAGTCCGCGTCACTGTTCACGACCGAACCGGAAGCGTCGTAGATTTTCCCGTATTTGTTAGAGCTCTTGTCCACGATTTTTTCAAGGATGTAGTAGGTGCCCGGAGGAGTCGGGCGGCTTGGGACCCCCGAGGATATCGGATAGTCGATTGCCACTTCCTCGCCATTCATGAGGAATCCTCGCTGCATCTTCAAGCTGATGCGGATGGAGGAGTTCTCCGCGTTCGTCCGGGAAAGCACGTCCTCATTTTTCCAAGCCGTCAGCGTCTTCGGATAGGTGGGTTCCGCCGTGAAATGATCGTAGGTGCCGGGAGGATGGGGATTGACCGGTTTGCCATCGGCAGTGGGTTGGTCCCCGGGCTTCTGGTTGGCACAACTTGCCAGCAAAAGCGTGACGGCAGCGGCTGCAAACTGGGTGATTGATCGAAGAGAAGTCATGAATGAAAAGGCGTTTCGCGCGCGGAAATAGGCCGGAATTCCTAAAATTGCAACTCCTCATGCGATTTTCCCCGCTGCAAGCGCCTCGCCAGTGGAGGGTGGAGAAGCCAGTGTCTTCACCGATCTAGTGAGGTGGTAAACAGTCTTTGCCTCGCGGGCAAGGATGATGGGCGTGCCGCAAACCGGGCTGCCGGGATTGTCACAAAGCATCCGGTCTCGGCGCGCCGGAAATTTCGATGCATGGTGATGCAGATGCGGATTTTAAAGGCTCTATCGGGGATAAGTGAATGTGATCTAACGTAAATTGAGCTTCACGAAATGTGACAAAATACGGCGGCAACCCAGCTCATCGATGGCGGTATTGTCACATGACAATTTCGTCGCAATACGCGGGGTGTGATGAGGCGTCTGTTTTTCGCAATTCACCGTCGATGTTTGGCAGCACGTTGCCACTCGCCTGTTTGATCTCACTCCCCAACCTACTGATGAAAAAATCATACCTCCTCGGCTCACTCGCACTGTTGGCCATGCTTCCGGCTGCTTCTGCGGCGGCGCTTTTCGGCGTCACCACGGATAATAAACTGGTTAGCTTCGATCCCTCCGCACCTTCGGTGTTTCAAAGCTCGGTGACGATTACCGGCTTGTTCGATGCGGACGGCACGACACCGAATCCTAACGGTTCGATCCTCAACCTAACGGCTCGCCTCGGCGTAACCCCCGGTGACTTCCAGCTGTATGGGATCGATAACAACGCGAATGTTTACACCATCAATCTCGGCGGTGTGGCTACGCTCGTTTCCGCAGGTTTTACACCGGCTGGATTCAGCGCAGGATTCGCTCATGACCCTTTCAACGACAATTTCGTCTATGCCGGCGACAACGCAGAGAATTTCACTCTCTCGCTCGCTGGCGCTGCTACGGCAAATCCGAATCTCACCTATTCAAATCCAATTGTCGGCACCCCTTCGACTCCTTCGATCTTCGGACTCGGGATCGACCCAAGCTTCAGCACCGTTTTCGCCATCGATGCTGTCAACGATAGCCTCTCGACAAGCTTCGACCCGAATTTCCCGGGCGACAGCGAGCTGACCATCCTCGGCGGACTCGGCGTGAACGTTACCTCGTTCGGCGGACTGGTTGTGGATTTCAATGGGAATCTCTTCGCATCGCTCTCCACGGACGGGCTAACATCCTCGCTCTATTCCATCAATTCCGCCACGGGTGCGGCCACCTCGCTCGGTGGATTCGGTGCAGGTGTCGGCCTCACGACCATCGCCGTGCCTGAGCCATCTGCCGCCCTTCTGGGTGGTCTCGGAATGCTCGCGCTCCTCCGCCGTCGTCGTAACTGAAAATTTCTCTCCCCAGCTTCTCAATACCTAACATCATGAAATCAACTACTATCACAACCCTCGCCGGTCTCGCACTGGCTTCCTCCCTGCACGCGCAGGGCTTCAAGACGCCTGAGTTTTCCTACATGGCCGCACAGGCCAGCGGAGACTTCAACTACGAGCCACTTGTCACCGTGGGTGACCGGGTGCCTCTTACTGGAGATGCCAGCAAGTCATTCGCTATGGCCGGTATCCCTGACGCTTCCGGTATCTATCGTGACCGCGTCACTGGCGAGATCATCCTGTTCTGCGCTCACGAAGTGGGGCGCGACATCCTCTCCACCGCGATCCCAGGTGAAACACCATTCCGCGGTGCTTATGTTTCCCGCTACGTCCTGAACAACGACGGCTCGGTGAAAAGCGGCAACGTCGCCTACACCCAAGTTTTCCAAGAAAACGCTCTCTGGGGTAACACTCCGCGTTCCGGCGCGCCAAGTGCCTTCACTCGCTTCTGCTCCGGTTCTTTTGCCGGTCCTGCTCACGGTCTTGATCGCCCGATGTTCCTCACTAACGAGGAAACTTTCGGCTCCGCTCAATTTTCCTCAGCAAACGACAACCTCGGCGCACAGTCTGTTGCCATTTTCGACGGTAAAATGCACACCCTTCCAGCTCTTGGCCGCGTCGGTCGTGAAACCACCATCGTTCAGCCACGCCGCGATGCAAAGACTGTCATCATCTCCACCGAAGATGCCGGTGCACCTTCCTTCGTCTATATGTATGTCGGCACGAAACAACGTCGTTCCGCCAGCGGCCTCGACAAGAATGGTCTTACCAACGGTGAAACCTATGTGCTTTGCTCCAAGAACCAGCACGATAACGAAGGCACCTTCACCAGCGGCTCACTTGCTGTGCAATGGCGCAAGGTCAACAACGCGAAGAATCTCAGCGACGCTCAATTGATCGCCGCTGTCGATGCACTCGGCGCTTTCGGTTTCGTCCGCGTGGAAGATGCAGAGTTCGATCCAGCAGCTCCGACTCGCAATTTGTTCCTCGCCACCACGGGCGGCAGTTTGAGCAACCGCCTCGGCCGCCTCTATCAATTGACGATGGACCCCACCAACCCAGAAGCTGATGGCACGCTCAATGTAGTATATAGTGCAGACACGATCGTCACGCCGGGTGGTTCCGTCACGGGTGCAAGACTTGGTTCGCTTGAAAACGATCCTGACGGTGCTGGACCACTGGAATCGACTGGATCACTTGGTGCTTACACGGGTGGAGACATCAACGCGGCCACGGCGAGAGACTTCTGTGTCAGCGTGGACAACATCGCAGTTTCCAAGGACTTCATCGTCCTTCAAGAAGACCGCAATTCACCTGCCGATGCAGTTTTCACCAAATACGGCCGCAACGGTGCTATCTGGACACTGGATCGCAACAACGGCAACCAAGCTAAGCTGCAATCCACCTTCAACTACGCTCAGATCCAAGCGCGTGACAGCCACGGCACGCTCACTCCGGGTCTTTGGGAGTCCACGGGTGTGATCGCAACCGACGAGTTCTTCGGCCCAGGCACCTTCATCACGTTTGTCCAAGCGCACAGCCAGTCGAACGTCTATCCGGTTACCAATCCAGTGCAATATCGCGGCAGCATCCGTTCCAACATGCCAGATGGAAACGGCGGTTTCCTGACACGCACTCAAGCTCGCGCTCTATACACAGAAGACGGTCAGATCCTCCTGATGCGTCCGAAACAGCCATAAGGATTCGAGAGGTTTTAAAACTTCTCTGATCTGATCATTCAAAAGACCGATTCGGCCCCCGCTTTGGGCCGAATCGGTTTTTCCTCTCTCTCCGTTTCACTTTCATTGCATGAACGCCGGTCGTTCCATTTCCTTGTTGAATGTTTTTCTCTGGCTCGAGGCCATCGCCCTCGCCGCTGTCGCTGTCTATTTGCCCGATTCCAATTTGCTGCCTGCTGCCGCAGTTCTTTTCCTGCTGGCCTCGCTGCACGCAGGTCGCCCCTTGCCTGGGCTCATCCTCGGCGGTGTAGCGGTCGGCGTGTTTCTATCAAGGCTTGTTAGCCCGTCTGTCGCGGAAAATGTTCCCGTCACTTATGCCGTCGCTTCGCTCATTCTAGGCATCGCCTGCGCGTTTCTCGGAATTTTGAGCAATCTGAAATCCACCCAGGACAGCCCAGCCCGCAAGAGTCTGGTGCAGCTCGCGGTTTTCCTGCATTTCCCCATCGCCGGACTCTACATAGCGGACCCGTTCACCGAGTTTTCCACCCGCCAAATCGTTGCTTGGCTGCTCGCCGGGGTCTTCGCACTCGTCGCGGCAGACACGCTCTCGAAGTTCGTCGCCCGCCTCTACACCCCCAAGCGGCATTGGGACACACTGCCAGCCTATGGCGCGTTCTTTTTCTACCGCTACCTCGGGCCGAAATTCCGCACCCTTTTCCCGCCCGCCGCCGCCAATCAGGAATCGCTGAAACTCGCCGAAATGTGGATGTGGCCCAGCGTCCGTAAATCCCTGCCCGCTCTTATCTTCACCGGTTTGTTACTCACTTGGCTGGGCACCGCCGTCCACGAGGTCGATTCCCGCCAGCTCGGCGTCCGCCAAACGCTCGGCTCTTGGGAAAAACGCGACCTCACCCCCGGACTTCACCTTTCCGCACCCTTTCCCTTTGGCCAAATCCAGAAAGTGGAAAGCGCGCGCGTCCACCAAATCGTGCTTGGTTTCAAAACCGATCCTGGCCAACCGATTCTCTGGGAGCGCGCCCACTACGAGGACGAGGAAATTTCGCTCGTCGGCGGCGGAGATGACTACCTCGCGATTTCCATCCCGATTTTTTACCGGATCGCCCGCCCGTCCGATTTCCTCCGCGCCTCCGCCGATGCAGAAAGCCTGCTTCACAGCCTCGCCGTGCGCATCGTCCAGCGCCTCACTGCTTCGCTTCCCGCTTCCGAAATCATGACCACCGCCCGCGAGCCCCTCCGCGCGGAAATCCGCTCGCTGCTTCAGCAAGACCTCGATGCCGTGGGATCCGGTCTCCTCATCGAGGCGGTCCACCTGCGAGATATTCATCCGCCCGTCGATGTCGCGCCGTTTTTCCAAGACGTCGTCGCCGCCATTGAGGACAAGGAAACGTCCATCCACATCGGCGAGGACTATCGAAACGACAACCTCGCGCGCTTCACCGGCAATGCCAAAGCGACCCTCACCATCGCCGAGTCCACCCGCGACAACCGCCTGCTCGCCGCCCAAGCGGAATCCGGGCGTTTCCTCATCCGCGCCCGCGCCCGCCAGCTCGATCCCGGCCTCTACGACCTGCGCGAGGGTTTTGCCGTCTTCGATGCCACGCTCGGCGGCGCGAAAAAAGCCATCTTCGACGACCGCATCAAGGGCGCCATGCCGATGCATCTCGACCTGCGGAAAGTCCTCAATCCCGATCTCATCACCACCGCACCACCCGTCCCGCAGACCCTCATCCCGCGCCCCGGCCGCTCGCGTGAGGCCTTCGACCTCGAAATCGAGGGCTATCTCCGCGAAGACCGCGGCGAAGTGCCGGCGGCCGACTTCACTCCCGTCGATCCCGACAACCTTCTCAAATCCCAACAAAAATGAGCGAATCCATCGAAGCTCCCTGCAACAAACGCATCACCCTCGTCCGCACCTTTCTCATCCTCGCGGTGGGGCTCGCGGTGGTCATTTCCGCCTGCGGGTTCATCCTCAGCGAGACGGAAAAAGCCATCGTCGTCCGCTTCGGCAAGCCGGTGCGCACGCTCACCGAGTCCGGATTTTACCCGCGATTCCCCTCACCCATCGAGCGCGTGATCCGCATCGACCGCCGCCTCCAGCACGCCGAGATCCGCCTCAGCGAGACCCTCACCAAAGACCAGCGCAACGTCATCATCCCCGCCTTTTACACCTGGCGCGTCGAGGAACCGCTCACCTATCACAACTCCGTCGGCAGTGTGACACTCGCCAATGAAAAGCTCGATGCCCTCATCACCTCCGCGCGGAACTCGGTCATCGGCACCCACGCTTTTTCCGAACTCATCGCTCCAGTCGGCTCGCCCACGAACTTGCCGATTATCGAAAACGACATCCTCGCCCTCGCCGCACCCGACGCGCTCGCCCAGCTCGGCGTGAAATTGCACTCCGTCGGCATCACCCGCATCCAACTTCCCGAGGCCAACACCGAATCCGTCTTCCGCCGCATGAGAGCCGAGCGCAAACGGGAAGCCACCAAATTCCGCGCCGAGGGCAACGCCCAGTCCGCCACCATGAAGGCCGAAACCGACCGCGAAGCCACCCGCCTGCTCGCCGATGCCAAGCGCCAAGCCGAAGAAATCCGCGGCAACGCCGAAGCCGCCGCCGCCGCCCTCTACGCCGCCGCCCACGGCAGTGACCCCGAGTTTTACCGCTTCCTCCGCGAGCTCCAATCGCTCCGCACCATCGTCGATAAAAACACCACTCTCGTCCTCGATACCAGCATCGCCCCGCTCCACTGGCTGAAGGAAACCGAAGTGAAATCACCCGGCCTCCAGCCCACTCCACCCAGCCCGCCACCGCTCAAGGTCGAGCCATCCCTCACCGAGCACCCCGCCAACCACAGCCCGCTCACCGGCGAATGAGACGCCGCTCACTCCAGCCCCGGCGAGACAACCTCGTAGCCAAGCTCCCGCGCCGCAGCAGCTTGTCGAAAGTCGTGCGTCATCAGCCGCTTGATGCCGAGTTCAGCCATCGCCGCCAAATGAAGGCGATCCAAAGAACGGCAGTGGACGGAAGATGCGCTGTGCTGGGCAATAGCAGACGAGAAGATCCGATTCACCAAAGCTCGCTTCACAAAGGGATCATTCTCAAGCGTCTCAACCAGCTGATGATGCATTCGTGCATAACGTGCAGGACCCATACCGCCTCCAAGGTGAGTTCCCTTCAGTTGAACGCTAGCTTCCAGTTCAGTCAGCGGGCTCACGACCACGGCGGACTCACGATAGATGGCCGAAGTCACCGCCCGAAGGTGCTCATCCAGAATGAACAATTTCAAAAGGCTGCTTGTATCGATGTAGATCAAAACTTGTTTCAGAGTTTAACGTCAGCCTTCAAGTTTTGTGCGGCGAGGCGCTCTTTCTCAGCTTCTGCAGCCCACGCCGCTAGAGTTGATTCCGAAATCAGCACCCGCTCTTCGCGGGACTCCATCAAAGGAGTAAGACTATCAAAAGTTTCGTCTCCCCACTCTTCCTTCAGCCACCGAATATGCTCCTCTGGATCAAATCTCTTCCTGGGGGCTACCACTTCTTCCACCAACGGCAAGAGCCGCGCTACCGGCTTGCCGTCCCGTGTGATCACAATCTCACCTTCCTCGGACAGCGACCGTTCCGCTTCTGGCCACTTCTGTCGTATGTCTCGCACGGTCATCGTTTTCATGAATCTCGTATAACATGTTTCACGCAATCGTCAAATTTCAAATCGCCACCTCATGAAACCCCGCTCCATCCGCCAGCAAGGCCGTGCGGTCGAGGCCTTGCTGATTCTGCTCAAGCACCTCACCGCCCACGCCCGCTGGTTGTTCGCCGCGCTGCTGCTTTTCTATGCGTTTTCTGGCATCCGCACCGTTGCGTCTAACGAGCAGGCCTTGCTTCTTCGCTTCGGGAAAATCCAGCCTGAAATCCACGGCCCGGGTCTGCTCATCGGCATGCCCGATCCCTTCGACCGCCTGATCCGTTTCGAGACGGGTCGCGAATTCAGCATCCCTCTCAATGGCTGGGCCACCGGCGGCGCGAAAATCGACGATCCCGACAAACCCGTGCCGCTCACCGATGCGGAATTGGCTCTCGAAGGAACCCGCGGCCCGGATGGCAATCTCATCGAAGTCGAAAGACCCAAACCCACCGGCACCACCCTCGATCCCGTAAAAGACGGCTACACCCTCACCGCCGATTTCAACATCATCCAAGGCCGCTTCGTCCTCCGCTACCGCATCAACGACCCCTTCCGCTACGCCACGGCTGGCGATGACATCCAGACGCTGCTTTCTCGTCTCGCCTACCGCGCGCTCTCCCGTCAGATCGGTACGCGAAATATCGATACCTCACTCACCGCCGAGCGCCGGGAACTCGCCGCCCTTGCCGCAGAATCCACGCGCGCTCTTGCCGCAGAGCTGAGCCTCGGGGTGGAAATCACCGCCATCGACATCATCGAACTCGCGCCGCCCAGCCAAGTCGTTGCCGCGTTCGAAGATGTCGCAAACGCCCGCCAGTTCGCCAAAACGATTTACGAAAACTCCCGCCAGTATCACGATGAAACCCTCGAAAAACACCGTGGCGAGGCCGCTTCCATCGTTTTCCGCGCGGAAGGTCACGCCGCCACACTCGTCGGCACCGCCGGTGGTGAAGCAGCCGCATTCAGTCAAATGCTCGTCGAGCACCGCCGTAGCCCCGGCCTCGTTTCCCAGCGACTTCTCAGCGAAACCCTCGGCACCGTGCTCGGCGGCGTCCAGTCTCGCACCCTTCTCCCCGCCGATGAAGCGCGACCTACGCTGATGATCGAACCCGTCCCCGAATTTTCCCGCTGACCCATCTACATAATGACCACCGACATCCCGCTCGATTCCGAAACCCGCCGCCGCCTCGGCCTGCTTTTCGTCGCCACCGCGCTGATGCTCGCCTCCGTGCTCAGCGGTTGGCTGCGCCCCGAGCAAGAGCTCGTGCGCCAATCGTTCGCGCTGGTCGCCGCACTCATTGTCGCCATTCCCATCGTCTCCGGCTTGATCAACGCGATCCGCTCCACCGGCTTCGCGGCCACCCAATTTTACATGGACCAATACGTGGTCCTCGCCCTTGCCGCCTGCCTCGCCACTGAGAAATACCTCACCGGCGCGATCGTCGCCATCGTCCTACTTTTCGGCCAAATGCTCGAAGAACGCACCACCGTCGGCGTGGAAATGGCCCTCGCGAAACTCCGCCAACTCGCCAAAATCCGCGCCCGCCGCAAGTCCGGCGATTCCCACACCGAAGTCGAAGCCACGGATCTCCGCCCCGGCGATGAAATCCGCATCCTCCCCGGCGAGGCCGTCCCCGCCGATGCCACCATCCTCACCGGCCACGCCCTCATCGACCAATCCACCATCACCGGCGAGTCCGTGCCCGTCGAAGTCGGCCCCGGCTCCGACATCTTCGCAGGCACCAACAACCTCAACGGCTCCATCGACGCCCGCGTCACCGGCACCGGTCAAGACACCGTCATGGGCCGCGTCCAATCGATCATCGAGGAGGCCAAAGAATCCGAAGCTCCCATCATTTCCCTCGCCGAGGATTACGCCCGCTACTACACGCCGCTGATCCTGCTCATCGCCGCCTCGGTCTTCTTTTTCACCCAGGAAATCGAGCGCGCCATCGCCGTGCTCGTCGTCGCCATCCCCTGCGCTTTCGTGCTCGCCAGCCCCTCCGCCATGGTCTCCGCCATCGCCGCCGCCTCGCGCATGGGTCTGCTAGTTAAATCGGTCCGCCACCTCGAATCCGCCCGCCTTACTGACACCGTGGTCTTCGACAAAACCGGCACTCTCACCGAAGGAAAACTCGAACTCGAAGAAACCGCCGTCCACTCCGAAAACTACGATGCCGACAGCATCCTCCGCCTCGCCGCCGCCATCGAGAGTCAGTCGAACCACCCGATAGCCCGCGCCATTTCCCTGAAAGTCCCCGAAAACGAGCGCCCCGCCGTCACCGCCCTCACCGAGCACCACGGCCTCGGTCTCGAAGGCATCATCGAAGGAAAAACCATCCTCATCGGCCGTCCAAGTTTCCTCGAAAAATCCGGTGTCACCCTCGCCATCGATCCCGCGATCCACACCCGCCACTCGCTCGTGCTCATCGCTGTCGATGGCACCCACGTCGGCACCTTTCTGCTTGCCGACCGCATCCGCCCCGAGGCCAAGGAAACGCTCGACCGCCTTCGCTCGCTGGGCATCACCGATTTCGTCATGCTCACCGGCGACCGCACCGAAGTCGCGGAAACCATCGCCTCCCGCGTCGGCATTACCGATTTCAAAGCGAACTGTCTTCCCCAAGACAAGGTCGATCACATCCGTGCCCTCAAAGCCGCTGGCAAAAAAGTCATGGTCGTGGGCGATGGCCTCAACGACGCGCCCGCCCTTGCAGAAGGCGACCTCGGCGTCGCCATGGGTGCCCTCGGAAACGACGTCACCGTCCACACCTCCGACGTCGCCCTCATGTCCGGCGACCTCCGCCGCCTCGCGGATTTGTTGCTGCTTTCCTCCAGGACCGTCAACATCATCAACCAGAATCTGCTCTGCGGCTTCGGCTTCATCATCATCGCCATCGCGCTTTCCTCACTCGGCTTCGTCAATCCCATCGCTGCCGCGTTTTTCCACGAGTTCAGCGCGTTCTTCGTCATTTTCAACAGCGCCCGCCTCCTCCGCTTCGACGGCATGGACACCAAGGGAAGCGCGGAATTCATCGCGCCAGAATCATCGCCGAGCCCCGCCGCCGCATGAAACGCCCGGCTCTAGTTTTCCTTCTTCTCATGCTCGTTGCGGCCAGCATCTTCATCTTCCAAAAAAATCAGGCAGACCCGCCAATGCCGCCGGATCAGACAAATCTCACCGCTCGGCGTCCTCACCGCCCTGAGCCAGCGTTCTGGGATTCCGCCGTCGTCCCCGACCCCGGCGAACCAGTCCCAATCATCACCATCCGCCCGGAAGACCTCGGGGTTAGGGTGCCCACTAC
>JBOFET010000436.1:0-1884 GCA_051648225.1 Luteolibacter sp.
GTGCGTATCTGGTTGATCGAGCAAGGCGACAAGTGCGCTCGTTGCAACATGCGTGGTGAGTGTATTAAAAGCGGGCGAATTCAAGAGGCCAGCGCACGCGTGGGGGGCTGCTTGCATTCGTTCAGAAGGAGTTCGGCGGCGTCAGGAAGGCCGGGTATAGACCGCCGTCTGAAAACTTCGGCTGCTTTGTGAATTCAACATGCGAACTCGGGACTGCTTCCCATCTCATCGGTCAAGCCGCTACAGATGGGCTCGGTTCAAATCCACGAACCAAACTCGCCCTGATCATCTCGACGCTCAGTCGGTCGGCTCGAGGATTTCCACCCGGTAGAAGTGGCGGCTTGCATTCGCGATCGGCGGGAGGGCGATGTCTCCATCGAGAATCTCGCTTGATTGGACGGACGTCCAGGTCGATGCATCGGCTGCTTGCCAGACGCGATATCCTAGCAGGCTGTCGGTCTGCCAACGGAGGCGCTGGTTGGAGGCGTTAGGGAAATCCAGCAAGGGCGTGAGGAGTCCGTCGCGGGCCTGTTTGCCGGCGAGGAAAAACCGGTTCCATCTCCGGAGCGAGACAACATTCGCCTGATTGAGGATGTCCGCTCCATAGATCTCGGCGTAGGTCGAGCGGTAGTTTCTCCACGCATGTCGGAGGCCGGTAATCGGAGTTCCGCTGGCGACTTCGGAAGGAACGGTTTCGCCGGCCCGCAGGGTCCACGGACGCAGGGCTTGGAACATGACATAGGTGTCAGGAGATGCGGCATGCAGGAAAGCGCCCAGCGTGTTCGTCCGCGGGCCGGCATCACTCAGGGTCTCTTGGAAATAGCCGAGCGAAGGCTTGCCTGGAACATTGAACTCGGTCTTAAGCCGGTCATACACCGCCTGATCCAAGGCCGTCCCCGGCTCGTTGTCTTCCATCCGGAACATCGGAAAAAATCCGTGCTTACCCGGAAACGCGAGTCGGCTGATCGACACGGAATCGACAATCGCCTCGATGAATTTCGTGCGGGTGTAGTCCGGATGATTGACCAAGGTATTGGAAAGCTCACGCAGTCCCTGAAGCCCCACGATCGAGGAATCGATAGATTCAAGCGCGGGATGATCCGCGACCCGCCACGAAGTTCCTGCTACCTGATGATTCGCCAAGCTTTGGATCATGCCCTGATAGGCGGCGAACGCGCGGGTGTCCCAAGCTAGCGGTTGGACTCCGCCTTGTGTCGGATGAGGGTTGGTCCATGTCGTGAGGCCTGGCGGGTCGAGCAGGTAGGTAGGCGCCTTACTAATGAAAATCTCCAAGGTCATCTTTTTGCCGCGTGCGCGCAGTTCCTCAAGCGTGTTGTCCATGCGGGAGAAGTCATACACGGGAAGCTGCGTGACCGAGTTCCATGTCTCGATGTCGACCCAAGGCACCCGCAACGTGTAGCCCGCGACGTAATCGAAATTGAACTTCTCGACCTCGCCCGGCACCACTCGAGTGTCGCCGATGACGTAGATCCCGGCGGGACCTGATGTCGCAGCGATGGAGCTTTGCTGAACGCAACCGATCAGGAAAAGGGAAAGGAGAGAACGAAGGAGTGGAAAGTTCGTAGTCATGGATGGAGCCGACTACAACCCCGGTGGTTTCGAATGGTTGCAGTCGCTCTGATGCAGGTCAGGCGCGAGGAGCGACGTCTCGTGTGGCGCAGTTTTAGAGGGGTTCGTGAAAATCGAAATGAACAAGCTCAGAGCGTTTTCAGGAAGGCAGCGAGAGCCTGTTTTTCTTCGGCGGTTAGATTGAGACCCTGCGGATGCTTGGCGAGGTTGGGGTCGAGGGTGGCGGAGGGTTTTATGGTTGAGTTGTAATGCTCGATGACTTCCTCGATCGTGGCAAAGCGACCGTCGTGCATG
>JBOFET010000437.1:0-36240 GCA_051648225.1 Luteolibacter sp.
TGGTTCGGTGCCGCCGGCATCGGTCTGGATGGACCAGGTGCGGTCGACGGCGGTTTGACCGTAGCTTCTAACGAGCGCCCGCCAGACGAGAGCGCCTTCCTCGGTGGCGAACGAGACGCCGGTGAATCCGACATTATCGAGCGGATCTCCGACAGAGATGAGCCGGGCGTCAAAGGGCAGGGAATCCACCGGTGTATCGGTCAGGTAAATGACGGTGCCTTCGCGGGAAACCAGCGAACGAGCGAGGCGGATGGCCTGGGTGGGATCGGTGAGTCCGTCGAGTGGTTGCCATTTTGCGAGGGCTGCCTTGAGTTCGTCGATGGATGATCCCGCATAGAGTCTCGGGCGGTTGGGGGAGGATTCGATGACGGTGAGTTCGACGGTGGATGCAGGGCCTTGGAAACCCGGAAGCTCGGCGATGAGGCGGGCGATGGCGGCGTCCTTGAAAACGCCCATCGAGGCGGAGGAATCCAGAACGACGGCGATGCGTTGGACGCTGCCGGATTTCTGGATGCGTGGTTCTGCGAGAAACCATGTGAGCAGTAAGACGGCTAGCAACTGCATCCATAGCGGGATGGACGGGATGATCCGCTCAAGACGCCGGCCGCTGGCGGCGTCGCGGTGGGTGCGCTCTAGCAGGAACAAGGTGGAGACGGGGAGTTCGACCGCTTTCCGCTGGAGGAAATGGATCGCCAGCACGGCGGGGATGCCGAGCAGGGCGAGAAGTCCTAGGGGATTTGCGAGGGTGAACACGGAAATTCGGAGAAGTTTATTCAACCGCAGATGAACGCGGATGGACGCAGATGGAAGAAGGGATCAGAAAATGTGGCGTGAGTTTTTCCATCCTCTATTTCTCTTCGATGATCTGTGTCCATCTGCGGTTAAAATTCCATTTAGTTTGCCGGTTCCAGCGCCCCGGCGGGGACGGCCTCGCGGAACAGAACTGGAGTTAGATCCTCCTCCGCTGGGATGCGGGCGAAGGCGGCTTGGTGGCGGCGGGCATGCTGCTTCCAGAGGGTGAAATGATTTACATAGGCCTCTTGATAGCGGCGTAGCGTGGCGGGCTCGATGCGGTGCGGATGGTGCGAGTTCCGCTCTGGGTCGATGAATTCGTAGTTGCCGGACCAGTCCGGGCGCGCTTCAGATTCTAGGAATGGGGAGAAAATCACCACGCTGCCGTGGCGCTGGCCGAGGTGGCGGACGATCGGCTCGGGATCGGCGGCGAAGAGGAGGTCGGAAAGAAAGACGCGGATGGCGTTCGCCCTCAGCGGCAGGCGGGTGAGGTCCGGGGCTTTCGAGGAGTCGGAGGCGGTAACCTTGCGGGCGGCTTCTAACCACTGGTGGCTTCGCAGCGTGGCGGGGTCGAGTGGCAGAGTCGCATCGCCACGGACGGCGTGGAGAGCGAGCGAGGCGCCGGCGGCTTGCGAGCTTTCCGCAATCAGATAGAAAAGCTCGGCGGTGCGGGTGGCTTTTTTCTCATCGAAGAACATCGACTCCGAGGCGTCGAGGATCAGGTCCACCACCGGGCGGACTTCTTCGCGGAAGAGTTTCATGGTGTAGCTGCCGGTGCGGGCGTAGGCCTGCCAATTGATGTGGCGCGGATCATCGCCCGGCGAGTAGGCGCGGTGGTCCTGGAAATCCATCGATGATCCGGTGCCGCCGCCGGCAAATTCGCCAGCCTGGCCCCGCCAGACGCGGGAGCGCAGTGGCAATCGCACCCGGGCCGCTGCGGTGAGGGCGTTGGAATGACACTGCTGCAAGGCCGCGTGATTCACGATTCTGGAAAGGTGTGGCTGGAAAGTGGGCGTTCGGCCAGTCCAGCTTCGGCTTCATCGAAGGTCACGCGGTATTTTCGATAGGCACTGCAGGCGGTGGCCAGCAGCGCGACAAGGATGATGGAGTCGAGGACCAAAACGGCATTCAGCAACTGGCTTTTGAGGAATCCGCTTTCATCCACCATGGTCAGGAAAATCAAAGGGTTCCACGCGAAGACCCAGAGATACTGTTCGCGACCGTTCATGTTAGCGAAGATCGCGGGGATGATGGTGAAGATGACCAGCACCAGCAGAAAGACGACGAAGTGGGTGAAGCGCTTGTTTTCTTGTTTGGTGAAAATCGCTGCCAGCAGGGCGGGAAGCAGGACGCCGCCGATGAAGGAAAGGCAAACGATGATGATTTCCACATCAAATCCGGTGGGCGTTCCAGATCGAGTGGCAAGCAAACATCCAGCGGTGCCGACCCCGAGCAGGAGCGCAGTGAAGAAGATTCCGGACGGCCAGCCGGGAAGCAGGAAAATCGCCGCAAGCTTGCCTGAAAGTCCGCGTCTGAGGAATGGCTGGCAGACGGGCGGCAACAGAATGTTAGGTTCTGTCAGTGCGGTGATGACCGCTGGAGCGAAGATAATCCCAAACACCAGCGGCATGATCCGATCGTCCACATCCGGATGCAGGCCGATGAGGGCTGCGATGCAAGCGAGCACCCAGGCGACCAGACGGCGGGTACTCGTGTGGTTTTCCGCGACGGGAGCGATGACGGAGGTGCCGAAAGAAAGCGCGCACCAGCCGAAGTAGGCGATGAAACAGAGATAGGCGAGCACGGCGAAGCGGGATTCCCAAGTGGACAACGTGCAGAAGTCCATGAAGTTGTTGAAGCCGCCACGGAAGAGGACCATGGGGAGGGCCTGCATCACGATGACGAAGCCGACGATCGGGAGCGCGCGGAGAATTTTCGTTGAATTCCCGGATAAGCCGACCATGACAGCGGTGAGCGCCATGGAGGTGAGGAAGATGAGAGTGAGGAACATCATCTCGCCTAGCAGGATCATCCCGCCGAAGAAGTAGCGCAGGATGAGATAGGGAATGATAGTGATGAGGATCAGCGCGGTCTGGCTGACAATGGCGATCCATTTTCCAAAGACGATGCGCCACGCGCTGAGGCGGGTGAGGGCCATCATCTCGATGGTGTTGCCGGTGATTTCCGAGGAAAGCGCATTCACTCCGCGCATCGGCTGGATGACGAGGGCGGCTCCGGCGAAGAGGGTGAAGATGACTCCGGAGGCGAAGGAACCGGCGTTGTCCGAACTGGACGTGGAGCCGGCGGATAGAAGGATGAAGGCGAGCAGTCCCTGGAAGATCAGAAACAGCATGGTGAAGCCGCGGGCGCGCATGCCTTGGCGCAGTTCCTTGACAAGCATCGGCGAGAGCCGGTCGGGGAAGTCGGTGAGATGGGTGAGGGACATCTGGGGATTTGAGATTTGAAATTTCAGATTTGAGACTCCTCTGGCAGCGGCGGTGGCAATGCCGATTTGCCGGAGTCGAGGCGGCCGATGATGTCGATAAAGGCGTCTTCGAGGTTGCGTTGCTCGCGGTGAAATTCGGTGATGCGCAGACCGTCCTTAACCATGCGGGCGAGCACATCGGCGGCTTTGGTGGGGTCCTCGGTATCGATGCGGATGCGGCCGCCTTGTTTGCGGGCTTCGAGGAACTCGACGTTCGGCTGGAGCACGCACCAGTCGGAAACGGCGTCCGGTTTGCCGTCCACCTGCACGTCGTAGAGCACGCCGCCGAGCGTGTCCGAGCCGCGGCGGAGGGTCTCGGAATCCCCGTGATGGACGATGCGGCCGTTGTTAATGAAGAGCAGGGAATCGCACATCTCGCCGAGTTCGGAAAGGATGTGAGAGGAGATGAAAATGGTTTTTCCTTCCTTGGCTAACACTCGGATGAGGTGCTTCAACTCCACGCGGGCCTTGGGATCAAGACCGGCGGCGGGTTCGTCCATGATGAGGACTTGCGGGTCGTGCAGCAGTGCGCGGCCGAGGCCGAGGCGCTGGGTCATGCCTTTGGAGAGCTTGTTGGAAAAACGGTCGGCGAGTGGGACGAGGTCGGTGAAGTCCATCACTTCCTGGATGCGCTGGCGGCGCTCCTTGCCCTTGTAGCCGAGTGCGCGGGCGTAGAAGTCCAGATATTCGAGCACGGTCATGTGCTCGTAATTTCCGAAATGGTCGGGCATCCAGCCGATGAGTTTTCTCACCTCCGCCGGGTGGTGGACCACGTTGATGCCGCAGACTTCCGCAGAGCCGAGCGTCGGATAGTCGAGCGTGGCGAGGATGCGCATGGTGGTGGTTTTGCCTGCGCCATTCGCGCCGACGAAGCCGCAGACGGAACCGTGCGGGATCTCGAAGGTGACCCCGTTGACCGCCTGGAGGTTTCCGAAGTAGCGGTAGAGGTTGTTGATTTTAAGCGCAGACATGGAGAAATTTGAAATTTCAGGGAGCAACCACCGGCCCGGTGATGACGGTGTGGGTTTCCTTCCATTTGATGCCGGGATTCGTTTCGATACCGGGGGCTTGGGAGGTGATGGCGATGAAGTGGCCGGGGCGGGTGATGGCGGTTTTGAGGAACTGGCGGTTGCGCTCGGCGAAGGCTCCCATTTCTTCGGTTAGAACAGGGAGTGCCATGGTGGCGTCAACTGGCGTGGGGGTGAATCGCCTGCCGGGGGTGATGCCGTCCGCGCGGTGCCATTGCCTTGATTCGTCCTGATAGAGAAACGTGTCGATGGGGAACTCGAAGGTGGAGAGGTAGCTGCCGGGTGTGTCGGTTTTTTCGATGCGACCGCGGGTGGAGATGACGGCGGAGAGCACGTGGCCGTGCTCGGAGCGGCTTTGGAACCAATCGCCGGACGCCTGGAATTTTCCATCAGACGGCTGGAGATTGAAGTTTCCCTTGGCACCACCGCCCGAGGTGAAGCGCGCCCAGCGGCTGGATGCGATCGCGACCGGTTGAAACAGGGCGGGTGGGTTGATGGTGAAGTCCGAACCTGTTAGCACGCCGGTGCGGCAGAATTGTTCCTGATGAAGATGGGCCGCGTTCACCCCGCCATCCGGGCGGACTTCCATCAGAATTCGGCGGATGCCGTTTCCTCCGAAACCGTCCTGGGTGATGATCAGAACGATGAGAATCAGGCTGGCAGCCAGCGAGATGATAGGAGTGGTGATGAAGAGCTTGTGTCGCTGCCCGGACTTCGCGAAGACAAACAGGTTTACCGGTCCGACGAGGATGGCGAAAATGATCAGCACGATGACGAATAACGCGTAGCGAAAGGTCTGCTCGCCGAAGAGTTTTTGCAGCGGCCAAGTTCCAGTGAAATCGTTCTGGTTCGATAGCTGGCGGGGCTTGGTGGGATGGTTGACGACGAGGTCCACGACTGCGGAGGCATCGAGTTTCAGATCCGATGCCACGTTCTGGATGAGGATGGTGCCGTAGCCGGCTTGATCGGGTAGGCCGAGGGCGGTGAGAGTGGTGGGGCTGGTGGCATAGACTGCGAGTTGCCCGCCAAGACGGACCCATGATAGAATCGCATTGCGTGCGCCAGGTGGGATGTTCGTCCAATCGCCGTCGGTGATGATCATGCTGTCGTAGCCGGAAAAACCGAGCCAGTCGTCAGGCAGTTGTTTGGGGTCGAATTTCGCGGCGAACTCGCTGGAGCGCCCCCCCGCACCAGAAAATTTTCCGGTAATGGCACTGTCTAACACGGATGCGTTAGGAGTGAACAAGGCCTCACTGAGCAGCACCGCGGGCTGGCTCTTGTCGATCGAGGAGCGGATGGAGTTTTCGGCCCGGCCCATGGATCCGTTGAGTTTGACGGTGATGTTGGCACCGCCGTAGGAGTCACCGGGCGGAGCAATGGGGACGATGATGTCGCGGGTGAGGGTTTTTCCACCGGGGGTGTCGAATGAGAAAGAGCTGCGGGAACCCACTTCGGTGCCATACTCGGACTCGCTTTCGAAATCGAGCCGGACCCGGCTGTTGGTTTTCAGGTTGTTGGCGATTTTTACCCGCACGGGGAAAAAGCCTCCCGGCGATGGGCGGGTGAAAAGCGCGAGCACTTCCACATGGGTGTCGGTTACCGGATCGAGCACCTGGCGGATCATGGTTTCCTGGGCGGAGACGCGAAGGGCGAGCGCGAGGAAGATTAGAAATCGGAACATGGCAAAAAATAGTTAGGCTTGGCGGTTGGAAACCGCCGCCACGAGGACCTTGGGAGTCGCGGTGGCTTGGAAGGGCACTTCCTCTAGCAGCGCTCTCACGATGTCATTGGTCGTGTGGCCTTCCACGCGGGCGTTGTAATCGAGCACGATGCGGTGGCGGAGGACGGCGGGGGCGATGGCCTTCACATCCTCGAAGCTAGCGTTCACCCGCTCCTGCATCAGGGCGCGGGCCTTGGCTCCGGAGGCGAGTGCGAGGGCGGCGCGAGGGCTGGCCCCGAAGCGGATGCCGCGTGCGGCGGTGGATTGGCCGGGGTGGCTGGCATCCACGAGGCGGGCGATGTAATTCGCCACCACGTCCGGTAGATAGATCCGACGCACCAGTTCTAGCAGCTCGCCGAGGGTTTCGGCGCTCATGACGGGATCGACTTGGGGATCGGTGCCGAGTTCGCGCTGGGAAACGATGCGCTGGAGCGTGGCCACGTCGTTGCGGGTGACTTCGAGTTTGAAAAGGAATCGGTCGAGCTGGGCTTCGGGTAGCGGATAGGTGCCTTCCAGTTCGATGGGGTTTTGGGTGGCGAGGACGAAGAACGGCTTGGGCAAATCATGCGTTTTTCCAAGCACGGTGACGCGGCGCTCCTGCATCGCTTCGAGCAGGGCGGACTGGGTTTTCGGCGAGGCGCGGTTGATTTCATCCGCGAGCACGATGTGGGTGAAAAGCGGTCCGGGTTGGAAAACGAACTCGCGGCGGCCATCGATTTCCTGGAGGACGGGATTTCCGGTGATGTCGCCGGGGAGGAGGTCGGGTGTGAACTGGACGCGCTTGGTACCAAGCTTGAGCAACTTGGAAAGTCCTTTGACCAGCTCGGTTTTTCCGAGACCGGGCAGGCCTTCTAGCAAAATGTGTCCTCGCGCGAGGACTCCGGTGATGACTAGGTCGATGAGTTCTTCCTGGCCGAAGAGAACTTCGTTCAGCCCGCTTGAAAGCGAGCGCAGGTGTTTGGCAGCATCGGCGACTTCCGTTTCGGTGGCGTTTTCCATGGAGTTCGCCATGAAGCTAAAGAATTCACCGTGGTTGGAAATGACGAAGGTGTGAAATTTCGGTGAAGACTCTCAGGCGAGTCGTGCTCTGGACCGGCGACGAGGTTACTTCAGGAGCGCCCAGATGGGCTGCGGCCAGAAGCCGAGGACGAGTACGGCGAGGGTCATGATCGCGACGCAGGCCTTGCTGATGGGTGGCAGGACGATCTGCTTGTCGTCAGCCGGTGCCGCCCACCACATGGCGCGGATGACCATGAAGTAATAGTAGAATCCGGCAGCGGCGGCGATGAACGCGATGCCGACGCCCCACCAGAGCTTGGCGTCCACGGCGAGGGAAAAGACGAGGAACTTGCCGATGAAGCCTGCGGTGAGCGGGACTCCAGCAAGCGCGGCTAACAGGACAGTCAGTGCGAGTGCGAGATTCGGGTTGGTTTTTCCAAGACCATTGAAGTCCTTGATCATCTCTCCATCGCGCTGAATGCGGACTTGGGCGAGGATGAAGAAGACGCCGAGCGTCATGAGCAGATAGGTGGCGAGGTAGAATGAGACGACCTGGGCTGAGCCGAGCGAAGTGGCGGTCTCGGTTTTCCAGGCGGCGAGGGCAAGGATGAGAAATCCGGCGTGGGCGATGGAGGAGTAGGCGAGCAGGCGCTTGAAATTCGTCTGCGGGATGGCGGCGAGGTTTCCGAACAGCAGGGTGGCGCAGGCAATGACGAGAAGCAGCGTAATGACCGGGCCACGGGTGAGTTCGCTGGAAAGGAACGGTTCGAGGAAACGGATGGTGAGGATGAATCCTGCGGCTTTCGAGCCCACGGATAGAAACGCGGTGGTGGGGGTGGGCGCGCCCTGATAGACATCCGGGATCCAGACCTGCATGGGGACGGCTCCCATTTTGAAACCAAGACCCACCATGACGAGGGCGACGCCGAAGAGCAGCGGGGTGGTGTTGGTGATATGCGTGAGGCGCTCGGGGATTTCTATAAGGCTCATGGTGCCGGTGGTGCCGTAAATCCAAGCAATGCCGTAAACGAGGAAGCCGGTGCTGAGTGCGCCGAGGATGAGGTATTTCACGCCGGCCTCGAGCGAGCCGACATTGCGGCGCATGTAGGCGACGAGGATGTAGAAGGTGATGGTGACGAGTTCGAGTGCGACGAAGGCTCCGGCGAGATCCTTGGCGGACGCGAGCCACATCATCCCGGCGCAGGCGAGGATGGGGAGGCAGTAGAACTCACCGGTGCCGTTTTCCGACTCGGGCCCTTCGGTGAAGCGGGCGAGAATTTTCCGATAATCCACGGCGAGCAGCAGGACGAAGATGGTGGTGACGAGGGCGAGGATTTTATAGAACTTCGCGAGGCCGTCGAATTGATAGAAGTTCCAAAGCGGCCACTTGGCCCAGGCGGCGTCGGGTTTTGCATCGGGGCCGATGGCGGTGAAGGTGAGCAGCAGGATGACCGTGAGTCCGACAACGGCGGAGAGGCCGACCCAGGCTTTGCTTTTGCACGAGCAAAAGGTCTCGGCCATGAGCAGGATGATGCCGAGGGTGACGGTCAGGGCTTCTAGGTAGTAGGCAGGCATGGAGGAAAGATTTCGGAGTCCAGAATCCAGATTCAAGGAAGAGGATTACTTGAGGAGATTGAGCAGGAGGTTCGGATAGAGTCCGACTGCGAATAGTGCGAGCACCAGCAGCGTGGCCGGGATGCGATCTGCCAGAGTGAGGTCGGCAGCGGATTCGGTGGATTTCACAGTGGGTCCTTGGAAGATACTGCGGTAGGCGCGGAGCATATAGACGGCGGAGATGACCACGCCCCAGATCGAGAGGATGCACGCGATTTGCACGGGGCCGAGGCCCTTGGTGCCGTCGTAACCGGCGAAGGCGGAAAGGAAGACGAGGATTTCTCCAGAGAAATTTGCGAGGCCGGGAAGTCCGATGGAAGCCATGGCGGCGATGCCGAAAAGGAAGGCGAGGCCAGGGGCGGATTTGGCGAGGCCGCCGAGGTCTTGGAGGTCGAGGGTGCCGGTATTGCGCTCGATGCGGTCTGCTAGGCCGAAAAGCAGGGCGATGGAAACACCGTGGGCGAACATCAGGACAATGGCGGCGGAACGGGCGAGCGGGTTTTCCGGGAAAGCGATCAAGGCTGCGATGGCGAGGAAGATGTAGCCCATGTGCATGACCGAGGAATTGCCTAACATGAGGTCAAGGCGCTTCTGGGAGATGGTGACCCAGCCTACCCAGAGGATGTTGCCTAGCAGCAGGACGAGCAGGGGAGTGAGCCAGAATTGCAGGCCTTCCGGGACGAGTGGGATGGCGAGGCGGAGCAGGCCGTAGAGGCCGAATTTTTTCAAGACACCAGCATGCAGCATGGCCACCGGAGCGGGAGCGCTGGCATACGCTGGGGCGGCCCACGAGTGGAACGGGAAGAGCGAAACAAGCGTGCCGAAGCCGATGATAAGCAGGGCGGCGATGCTCTTCTGGGCGGCCGGGTCAATGGTGCCTGCGGCGGCGACCATTTTCACCATGTCGTAGGTGCCGGTGAGGTTGGCGAGCCAGACGAGACCTGCGAGAAGGACGATGGAGCCTAGGCCCAGATAGATCGTGATCTTCCAGGCGGCGGTCCGGCGGTCGCCTCTGCCGAGGATGCCGATCATGAGGAAGGTGGGAACAAGCGCGAGTTCGTGGAAGGCGTAAAAGAAAAACAGATCGGTCGCGGCGAAGGCACCGAGCGCGCCGCCGGAGATGAGCAGGGAGGAGCCGAAGTAGAGTTTTTCACGGCCTTCCGGGGCTTTTCCAGAAAGCACGGCGGCGAGGGTGACGATCACGGAAAGCAGGATCATGATCAGGCTCATGCCATCGATGAAAGCGAACGAAAGGTTCAGCACAGGCTTTTCAAGCACTGGCGCGGAGAACGACCAGAACGAGGATTTCCACGAGAAAACCGCCGCGAGTCCGAGGGCGAGATTGATCGCGGAGGCGGCAATGGCGGTAAGCCGGGCGGGCGCGCCGAAGAGGATCGCGATGAACGCGAGGATCGGAAGAAAGACGAGGAGGAGGAGCATGGGAAACTTGGCGGGTGATAAGTTAGGGAAAAGAATCGTTTAGTTTCCCGGGGTTCTTGGTTTGCGAATGGATTTCGGCTTGGGGATCGCGTGAAAGCCCAATTCACGCGACATCTTGGACGGGGGTGCCATGAGTTGCCGGATCGCATCGAACACAATTCGGAATTGGCCGTCGTATTTTTTCTCGATTTGTTCCAGCTTCTGAACGAGGTCAGCGTTTGTTGCCAGTAACTCGCGAAGTCGGACGAAAGCGCGCATGATAGCAATGTTCACACCGACCGCGCGCTTGCTCCGGAGGACACTGGAAAGCATGGACACGCCCTGCTCGGTGAAGGCCATCGGGACGGCCCCGCCAAGTTTACCGAGTCCGGGTATCACGTTTTGTGACACCAGATCATCGATTTCATTGGTGCTGAGTTCGAACATGAAATCCTCGGGGAAGCGCTCAAGGTTGCGGCGGACTGCTTGCTTAAGCGCGCGAGTCTCTACTTGATAGAGGTCGGCGAGTTGGAAATCGAGCATGACTCTCTGACCTCGAAGAAGCAGGATGCCCCGTTCGATTTGGATGGTGAGAGTTTGTGAAGCCATTTTGAAAAATAGAGGATTTCGCGCGAAATGAGTTCCGCGCTCCAGTTAGAAAGCGGTGAAATAGACGACGAGGATGGCACCGAGGCCGAAGCCGAAGGCATAGCCCTGGAGGCTGCCGGACTGGACCTTGCGGAAAAGATTGCCGAAAGATTCGGCGGCTCGGCTGAGACCACCGACGATGAGGCCGTTGATCAGGAACTCGTCGAAGAAGCCGATGATGGCGGAAAAGGCGTCTTGGAAATAACGGATGATGAAGTTGTCGTAGAGACTGTCCACGTAGAAGCGGTCGCGGAAGAGCGGGATGGAAACCGGGTCCTTTTCCTTGCCCTTGTAGAGTATGAATCCGGCGATGAGGCCCAGGACGAGTGAGGTGATGGAAGCTCCGAGAATGATGGCGTGTCCATCGACATGGCCATGGTGGACCGGGCGGTAGGCGTTGAGAGGGCTGCTGATAAAGGCAAACCCGGAAATGACGGCCATCACCGCCAGCAGCACGAGCGGCAGTAGCATGAGTGGCCCGACTTCGTGGGCATGATCGGCACCGTGGTCGCGGGGTTTTCCCAAGAAGGCGACGACGAACAGGCGGGTCATGTAGAACGTCGTTAGAAAGGCGACGAAGATGGCAATGCCGAAGAGTGCTTTGTTTCCACCGTAGGCGGCGGCGAGAATTTCCTCCTTCGACCAGAAGCCGGAGGTTACATAAGGCACCGCGATCAGGGCGGCGGTGCCGATGGCGAAGGTCAGGCCGGTGATCGGCATTTTTTTGAGCAGTCCGCCCATTTTCCAGATGTTTTGCTCGTGGTGACAGGCGTAGATCACCGCGCCGGAGCCGAGGAAGAGCAGGGCCTTGAACCAGGCGTGGGTGAAAAGGTGAAACATGCCAGCTTCACCGGCGACGAGGCCGACGGCCATGACCATGTAACCGAGCTGTGAGAGCGTGGAATACGCGAGAATCTTCTTGATGTCGTCCTGCTGGGTGGCCATCAGCGCGGCTGCTAGAGAAGTGATGCCGCCGACCCAGGCGATGACGTTACTGGAGAAAAAGCCGGTCACCACATCAGCCGGGAGGTCGAGGGAAAGCTGGACGCGGAACAGCATGTAAACCCCGGCGGCGACCATCGTCGCGGCGTGAATCAGTGCGGACACCGGAGTCGGACCCTCCATGGCATCTGGCAGCCAGACATGGAGAGGAAGCTGCGCGGATTTTCCAACCGCTCCGCAAAAGACGCAGAGCATGGCGATGGAAAGTGTGGTGGCGAAGAGGGTGGCGTTCGCGTTTTGGAAGGCTTTCACGCCGTCGGCCATCGCATCGAACGAAAGCGCGCCTGTAATGCCCCACAGCATGAGAATGCCGACCATGAAGCCGAAGTCGCCCACGCGGTTCGCAAGAAATGCCTTTTTCGCGGCATCTGCGGCGGAATCTTTTTGATACCAGTGGCCGATGAGCAGATAGGAACTGAGACCGACCAGCTCCCAGAAGATGAAGGTCATGATGAAATTGTTCGCCAGCACGATGCCAGTCATCGAGAACATGAAAAGTGATAGGCCGGTGAAGTAGCGGGCCTTCGCTTCATCGTCCTTCATGTAGGCGAGTGAGAAGATGTGGACGAGCATGCCGATGCCGGTCACCACGATCATCATTCCGGTGGAAAGCCGGTCCAGCTTGATACCGATTTCGATAGAGAAGTCACCGATGGTCGCCCATGGGAATGAGACGGTGCCTGTCGTCTTGAGTAGCAGTAGCGCGATCACGAAGGTGGCCACGGCGGAGGCGGTGGAAACGATCGGAACCAGCCCGGTCTTCTTCAAGACGAGTTGGTTCACCGCCGCGACAATGAGTGGGAGGAAAAGGAGGATCCAGGGCATGAAATTTTAAATGTGAGATTTCAGATTTGAAACTGGCCGGGTATCAGCCCTTGAGCGAGGTCAGCTCGTCGGTGTGGATCGTCTGCCGGGCGCGGTAGAGGGCGACGATGATCGCGAGGCCGACGGCGACTTCCGCAGCGGCGACGGTGATAACGAAGAAGACGAGCATCTGGCCGTTATAATCAGGCAGACCGTTGGGAGTCGGATTGAAACGGGAAAACGCCACAAGCGTGAGGTTCGCCGCGCTAAGCATGAGTTCGAGGCACATGAAGACGATGATGATGTTCCGGCGCAGCACCACGCCGGCGAGGCCGATGGCGAAGAGCAAGCCGGAGACGAGGAGATAGTCGTTGAGAGTGGCCATGGGGAAAATGGTCGGTTAGTCAGCCTGGCGTTTGGAAAGAACAACGACGCCGACGGTGGCGACGAGGAGCAGGACGCCGAGGATCTGTAGCGGGAAATTATAGTCCGTGAATAGCGTGTGCCCGATGAGGTGGACATCGGGTAACCTACCTTGACCCAGGAAAGCCGCGATTTTTCCGGTGGGTGGAAATCCTGCGGCGGCGGAGGCAAGGACTTCCTTGTCGAGTGCGGGAGCGATTTGATTCGACGAACGGGACAGCACACCGATGAGTTGGACCATGAAGGCGGCGACCAGAGCAATCCCGCCGGCGATTGGTAGCAATGGCTTGGAGGCCTTTTCCTCATCTTTCAAATCGAGTAGCATGATGATGAAAAGGAACAAAACCATCACCGCGCCGGTATAGACGAGGATCTGGATGACACCGACGAAGAAGGCGCTGAGGCCAATGAAGAGTCCGGCAAGCCCGACGAAACAGGTGACCACCGAAAGCGCACTGGACACCGGATTGCGGAAGGCAATGACGGAAACACCGCCGATGAGCATGACGGTGGAGAAGAGCCAAAATAAATAAGAAGGCATTTGGGATTAGAGATTGGAGATTGGGGGCGTTTCGGTGGTGGAGCCTTTCGCTTTTGCCGAGCGTTTTAGCCACGACATGTACCCGTTGAGGATGCGGAGCGTCTTATTGAAGTGCTCGCGCCCGCCATGATAAAGGCCATCATCTATCAGAGAGTCGTCGTGGCAGGTGATGAGTTGGTCCAAGACTTCATTGAGAGATCCTCGCGCTTGGGAACAGAAACGATAGTTGTCCAGGAAGTGAAATCGGCCATGGCCCTCGGCGATGTTGTGAGTGACGGACCGGGATGCCCGTTTGATTTGATCCAATAGATCGAACTCTTTTAAATTTTTCAGAATGGGAATGATCTGCCGGAAGACGAAGATGCGAAGCTCGCGGCCCGCTTTCCAGGCTTCGAGATCCTCAAATGTCTTCGTTGGCTCTTCTTCCATCCCTAGTTATCCAATTACAAAGCCCCAATGTCCCTTACTTCAGCTCATTCCACTTGTTGACGAGGCCTGTGCGGACGCCGCCGATTTCGTAGAGCTTCTTTTTGTCGTGAACCATGTCGGCGCGTTTGAGGCCGGTGATGAGGTAGTCCTTGCGCAGATAGATGGCCTGCTCGGGGCAGACTTCCTCGCACATGCCGCAGTAGATGCAGCGGATCATGTCGATATCGAATTCGAGCGGGCGTTTCTCGACCTTGGCCCATGGGTCATCGGATGGGATTTCACTTGGCTTGATCTTGATGGCCTTGGGCGGGCAGATGAATTCGCAGAGCTGGCAGGAAACGCAGCGCTCGCGGCCTTGCTCATCGGTGACAAGCGTGGGCGCGCCGCGATAGTAGTCCGGGAGGTGCGAGTCCCAGCGCTGCTCGGGGAACTGCATGGTCACGCCGAGACCGGAGGATGCGAGTTCGTCGGCTCCCACGGATTTTCCGCGCAGCGTTTTCACGGCGTGGGTCATGGTGAGGAAGAATCCCTTGATGAGGGCTCCGAAGTAGATTTTCTCGCCGAAGTTGAGTTTCGGGCGCTGGAGTTTGATGACGGCCATGAGAGGAAGGTGTGCGGCGTTGCAGATCAGGCACGGAGAACTTTCGGGCTTTCCTCAGAGACCCTGGCGACCCAGATGACGGCACCGGTGACGGCGATGAGCAAGACGGCTCCGATGCCGATGATGGCCCCGGTGAGTTCGGGTGCGGCGATGATGAGTGCGGCGAGGAAAACATTGATGAGTGCTGCTTCGAAAAACACGACCCAACCGAGTTTCATGAGTTGGTCATAGCGGAACCGTGGCACCGTCCAGCGGACAAGAATGAAGAAGAGAATGAAGGCGATGAGCTTGGTGAGGAAACAACCCATGTGGATGAGGCCGCCGAAGTAGAAGTCGCCGATGTGGAGCTGGGCGACCAGCGCGTCGAGGCCGAAGCCGATCGACCAACCGCCGAGAAAAAGCGTGATGATGAGCGCGGAGCCGATGACCATGGCGGCGTATTCGCCCATGAAGAACATGGCGAATTTCATCGACGAGTATTCGGTATGATAACCGCCGACGAGCTCGGTTTCGCACTCGGGAAGGTCGAAGGGCATGCGGTTGGTTTCCGCGAAGATGGAGATGGTGAAGATGAGGAAGGCGATGAAAGCGGGGATCCAGAAGAGCAGCTTGCTGCCGAGCGTGTGTTCCGCGTCGTGGCCCCAAAGCGGGAGGAGCAGCCAGCCGTGATCGGCTTGTTGTTGCACGATGTTGCTCAGGTTGAGATCTCCGTAGTAGAGCAGCACGGGGATGATCGAGAGGCCGAGCGCGATTTCGTAGGAAATCATCTGCGCGGTGGAGCGCACGCCGCCGATGAAGGGGAACTTCGAGTTCGAGGACCAGCCGGCGAGGGTGATGCCATAAACGGACAGGGAGGCGACGGCGAAGATGAACAAGGGGCCGATGTCGAGGTCTGCGATGACGAGCTTCTCGGTGTGGCCGAAGATGCCGAGCGGCGAGCCGAAAGGAATCACACAGACAGTGATGAGCGCAGGCACCACAGTGAGGGCGGGGGCCATCCAATAGAACGCTTTGCGGACATGGTCCGGGGTGAAATCTTCCTTGAGGAAAAGTTTAAGTCCATCCGCGATCGGCTGGACGAGTCCGAAGAGGTGGAAGTCTTTCTTGAAGCCTAGGAGGGTGAAGGGAATGCCGACCCGGTTAGGGCCGACCCGGTCCTGAATGATGGCGGAGAACCGTCTCTCGAAATAGACTGATAGAGGAACGAGCGGCAGCACGATCAGGAACGTCAGGGTGACGATCTTCGCGATGATGATGGCAATTTGAAAAACGAGATCCGGCATGGGGTCGGTGGGTGAAAATGGGAAGATCAGCCGTTGATGAGTCCCGCCGCTTTCCGCGCACGCTCGTTGGCAAGGAGGGGGATCTGGTAGCCGGTGTCCGCGATGGGGATGCCTTGATGGCCAATTTTCGAGAGGGTCAAGCCACGGAACTCCGGGTGCTCTTCCGCGATGGCCTTGAAGACGTCCTCGATGTGATGTGCTTCATTCGGCCCGCCGGAAAGGGCGAGGATGAGGTCCCGGAGGATTTCCCAGTCATCGTGCGCCTGGCCGGGTGGCTCCACGGCGCGATTGAGGCGTTGGAGGCGACCGGCGAGGTTGACCATGGACCCGCGCTTTTCGGCAAAAGCGGCGGAGGGGAGCACGATATCCGCAAGCTCGGCGGTCGGGTTGGCAAGGATGCTGGTTTGCAGGAGGAAATCGAGTTTTGCGAGTTCTTCCTGGGTGAAGCCGGCGTCGGTGATGAGGTCTTCGCCGAGGATGATGAGGGACTTGATCGAGCCGTTCTGAACTCCCTCGCGGATGGAAACGAGATGCCTGTAAGGGTCTTCGGTGTTGAGAATGAGCTTGGCTCCGGTCGTGTTCGGATTCCGATCTGCGGCGACGAGCAGGGCGTCCGCCTCTCCGGTCCGTGGCACGAGGGCGAGATGGCTGGTGCCGATTTCCGCAGCGAGTGCGCGGGTGAGGAAGAGCTCCTCGTTGGTCATCCGCCCTGAGGCGATGATGGCAACCTGGCCTGCGGGAGTGGATTTGATGCGGCCCGCAGCTTTCGAAAGTGCGAGGTGCCAGCTTGTGGCGGTGTGGGCTTCGCCGGTTTTAACGAGTGGCTCGGTGAGGCGGGATGCGCTGTCGATGTAGTGGAAATTGAGGCGGTGGGAATCGGGCATCCAGGCGGAGTTCACCTCGTCATTCAGGCGCGGGGTGATGCGGTGGATTTGATTTCCCCGGGTCCAGACGGTGATGTTGGTTCCGGTGCCGCAATTGACGTCGATGGTTGGAGTTTCCTTGAGAAACCAAACACGCATTTGAAAGCGGAAGTCGTTGGATGTCAGTGCACCCACGGGGCAGATATCGGCGGTGTTGAGCGAGTAGTTGGAATCGAGAAGGCGGCCGGGATGGACGGTGAGAGTGGTGTGGGTGCCGCGTTGGGTGAAGCCGAGCACGGGATCGGATGCGACCTCGTCCATGAAGCGGATGCAGCGGCTGCACATGATGCAGCGCTCGTCGTCGAGGCGGATGCGCGGGCCGATATCGACATTTTTCGGTTTTTTCACCTTCATATCCACGAAGCGGGACACGCCGCGCCCGTGCTGGACGGATTGTTCTTGGAGGCGGCACTCGCCGGCTTGGTCGCAGATGGTGCAGTCGAGCGGATGGTTGATCAGGAGAAATTCCATGACGCCCTCGCGGCACTTTTCGACGAGGTCACCCGTGGTGCGGATGCCCATGTTTTCGCCGATGGTATTGGCGCATGCAATGACCGGACGTGGCATCCAGCCGATGATTTCGTAGCCGTTTTCATCGCGCTGTGGCTCCTGGCCGGGCGCGGGGCGGGGAGGCATGCCCATTTGCACGAGACACATCCGGCAGTTTCCGGGCGAGCTGAGCTTCGGGTGGTAGCAATAGTGAGGGACGACGATCTGCGCCTGGCGACAGGCCTCGATCATCCGCGTGCCTTTGGGAAACTGGTGCCAGATTCCGTCAATCTGGACGTTGACCATGCCTTTTTCAGCAGCCAGGTCTTTGGGCAGTTTCAATTCCGCAGTCGCCGAAGGTGTGTCGCTCATGGCTTCAAAAAAAGCGCCGGACGCTTGTGCAAGAACGGTCCGGAGTTGCTCGCGCGGGAATATGTCCACCGGACCCGGACCCGGCAAGCGTGCTTTGTGAAAAGTTTCACAAGCGGCGAAGTGATTCAGCACGGCGCTGGAATTTTTAAAAATTGCGTAGGTTTTCCAAAAAAATCTTGAGTTTGTAAGGTTTTCTTAACTATAAAGTGCTCGTGATTGTCATCAGTCACGCAATTTTAGCTCGGATTCGTCCGCCTGTTGTCCCACCCCGATCCTCACATTCATGGTTGTTCCAATGTCCCGTTGGTTCCTGGCTGGATTTGCCTTCCTTCTCCAGTCGCTGTCGGTCGTGGCCGGAAATCCCCCTCCGACGCAGGTTTTCTATGTGCCGTTTCCTGAGGATCAACAGCTTGCGGCCTTCGATGCCATCAACACGGTGGCGAACGGCCCAATCACGGTGTTCGTGACATTTTCCGCAGCCACCGATGGGACGGTGATTTACTACGACCACTGGGAAGATGGATATGAGCGGGAAATCACCAATCCGACGCAGTCCTCGACCTTGATTTTCGGCGATGGAAATCCAGCGAATGGCTACCCCCCCGGAAACGCGGCCGACAACATTCCGGCGGGAACGGTTTTCAGCCTGCGGAACTTTGTGAACACGGCCACCTTGCAGGCCGTCGTCGATTATGATGCGCGGGACAAAATCGCCTCCTACAAGCCGATTTCACTGACGAAAACCGCCTTCCCGGACGGCACCGACACGCTGCTGGCGGGTTGTGTGGAAGTCTTCGAGCGAGGTCTCTGGGGGATTGAGTATCGCTCGCCCGTCGGCGTGGACATGCCCACCGTGACGACTCCGGGGGCACTCGCGAATGACGAGGACCAGTTCAACTATGTGGCGTTTTCAATTTCCGCCGGCGTCGGTGGTGCGAACGTCCAGATCGACAAGGACAACAATGGTTCGTTCGAAGAAACCGTTTCGCTCTCCGAAGGTCAGAGCATTCTGAGAGACTCGGTCAATACCGGCGGCAGGATTCTTGCGGATCGACCCGTGCAGGCGGTTCTTTTCACCGGAACCTTGAACTCCGACTATGCGAGCCGCGATACGACCCTCCTGCCCGTCAACCGATGGAGTTCGGACTACTTTTCACCAGTAAGCACGCCTGCCGGTAATGGAACTTTGACCTTCCTCTATAATCCAAGTGCTTCCGCCATCACCGTCAACTATGACTACCGGAATAGCACATCGACCTATGCCACCGCTTCGATTTCGGTTCCTGCCAGAGGAAATGCCAAGGTGGTGCATTCTCCCGCCGTGTCGGGAACCCACTTCGGAGCCTATCGCTTTTACACGACGGGAGCGAATCCGCCGTTGTTCTACGCGATCAGCACGGTGGACTCGGATGGCACTGCGGCTGCGGAAAACAACAAGGCGTGGGATGGAGGTTTTACGTTGGTCGGGAGGCCTTCCCTCACGACTCAGGTGTTGCTGAGTCTGGGTCTGGGTCGGGATCCCTATTCATCGGTCAACCCGGCTGAAAACGGCAATCCCATGTGGATTTGCACCGTAGGAAACGGCCATACACCGGAAACGATTTATGTGGACTACAACGGTGACAACGCTGGCGCATTGGTTGACCCGAACGGCAATCGCTACGACCTGGCTCTCAGCCTGCGGGAACTCGAACAAAGGAAGCTGTTCGATCCTGACGGCGACCAGAGCGGGATGCTCGTTTATTCACTGAACTCGAACGTGAAGATCGCCGCCGCGTGGGCTCAGGATCCCACCTCGGCCACTAACAGTCAGCCAGGCATTGATGTTGCCTCACTGGTCCCACCGCTTCGTGAAGGGGAGTCCGCAAAACGTTCCGATTTGTTAGTGGACGCGGATGGAGATGGATACATCAGTGCCGGAGACACACTTCAGTATGACATCCGCGGGGTGAACAGTGCACGGGCCTCCATCCCGGGTCCCTTCGCGGTCACCGACAACCTACCTTCTGATGTCACCTACCTCGCCGACTCCGCACGCTATAGATTCAGTGTGAATGGACTTTGGCAGGCATGGATTGCCATTCCTGATAACCCCACGGGGACGGTTTTTCCTCTCGATGGTTCGGGTTTCCCGGTGCCTGGAAACATGGGCATGGGGCAGCAGCTTCAAGTGACCTTCCATGCGGTGATTGACGATTACGCGAACCTCTCGACAGGAACGCTGCGCAACACCGGGTCGGTGGAAATATCGCCATTCGGCCTGCTCTTGCCCGTGGAGTGGGAAGACCCGGTGCACGGCAGCATCGGCGACAGGCTGTGGGTCGATGCCGATGGAGACGGAAATCAGGACGCGGGAGAAGGCGGCATCGCAGGAATTGATGTGTTTGTGGATTCCAACAACAACGGGATTTGGGACAGTGGAGAAACAAGGGATACAACCGACGCGAATGGGAATTACCTCTTGGCTGGACTGCTCGCCGGAACCTACACCGTGCGGGTGGACACGGCGGACATCGCCGCAGCCAATGTCGGCTACGGTCCGACCTTCGATCTCGATGGATTGACCACAACCAACGTCGCTACCGTTTCCCTTCTTTCCGCCCAAGACCGCGTGGACGCGGACTTCGGATACCGGATCGGTGCCAGCGTGGGCGACCGCGTATGGCTGGACCGCGATGCGGATGGTGTCCAGGAAAACGGCGAGCCGGGCATGAATGGAGTCAGAGTCTATATTGATTTGGACAACGACAATTCCTATGACGCTGGCGAACCTAACACCATCACCTCGGGAAATGGAACGTACTACATCGGCAATCTCAGCGCTGGACCCAGGGAGGTGCGGGTGGACACCGCCACGCTCCCACCTGGTATCAATCAGACTTTCGATTTGAATGGAGTCCTCGACCATGAATCTTCCGTCACCCTTCTGGCAGCAGAGCACCGGGGTAATCTGGATTTCGGCTATCGTGGAACGCTCTCTCTGGGAGATCTCGTCTGGGAAGACCTCGACGCGAACGGGACGCGCACGACTTACAATGTTCGTAACGGGCGGATTGACATCAACAACATGAGCGGTGTGGACAACGATGATAACGGATCTCTCGCCGGATTCAGTATCATCGGCGGGTATATCGATTTGTCAGGAAACGGATCGATTGATAACAACGACGACGGGATCTTCCAAGGCATCCCCATCATCGACGGAGGGTGTGATGTTGTCGTCTCCGGTGGGATCAATAACGCGGATGATCTCAATGCCGCTGTCGCGAACGAGGGTCCTCTTGCGAATGTAAGGGTTTACATCGACTGGAACGACAACGGAGCCTTCGATGTTGTCGAACCTTCATCGACCAGCAGTGCAAGGGGCATCTACTCAATCACCAATCTTTACCCGGGGAATTGGACGGTTCGTATCGATACGAACACGCTGCCGGTTAGTTATGTTCAGACCTACGATCTGGCAAGTCCCATTGGGGATCACTCGGCCACGGTAGCGCTTTCGGTATCGCGCACGGATGTGGATTTCGGCTACCGAAATGACGCCAGCATCGGTGATGTCATCTGGAACGACCGGGATGCTGACGGAATTCGTGATCCGGGGGAGCCGGGGATTGAAGGTGTAATGGTCTTCATCGATACCGATGGCGACGGGGTTTTCGACCAGGCCACGGAGCGTTTTGATATCTCCGACATCAATGGAGCCTACCTGATTGAAAATCTCGCATCTGGAATCTATAGCGTCCGCGTCGAGATCAGTACCCTGCCGCAGGGAGCCACCCCGACCTACGATTTGAATGGTGTCGCTACCTCGAATGTCGCGTCGCGCACGGTTGTGACCAGCGAGTCGGCTACCGATGTGGATTTTGGCTATCGGTCTGCCGCCAGTTTCGGCGATCATGTTTGGAACGACATGGACGCGGACGGAGTGCGGGATGCCGGTGAATCCGGGATCAACGGTGTGCGTGTTTATGCGGACATCAACGGAAACGGTTTGTTTGAGATCGCATCCGAGCCAGCGGCCATCACGAATGCTTCTGGTGCCTATTCGATCACCAATCTGATGCCCGGAAACTTTACGGCGCGTGTCGATATCTCCACCTTGCCGTCCGGGTTTGTTCAGACCTATGGCCTGCTCGATGCTCTGGATCATTCTGCCACCTTTTTCGTCAGTGCCAACCAGACGAGAAGCGACGTGGATTTTGGCTACACCTCCCCGGCGATGGTCGGCGACTACGTTTGGAACGACTTGGATGCTGATGGGGTGCAGGACGCTGGCGAGTCTGGAATCCCGGGTGCTTCCGTGACGCTGTTCAACTCTGTGAACGACACCGTGGTTGCAAGCACTGCCACCAGTGTCGCGGGAGCCTATGCGTTTGTGAACATGATGCCGGGTTCCTACTATATTCTCTTCGATACTCCCGCTGGATTCACACGTTCCATCGCTGACCAAGGTATGGATTCTTCGGACAGTGACCTATCTGTCTCCACCGGGCGCAGTCCTGTCTTTTCCATCGCCGGAGGTGAGGTTAACAACACCATCGACGCAGGTTTCTATCAACCTGGGAACGTCTTCGGTCATCTCTACATCGATACCAACGGAAATGGTGACCAGGATCCCGATGAACCCGACCTGTCCGGTGTGAACATCGTTGTCACGGATTCACGCGGCATTGCACAGACGGTCGCCACCAATTCCAACGGGGACTGGACGGCCACCGTTCCCCCGGGTGACACCACTGCGGACGTTGACGAAATGGATCCCGAGTATCCCGCCGATTATACCCGGACGGAAGGCGAAGATCCCTCTTTCCTCATGGCTGCCGCAGGATCGGGTGTCGATGCCGGCATCGACGGATACGCACCTCTCGCCAACTTGGGTGTTTTGAAAACAGTGAACCATCCAACGCCTAACATCGGATCCAACGTCGTCTTCACTCTCGTGGCCGGCAACCAAGGTCCAATCTCCGCCACCGGTGTCGCGGTTATGGATCTGCTGCCCTCAGGTTATGAATTTATCAGTGCGAATCCCGCGCCCGACTATAGCAGCTCCACCGGTGTCTGGAACGTCGGTAGCCTTGACAGCGGAACGTCCCGCATCTTGGAAATCACCGCGAAGGTTCTCGCTTCAGGCGACTATCTGAACCTCGCCATCATCAGCGGTGACCAGCCTGATCCTGTTTCGGGAAATGACACCGAAAACGAGGCGACCACTCCAGTGCCACCCGGATCGATCACCGGTCGCGTCCTTGAAGATACCGACCATGATGGCGATGGTGACTCACCGGTCAGTGGTGTCGTCCTCACTCTGTTGAACTCTATCGGAAATCTCTTTGATAGTGACGGAATCGCCGCAGGCGTGCAATCAGTCACTGTCACCACCGCGCTCGATGGCACCTATTCTTTTGCCAATCTGATTCCAGGCACCTACGGCGTCCTCCAAGACCAACCGCTTGGCTATGACAGCGTGTCGGACAAGGATGGAGATGATCCTGATGAAATTCGCCCCGTCGTCGTCACCGCTGGAAATTCCAATACGGGCAATGATTTCATTGAAAAACTGGACACCTGTCCGGATGACTGGGGCCAGTGGAAGTTCCAGCATCCCGGTGAGGCTCCTGCTGGAAATCCGGATGCAGATGCCTATGACAACTTCGCCGAGTTTGCCTTCGCGATGCCATACGACACAGGCACCGGCAATAAGTGGCTCGGTGCCACCGCATGGGTCATCCAGCCTTCCACACTTGGTCCTGGCACCATTGAAGGAGTGTTTGTGAGACCCAACGGAGCGCCGGCAAATGTGACTTACATTCTCCAATATGCCGCAGTTCCCGGTGATCCGACTTCCTGGCAGCCCCTGCCCATCACTCCGGGCTTGGTTTCCACAGTGGACAATGGTGACTGCACCGAAACCGTGACCATCCACGACCTCGAAGCCCTCACCGGACTCACCAGCGGCAGGGGAGTGGTCCGGATCCAAGCGGATTTGGATGACGACGGAGGAGGAAACGGCGACATCGACCACACCAGCCATACGGAAACAGAAGGCTGGACCGTGACTGGACTCGAAATCTGCTGCCGTACTTATAACAATCCCTATCAGCGTGAAACTGTATTCACCGGCACGGTGACTGAGGTGAGTGGTCAGAACCTCACCTTCGCCGTGAATGACAATCTCGCCCTCTTACTTTCCTCCGGCGGTTCGTTCTATCTGGAGGTCGTCTCGGGCGACTGTGAGGGCCAGCGCTTTGATCTTGTCTCCACAGCGGGAAACACCGTCACCCTCGCCAGTGACAGTGACCCGCACGCCGCGGTCGCTCCCTTCAACACCATGTCTGGGCCTCCTCCCGTAGGCCTGATCGGTGATCGGGTGGCCATTCACCGCCACTGGACGTTGGGAGAAATTTTTCCGGTTTCCGGCCTTGGCGCTTCCGGCAGACAGTCCTCGGCGGATCAAATCCAGATCTATGCCGGAGGCGCATGGATCATCTATTGGCTATTCGACGGGAACGGCGAAATTCCTTCTGTCTCCCGCTGGGTGGACTCTGCCGACGCTGCTATGGTCAACCAGGGAGGTGTGGTCATCCCTCCGGGGCAAGGCGCGTTTTTCAACAACAAGACCGCGGTCCGTTCCATTCTAGCCTACGGGGAAATCCGAGCGAACGACTTTGTCCGCCCGCATGCCCCCGGAAACAATCTTGTCGGCGGGGGATATCCACTCAATCAATCCGCCAATGGTCCTCGCGGCCGCACCATGAATCTAACCAACGGATTCTTCGGCAGCACCAACTTCAAATGGGCGGATTCCATCTTCGTTTGGAAGGCGGACACCGTCATCGGGGCGCCCGGCTATGACACCTACTACCTGCTAGGCGGGATTGCCTCGCAGCCGTCGCTCACCCGTTGGATCAAAGTCGGTGACGCATCCATCCTCTCCCGGGATGCCGAGACCATTCTCTCGGGCAACCGCAGCGTCATCACTCGTACTGCCAGCGCTTTACCCGCTCACACCATTCCCACGCCCTGGAACCCGTAGCCTGACATTCCGATCATTCCACTCGGGATTCCCAGATTCGCCCGGACATCGCTCCATCCAAGTATGAAACTCACTACCGCGCTCTTCACCGCAGCCGTGTTCACGGTTGCCGCATCGCGCATCCATGCCCAAACCCTGAACTGGGGCAATGAGGTGTTTGGTGACCTAACGGACAGTGAAGGTGTCGCTCTCAACAACACGTTCGTCTTCGAACTCGGCTCGTTCCGCGAAGGTTTCGTCCCGACGGAGTCCAATCTCGGGCAATGGGTTCTAAACTGGGAAGTGTTCGATCGTGCGGCTCACCAGGAGAGTTTCGGCTATTTTACTTCCACGGTTTACGTGAACAACAACGTCACTACCAGCAACACGACTGCGAGCACCATGAGCTTCGCGGGTCTCGAAGCTTACCTCTGGATCCGAAATCAGGACGATCCGGTCGAGGGTGCCGAGTGGTTGCTCACCCGCGCCTTGAACTGGACTTTTCCAACCGTCGGCGGCGATTGCTGCAACACCCGGGTCATCGAATGGGCCGTCAGCGATCTGGATTCCGGAATTGTCCCGGTGTGGGGCGGGCAGAACGGGGTGTTAGGTTCCGGAGAGTTCGGCACTGCGGGCACTCGCGGACTTCAGACTTTTACCTTCGTGCCTGAGCCATCGTCCGCCCTCCTGGTCGCCATGACCGGGGGATTCTTGGTGCTCCGCCGCCGCCGCACCTACCTTTGATCCACCCTGATGCATCTATTTGTGATTCTATCCGTTCTGCTTGCAAGTCCCCGGCTCGCAGCAAGTTCGATCGCTTGGTTTAGTGACGCAGCTCAAGTGAATCTGGACGGCTCCGATGTGCCGATGGATGCCGGTTTTCATTTTGAACTCGGAGTGTTTTCAAACGGCTTTGTGCCGACTCGCCAGAACGTCGGACAATGGGCGACCCGCTGGGTGGCGGCGGATTCCACCGCCTACAATCCCAATACGCGTCGTTTCGCCGACCTGATGTCCGTGGCGGATAACCGCAGCCCGTTCCTGGTCGGGACGCAGGCATGGATCTTCGGCTACCGGGTCACTCCCACGGGCACGGACATGATTCTCCTCCGCAACACCGGCTGGATCTGGCCAGCTCCGGATCCGTTGAACCCGATCCCGTCGGAATGGAACGTCGCGAATGCCGATCAGGTTGTGTTAGGAAATCTCAATGCCGGTGGCTCGCCCTTCCTCATGCAGTCCGGCAGGATCCAATTTTTCGCCCAGTGGCAGACGGAATTGCTCACCGGAGAGCCACTCGCCGGACCTCGTGACGATCCTGATGGCGACGGATCTTCAAATCTGTTGGAATTCATCTTCAGCACCCCGCCGAAGATTGCCGGCCCGGCGACAGCCACTCCGGTGACGTTCTTGGCTGGGCATGCTCACATCCGTATCCCGCGCCGTGTGGACCGTCCGGCATTGCTCACGGTGGAAGTTTCCGGAAACCTAGCAGACTGGCAGTCTGGCGAGGTTGCGACACAGATTATGGAGGACGGGGGAGCCGCGCTCGTCGTGCGGGATTTGGCTCCTCTTGGCCCGCTCCATCCGAGACGCTTCATGCGTCTTAAAGTGGAACCCGCCGTGCCATGACCCACTTGAGCCGTCAGGAGCGCATCGCTCGCGGTGGTTTTTCGCGTGAATGGGTTTTCCGGTTCCTCGTTTTCGCTGGATTTGCAATCAATCTCTATCTGTTGTTCCAGCACATCGCAGGAGGCGGGATCGCGGGTTGCGCCGGCGGTCCATGCGAGGAGATGCTCACGTCGCGCTGGTCGGTGGTTTTCGGCGTGCCGGTCACCGTATTTGGAACGTTGGTCTATGGCGGACTCATGGTCTCGCCGAAGTGGTGGGGTCGCCGCTTTACGGTGCCACTGTTAGGGGTGATTCTTGGCTCGGTGTTTTGGTCCCTGTTCGTGCAAGGCGTTCTGATCGGGAAATTTTGTCCCTGGTGCCTTGCCGCCCATGGAGTGGGTCTGGCGGTGGTTTGCGTGAGCGTGGTCCGCTCGCCGGGGAATCTCGTGCGGTGGAGCGCTGGCGCATTTCTAGCAATCGGTCTGATGCAGGTTTACGGCCCAGTTCCTCCCACCTACCAGATTGACGGAGACCCGGTGCCCGGCGCGGGGCAGCCCGTTCAGGCGAGTGGGAATGGCAGGAAGGTTTCCTTCGACGGGGGCCGGAAATCCTTCGCCGTCGCTGCGCTCCCGCGGCTCGGCTCGGCGGATGCGAGGCATGTGATGGTCGAGTATTTCGACTACCAATGCGCGTCCTGCCGCATCATGGCCGGCTACCTTTCTGCGCTGGTAGATCACTATCCGGCAGACATCTGCGTGCTGTTGATGCCCGTTCCACTGGATCCGGTTTGCAACGACTCGTTTCTCCCCGGTGACGTCGGGCATCCGGACAGTTGCGAATTGGCACGCATCGCCCTGGCCGTCTGGCGAGAGAAACCGGAAGCATTTTCAGAGTTCCACCGGGCAGTTCTATCAAGATCCGCGCTCACGGTTCCCGATGTTTTGTCGTTAGCCCGGCAACAGGTTACCCGTGCCCGGCTGGACGTTGCGATGGAAGACCCGTGGATTGACGAACTCATCGCAGCAAACATCGCCGACTGGGTATCCTTCTCGGGGAAAACCAAACAACTTCCGAAGTTGCTGATCCGCGACAAGCGCGTCTTGCATGGCCTTCCTTCTGGCGAGGCTGATTTCATCCGCGCGGTGGAGCAGGAACTCGGACTCCGGCATTGATCCCAGGCCTTGGGGAAGCGAATCGTGTGGTCCCTTTACTTCGACTGCTCCAGCATCCGGAGCAGCGGTGCTTCGGCACGTTTGCGGAGGGACTCGTCCATCTCCACGCGGGGTTGGAGAGTGTCCAGGCAGTCGCGGAGTTTTTGTAAGGTGTTCATTTTCATGTAGCGGCAGTCCGCGCAGGCGCAGCGGTCGGTGGGGCCGGCGATGAGGTTCTTGTCGGGGCACTCCTTGCGCAAGCGGTGGAGCATGCCGCTCTCGGTGACGACGATGATGTCCTTGACCGGGGCGTTCTTGCAGTAGCTCACCATTTTTTCGGTCGAGCAGACCTCGTCGGCGAGCAGTCGGACCGCTTGGGTGCATTCCGGGTGGGCGACGACGAGGGCGTCCGGGTATTCCGTCTTGATCCGGTGGATGGAATCGCGGGTGAACTCGACGTGGACATAACAGTTGCCCTTCCACAGGTCCATCTTACGGCCGGTTTGTTCCATGACCCAGGCACCGAGATTCTCGTCGGGGACAAAAAGGATCGGTCGATCCTGCGGGGCGAGGTTGACGATTTTCACCGCGTTTCCGGAAGTGCAGATGACGTCGCAGAGGGCTTTGACGCCGCCGGAGCAGTTGATGTAGGCGATGACGTAGTAGTTTTTCTCCGCGTTCGCCTGGAGGAAGGCCTCCAACTGGTCGGCAGGGCAGGATTGCTCGAGAGAGCAGCCGGCGTCCTTGTCGGGGAGGACAACGATCTTTCCCGGGTTCACGATCTTGGCGGTCTCCGCCATGAAGTGGACGCCGCAGAAGGCGATGACGTCCGCACTGGTGGCCTTGGCATGGTAGGCGAGGCCTAACGAGTCGCCCACGTAGTCGGCGACGTCCTGGATGTCTCCTGTCTGATAGTTGTGGGCGAGGATGACGGCGTTCCTGGCTTTTTTGAGGGCGAGGATTTCCTCCTTGAGGTCGAGGGTTGCGTGCATTTCCGGGATTTCAGATGGGCGAGTTCGAGATCATTTCGATGGTGCCGGTGTGTTTGGCACCGGGCTTGACGATGAGCGAGGTGGTGCGGACAAGTCCTTGGAGTCGGGCGCGTTTTTCAAGCGTGATGGCTCCGGAGCAGAAGATCTGGCCACGGACATTTCCGCCGATGCTGGCCGTTTCCGCAGTGACGGGGTTGAGAAACTCAACGCGTGCGCCTTTTTCCACCCGCAGGTGGCGGCAGGAGACACTGCCGAGAATCTTCCCGCTGCTGCGGATCACGACCTGGCCGGAGCATTCCACCGAGCCGGCGAGTTCGCCGATGACGGTGAGGTCGTGGCACTGGATGGCTGCGCCGGAGACGATTCCGGATTTCTGGATGGTGACGTCGCCACAAGTCTGGATGCGGCGGTTCCACTGGGTGGTGATGTCGTAGTCCAGCAGGCTGATGTAGCCGCTGCATTTCGGGCACTGGCTGGACTGGGCCTCGCCGACGGCGGTGTAGGAGTGCTCGCAGGCGAAGCAGGTGACCTGGCGCGGCGGCTTGATCGGGTTGAAAAGCCGCATCAGGAAAGACCGGGGAGCCGGAATCGCAGGTGCCTGGCGGAGAAGAGGCGTGCGGGGAACCTGCGGCGGTGGTTCTGGCTCCGGATCGCTGTCCTTGCGGGGTGCGGCGAGGCGAGTGGTCGGGTGTTTGCGCACCACGCCCTTGCCTTCGCGCACTTGGAAATTTGCCCGGCAGGCGCGGCACTGTGTGGAAACCACGAGCGCGGGTTCAGTCTGTGAAGCGCTGCATTCCGGGCATGTTACCTCGATGCGATGGCGCGGAGTTTCATCGGCCATGGCAGGGGGAACAGAGCGTTGAAGGGGCTTGGCCCGTCAAATTAAGGGACAGTGCCAGCAAGGGTGCCTTGTTTGGGAGCTTCTGGCGTGGCAACAGATGCCGCAGGCGTTCCCTTGGCGGCGGGCTGGGCGGATGCCGGGGCTTGGGCAGGAGTGCCAACGGTGGATTTGCCGACGAAGATCGCGCCGGCTTCGATGGAAAGCGTCTTGGCCTTGATGTCGCCGACGACTTCGGCGCTGGACTTGAGCTCGACGCGGTCGGTGGCAGTGAGGTTGCCGTGGACCTTGCCGTAAACGACGACGGTCGCGGTCTTAATCTCCGCCTTGATGCGTGCGTTTTCGCCGACAGTGAGATTGCCGTCCGAGGTGATTTCTCCCTCGATTTTACCGTCAACCACGAGGTCGTTGGTGAACTTGACGGTCCCTTTGATTTCCACGTCGGTGGAGAGGATATTCCGGGTCGCGGCGGGCGAGGTGCGGGCCGGGACGGCGGCGGCAGCAGGCTGCGGGGCACCGTAGGAGGGTGAGACTGGCTCCGGGTGGCGGGTTTCCGGAAGTGGAGGAGCGGTCCGCGAGGATTCGCTGTTATCTTGGCCAATTACTTTTTTAAACACGGTCGTGGAGGATGGTTGGAGTGAAGATGATGTCAAATTGAATCGTGAATTATGGCTCGGAAGATGGCGGTAGTGGCGATCCGGAATCAGGTGCCGGTGTCTCAGGTGGGGTGGGGGAGGGAGTCACGGTAACTCCGGCGGGGAGCTGGGCTTTGAGAGCTTCGAGCGGATCTGCCGGTTTTTCGGGCGCTGGCGGCGCTTCGATTTCCTCAGGAGGCTTGGCCTTGAGGATGGCGAGCCGTTTGGCGGCCATATCGGCAAAGCTGCTCGCAGGGAAATCGGACTTGGCTTTGTTGTAAGAGATTTCCGCCTTTTCGGTTTCACCGGCAGCCTTGGCGATGTCGCCGAGGGAGATGAGAGCGAAGGGAGTGATGAAACGCGCGGAGGAATCCGACACAAGTTCCTCAAAGACCCGGGTGGCGTCACCGGTTTTTCCTTGGCTCATGAGCTTGGAGCCGAGGTTGGCCTTGGCCGTGGGAATGGTCGGATGGGTGGGGGAGTCTGCGATGAACTTCTGGAGGGTGCCGATGGCCTCATCTTTTTGACCATCCGTCCATTGGCTTTCTGCCAGAAGAATCATCGCACTGCGGGCGGCAATGGTGCCGGAATGCCCGTCCACCACCGCTTGCAACGACGCGAGGTCGTTGGCCTTGGTGAGCGCGGCCCCGGCACTTTCCTGGCGGCTCCTCTCGACACCGCGGTAGATCACGGCGCAGACGGCCCCGATTGCCAGTAGGATGGCGAAGACGATCAGCCCCTTCTGGTTGCGGTCAAGAAACGCCTCGAACGCATTCGGTCCTTGGGAAATTTCGGCAAGCGGGACGGGGGATTCTTTGAGATCAGCAGACATGATTTGAAAACTTGCGAAATTGCGTGGCGCGATCAAAGCGGCAGCGGCGTCGAAATCAATGCGTAAGTCGGGAAGTTTTCCAAATTCAACGGGCAACTGCGGAAGTTGCTGGGTGCGGAGAGGATTTTTCATCGTCAGCGGAGGTTGGTTTGGATAGTCCTCCGGCGCATGTCGAAACGGATTTACGTGGTCGCGGGGGAGTTGAGCGGGGACGCTCACGGGGCTGGACTGCTGCGGTCGCTGAAGGAGATGGTGCCTGCGGTGGAGATCCACGGCGTAGGCGGTCCCGCCATGCGCGAAGTCGCCGGAGCGGACCTAAAGGACTGGGTGGAGGACGCGGCGGTGATGGGGATTTGGGAGGTCTTGAAGCGCTACGGGTGGTTCAAGCAGCGTTTTGTGGAAATGATGGCGGAGTTGAAAAACTTCCAACCGGAAGTGTTGCTGCTCATTGACTATCCCGGATTCAACCTGCGCTTCGCCGAGGCGGTGAAACGGGAATTTCCCACCACCCGCATCATTTACTACATCAGCCCGAAAGTCTGGGCTTGGAACAAGCGCCGCATCCCGGTGATGGCGCGCTTGCTCGATGAAATGCTCTGCTTGTTCCCGTTCGAAAAGCCGATTTTAGAGAAAGCGGGCCTTAAAACGACCTTCGTGGGCAACCCACTTGTTGACGAGTTGGAGGAAAAACGTCTCCCCAACGCAATTCGTGATGAGTGCCTCGTCGGCCTCTTTCCTGGCAGCCGCGAACGGGAAGTCGCGCGGCTCTACCCGATGATGATCGAGACGGCCAAGCGCCTGAAGTCTTGGAAGCCGGACCTCACCTTCGAAGTACCCGCCGCCTCTGCCAAGCTCGCTGGGCAAATCCGCGCCCTGATGGCGGAGGCCGGTGCGACCGATCTCGTCACCGTCACCACCGGCAGTAGCCACTCGCTGATGCAGCGGGCGGGTTGCGCGGTGATCGCAAGTGGCACCGCTACGCTGGAGGCTGCCTATTATGGGTTACCTTACTGCCTGGTCTATCGGTTGGCCCCGCTCAGCTACATGACCGCGAAGGTGGTGGTGAAAATCGAACACATCGGCCTGGTCAACATTCTCGCTGGAGAAAAAGTCGTGGATGAATTCATCCAAGCCAAGGCCGAGCCTGTGACCGTGTCCGCCGCGCTCCGGGAATTTTTGGAATCCCCTGCAAAACGCAAGGCGCTTCAGGCCCGCCTCGCGGAGACCTCGGGGAAATTGGGAGGTCCAGGTGCCCACCAGCGGGCAGCGAGCGCTGTGGCGGATTGGCTGGTGTCCGCTTGATTTCTGCGGTGCTTGGGGGTTGCCTTTCGGCGGCGAGTCGCTATCAAGCGGCGCGATGAAATTTTTCCCATTCCTCCTCATGGCTGTTTCTCTGGTTGCCGTTTCCTGCGAGCGGCATGATTTCGAAGGCCCTGACGGCACCAAACAACTCAACCAACCCCATGGCGCGGCGGCTCATGGAGCCGCCGCAGGCCACGACGAGCATCCAGCCACCGCCGAAGACGGGGCTGGGCACTCCGAGAAAAAAGCCGCCCACTGAACAGACTGCGGGTCTTGATCGAGACAGCCGCACCAAGTCTGCCGACTCCATCAGGAACCCGTTGAACTCGGGTGGTTGCAGCGTTCCCGCCGCTTATGGGGCCTCGAAAAACAAGCGCATGAACCCCTTGTTTTCCGTATTCAGCGGTAAGCCGATCCGGTAGCTCCCTCCGCCGGTGCTGGATGGTAGGACATTGGCCCAGAGTCCACCGAGTCCCGCCTGCGTCTGGCCGGTCAGGCGGAAGGGGAGACCACCACTGCCATTTCGCAGTTCCAGCCACGCGCCCGCGGTCGTGATGCTGAGTGTGGGATCGATGGTGAAATTGAGATAGAGGAATCCTGCGTCACGGGTCACGGTAATCAGGCCCGCACCGGCACTCGCCGCGCTGACCGGGTTCGTGCCAAGCATCAGTTCCGTCGCATTGTTGAGACCGTCGCGATCCGGATCGGCTGACGGAGCCGCATCGTTGCCAGTCAGCTGGTAGGTTTGAATGAACGCTTGAAAAAGCGGTGGTGCCAGCGTTGTGACGGTAAACTGGCCAGTGCCGGGTGAGGGATAAGCGGTGTCTCCTGGGCCGTAGGTTTTCTGGCCGCCGGTGCGGTCGCGGAGGAAGACCCGGATTTGCCAGGAACCCACCGTGCTGCCTTGTGGAATCGTCACCGGGATTTGATAGGTGCCGTTCAGTTCATTGCCACTGATGCGGTGGGACTCTTCGATTCCGGCGAAGACCGAGTTGCTGAAAATGTCGCCTGGTTCGTAGAAAAATAAGTATCGATCCCGGAAGCCGCTGAGATCGTCACTGATGGATACCGTCACGGTGATGTTGGCAGGACCCGCGCTGGTATTCACGCTCGCTGGAGCAAGACTGATCGAACTCAACGACGGTGCGGTCGTGTCCGCTGGTCCGGTGTTGATGACCATGAATTCGTCTCCCGCAGGAGCTGGGAAACCGAGTTCGTAGGGAAATTCGAGATCGTTGCCCGCGACATCGTTCACATAGCAGTCCGCCTTCCAGACTCCCGGAGGCCCGTAACGTGGGACCGTCACCTCCACGACATAGATTCCGTCGAACTTGTCGCCGGAAATCCGATTTTCTCCGTTGAAATAGGTCGAGCCTGTCCAAGCCCCAGTCGGTGTGCGCACCGAAGTGCTGCCTTCGAAAAATCCACTGGTGTCGTCGGTAATCCGCAGGGTGACCGTCACTGTGGCAGCCGCAGACGTGACATCGACGGTGCTCGGTGCCGTGCTGATCGATGCGACCATCGGCGCTTGGCGGTCTGCTTTCGTGCCGTCGGTGACCGTGAAAAATGGTTCGCCGGCATTGGGAAATGGATCTTCGCCCGGGCCATAGGAGCGGAAAAACGAAGTGGTTTCTTCGATGAGATCCACCTCGACCCGCCACGTGCCAAGCATCTCGGAATCGGGGATTTCCACCTCCACCTCGTAGATTCCATACAAGCCGTCACCGCTCACCCGGTCGTTCGAATCAAACGACCGAATGTCAAAAATCTCGCCGGAGGGACGAATCAGGCGGATGCCACCGCTGCCGACACCCCAGAAATCATCCGACGATTCGATCGTGAAGGTGACGGTCTGCGAACCTGCCCAGACATTGACCGGTCGCGGGGAAATGCGAACCGCCTGCAAAACCGGTGGCGTCTGGTCTGAGTCCCCGGCGAAGCGGACCTGGTCCACCCATCCGCGATCCTCGCCCTCCGCGACCGAACCGTTTTTCGCATATTTCCAAATCACCGTTTGGGAGCCCGCCGGGATGTACACCGACCTCTCGGCCCACGCGGTGTTGCCGCTGATTCCGTGGAATTCGGAAGTGCTCTGCAGCTCGACCGAAAGGAAATCGCCCGCCTCTTCGGAATCGACTCGCCAGCGAAATGACAGAGTGCCGGGACCGGTCACGGTGGTTTGAAAAATGGATTCCTCCAAATCTTCCGTCGGGTCGCTGGCCGCCGCATCGATGCCGTCGTGTGTTTCACTCGTTTGGTGGCTCCATCCTGGATTGCCGGTGGTCCAGCTGAATTGGGCGGCGTCCAGCGCGTTCGCGAGCGAGTGGGAAGAGTCGTTAGCAACGGTGAAAGTGCTGGCTAACTGGTAGGTGGAACTTCCCGACTCGTCGCGAAGATAGAGATCAAGACGCCAATCGCCCGCTTCACTGCCCTGCGGAATCCTCAGTGGCACTGTGTAGGTCCCGTCGTAGGGGTCACCCGAGGTCCGATCCTCCCCGTCGAATTCCGCCGAACCGACCCAGACTCCGGCTGGGGTGTAAGCCCGCAGGTGACCTTCGGAGAAGCCCGTGTAGCTGTCGATGATCTGCATCGAGACGGAGAGAGTGGCCGCGTTGGTCGTGACGTCAACCGGAGCCGGAGTGGTGCTGATAGACCGGGCCAGCGGCGGTTCAAGGTCATCGGGAGAACCGCTCCACACGGTGAAAAATTCTTCTCCCGGCACGGGAAACGGATCCTTCGCCAGACCATAGGATCGGGTCTTCGCGGAGGTCGCTTCCACCAGGTCCACCTCGACCCGCCAGTTTCCCCATCCTTGTGTTTCGGGGATCTGGGCCGCTATTTGATAGGTTCCGAAAAGTGCGTCGCCACTCACTCTTTGGCCCGAGCCGAAGGGCAAGGTTGAGATCGTCGTGTTGAATGGATTGATGATGCGAAGGCTGCCGTTGGAAATGCCCCGGAGGTCGTCGGAGGCTTCGATGGTGAAAGTAACACTCTGGGGTCCTGCCATGATATCGACCGGGTCCGGTGAAACACGCACGGCTTGTAGGATGGGCGGCGAGACGTCGGTGAGCGCTGCCGTGAAGTGAACTTGATCGACCCATCCACGGTCCAGGCCCTGCGCTCCGGACTCGTTTTTCGCGTAGCGCCAAGTCACTGTCTGCGCCCCGGCCGGAATATTTACCGATTGGTCCGCCCAAGGAGTGTTACCGCTGATCTGATGGGTTTCCTCGGTACTGTCCACCGTCACCGAGAGAATATCGGCGGACACCTCGGAGTCCACCCGCCAAAAGAATGACAGGGTGCCGGGACCCGTCACCGTGGTCTGGAAAGTGGTTTCCTGCGAATCTTCCGTCTGAGCACTCACTGCGGCATCGATCCCGTCACGAGTCTCCGTGGTCTGGCGGCTCCAGCCGGGACTGCCAGTGTCCCAAGTGAACTGGGTCGCATCCAGCGCGCTTCCAAGCGAATGCGGCGGGTTGTTGGAAACCGTGAAGGTGCCGCCGGATTGATACGTTGAGTTCCCCACCTCATCGCGGGCCCAGACGGATAGCTCCCAGGTGCCCGGCATGCTGCCCTGCGGAATAATCACGGGTACCGTGTAAGTTCCATCGAAGGTGTCGCCAGAGGTTCTTTGCGCGTCTTGGAAATACGCAAAGAGTTCAGCGCGGAAATTTCCTTCCGGATCATTGACATAGATGAACCCATAGCTGAAGCCGCTGAGGTCCTCGGTGCAACGGAAAGTGGCCATCACCTGGCCGCTGGAATCGTCGGTGAAAATCGCAGCCGGGAACACGGCGAATGACTCCACCGCAGGACCTTGGACATCGATGGTGCCGTCGTTCGTCACCGTGAAGAGCGCATCCGCCGGCACTGGATAGGGTTCGTTGTTAGGTCCGGTTTCGCGCACGCGCTGGGCAGCATCCTCGAGCCGGGTATCGATGCGCCAAGTGCCGGGTTTCGCATAAAGCGGCACCGTCGCGGTGACTTCGTAAATCCCGTCAAGGTTGGTCCCGCTGATCCGCTGGGACAAGTTAATGAAGCGGGAGAGGATGAAGTTGTTGTCAGAATCGATCAGATAGATATTCGCATACTCCAAGCCGCTCTCGTCGTCGGTGATGCGGAGCGTGACCGTGAGGTCCTGACTGGTGGCGCTCACATCGACCGCGCCGGGTGCAATGGCGATAGAGACGACCTGCGGGGCGGCGGTATCTTCGGCACACGCCAAGCCTGCGAAGATGAAGAAAAGCGGCAACAACCGGGCTACAATGGTTTTCATGGAAGATGGGGGAGGGGGG
>JBOFET010000438.1:0-1578 GCA_051648225.1 Luteolibacter sp.
GCAGCCAGACTGGCCGGAGTTCTGCTATTTTCTTGGATCGTCCACGAACAAAAACGTTCCAAGCTTTTGCTTTGAGAAAAACCAACAGGCATGGTGCTTGAAATGTGGGCAACCCTGCGGCGGGCGTTGACGGACTCCAGCCGTGCCGTGAAAGTCGCGGCGATGAGCGAACTGATTCTGGGGATTGATCTGGGCACGACTAATTCCGCGGTGGGCGTGGTGGACTCGGGATTTCCCATCCTGCTGGCCAATGAGGACGGGCGCCGGATCACGCCGAGCGTGGTTTGGATCGGCGAGGACGGCTCGGTCGAAATCGGGGCGAAGGCCCTGCGCCGCCGAGCGCTGGAGCCGGGGCGTGTGGTCACCAGCATCAAGCGCTTGATCGGGCGCCGGACGAGTGAAGTGGAGGAGAATTTCCCGGTGCAGGTCACCGCTGGCGTGGATGGATCGCCGCGGGTGTTAGGGAAATCAGCCGAAGAAATCAGTGCGGAAATTTTACGGGAAATGAAGCGCATCGCCGAGTGGCGGATGGGCGTGGAAATCACCAAGGCGGTCATCACGGTACCCGCTTATTTCCACGACGCCCAGCGGGCTGCCACCAAGCGTGCGGGCGAACTCGCCGGGCTGGAGGTGGTCCGCATCCTCAACGAGCCAACTGCGGCGGCGCTTGCGTATGGCTTGGACAAGCTGGGCGAGAAGGCCCGCGTGGCGGTCTATGATCTGGGGGGCGGCACGTTTGATCTATCGATTTTGGAGATGCAGGACGGCGTGTTTCAGGTGCTCGCCACCCATGGCGATACGCGACTCGGCGGCGATGATTTGGACGCGCTGATTCTCGACTGGATCTTGGAAAAATCGGGGATCGGCGAGATCGATCTCGCGACTCGGGTGCGCCTGATGGCCGAAGCGGAGCGGGTGAAGCTCGCTCTATCTGATGATGAGGTGGCGGTGTTCCGCGTGCCGTTTTACGATGGAATCAGCAGCCTGGAGGAGACGATCACGCGGGCGGATCTGGAAAAACTCGCATCGCCATGGATCGCCCGGACGCTGCGTCTTTGCCGCCAGGCGCTCGCGGACGCCGCGCTCAAGCCGGAGGATCTAAGCGCGGTGGTGGTCGTAGGTGGCAGCACGCGGATGCCAGCGGTCCGCCGGGCGGTGGGCGAGCTTTTCGGGCGTGAGCCGGACGTTTCACAACACCCGGATGAGGCGATCGCCCTCGGCGCGACGATCCAGGGTGGTGTCTTGAGCGGAGCCCTCCGGCAGATGATCCTGCTAGATGTGACGCCGCTGAGTCTGGGAATCGAGACCTTCGGTGGATTGATGAATGTGCTCATCCCCCGCAATACGACCATCCCGTGCAAGGCGGGTGAGATGTTCACCAATGCCGCCGACGGCCAGGCGGCGATGCGCGTGCGGGTACTGCAAGGCGAGCGGGAAAGGGCCAGGGACAACTGGGAACTCGGCTGCTTCGACGTTCCGTTTTCCCCATCGCCGAAAGGCCAGGCGAGGGTCGGCGTGCAGTTCAAGATCGATGAAAACGGCATCCTCGAAGCGCTCGCCCGGGATGTGTCCACCGGC
>JBOFET010000439.1:0-6173 GCA_051648225.1 Luteolibacter sp.
TACCCTGACAAGGCCGTGTGCTGATGGCAGTGAAAAGAAAGAGACGCGAACGCGCGGTCTGTTTGAAAGGGCTCCCTCAGGGGGCCTTTGTTCGTACTGGGCTGACCGGGAAGCCGTGTGCGTACTGGATTGAGAAGGAAGGGGGACATTGGAACCTGCTTCGTTCCCAGTGGGGCAAGAGAGGCTGGCAGGAGTCGGTCACGCTCAGGCACTTCCCCTACCCCGCGCAGGTCGTGGGCACGTCGTCGGGCGATGTGCGGGTGGAGCAGATCGAGGTTCAGATGGGGGTTCCGCGTCTTGAGCCCATCACGTTCATAAACTTGGACTTGAAACCGACCGATACGCTTTCGAGCGAAGAAGCCGTCTCTTCGTTTGAGATTTGATTTAAATTTGAACTTGAGCTTGAAGTTGAATTGTCCGACAAGGATCCGATGGATTGAGGATGTTACGATGGATTTTGGTCAAAGGCAGGTGGACGATTACGCTTGGAAGGTGAAAGCCGTGAGTGAGTTCAAAAAGAGTCTGACGTCCCCAAATCCATCTTCGGCTATGTACGAACTTCTTGCGGAACAAGCGGGTCGGGATCGGTCGGCGCTTGAAAGTCAAGTCGTTCGAATCGTCATGCACTTGCTCAAGATTCAGTATCAACCACAGAGGAGAGGACGGAGTTGGTATCAGTCCGTGTGGTCAGGACAGGCGGAACTTTCCGACATGCTGCAAAGGATGCCAAGCCTCAAGAACTTTCTTGTGGACACTTTGGCTTCTCAAGACATTTACGAGAAGGCGTTGCGCATGGCGGTCAAAGAGACAGGCCTTTCTCGTGCTCATTTTCCTCAATCCAACCCTTACACGTATGAAGATGTCACAAGCCGAGATCCAGACTCCTTTGAGTCTCAGGTGTCGGAATGAGGTATCTCAATCGAAGCTACCTGACTTTTTATCGCTCATTGGCGTCTGAACCGGATCTTTTGGCATGGGCTATACAGTTCAAAAAAGATTGTGCCGAATCGTCATTTTCCATTGAAATGAAGGACGTCGCTGATGACGTAGAATCCGACATCAGGAGCCTCGTTCAAAAGCAGTCAGACGTGCTGATTTTTCTTATTCTTGTCTGGCAGTATGACTTGGAAAGATACGGATCGGACGGCGAGATATTTGATTTTTTCGACAACGCTCAAGGGCTTCTCTTGCAAGCGTTGGACCTAGCGCCCAGTGCGCGCGAGTTGGTCGTTGAAGAACTTCAAAACCCGCAAGTGTATGCCGGCGCTGTCAAACGACTTATGCAGCGCCCGATCAGCCTTGATGCGACACCTTCGGTGGAGTGTCCGTTCAGCGCTGATGATTTGCTTTGCAAGTCGCTGGATCAGTTTGTCAGTCGCATTGAGTGGAAGAAAAAAATTCAAGAGTGAAGTTTTTTTTGCCTCAAGCCTAAAGTTTCCAGCCCCGCCGCCGAATCAAGGGGTAGGAGGAAACACACAATGAAAACCAACCTGACACTCTCTCTCTTCGCTCTTTCCCTTTCGGCCTGCGGAACGATTCAAAAGGCCTCGGACAAGGCTGAGGCGCTCGACCGCGAGGGCCAGGCCGAGGTCGACAACATCCCCTCGTCTTCTTCCAAGGAAGGTTCGGGTCGGCCCGGAGTGACTCTCTCCCGTGAGTCTGCGACCAAACAGATTGGCAAAGACCCCACACGCGCCCGCCAGTTCCAAACGGTCAGCGTGCCAGGATGCGAGGTGCTCCAAGCGTCCTTCCACGAGGGCAAGCAGGGTCTCGCTCTATACGCCATGGCCCGCTGCGACGGCCGCGTGCGACTCGAAAGACTCGAGCAGCTTGCGAGTCGGGACGCCTACCGCTTTGGCAATCAGTCCACGGTCTCCCGTTGCGAGGCTCGTTCGGACGTGCTTTCTTTCGGCTCTCACCGAGATGGAAGGGTAGTCTATGCGTGCTCCGAGGGTGACCGTGTTTCCGTCCGGCTTCATGATGAGCAGGAGAGTGCGGTTCTTGTGTCTTTGCCTGAGCTGCGCCCGCTTCTTCTCACTGAGGACTTTGTGGTCGTGTCGGCTCAGGCTTTCGAAACCAACGGCGTTCAGGTGCTCTCGACCAATCGCCTTTCGGTAGAGCCCAAGGCCATAGCCCAGCAGGCGAAGCGGCTCACGGTGCTCTCGGACGCCCGTTGCGAGACTCTTGCCGGTGGAACAATTGAGCGCTCTTCCTTCGAAGTGTTTTCGCCCGACTCCGAACAGGACCTCTACTCCCTGGGTGACGTGTCCGTGGGCTTTTCGGTCAACCACGCGGGCTTCCGAGTGTTCGACCTCGATGGTTGCAAAGCCTCGGGCCTTTCCGCCCGCCTTGCGCCCACCAAAGTTCCCGAGTCCATCGTCGCCCATTCGCCCACGCACGTGGTCTATCAAGCAGGCAAAGAGATGGTTCTGCTCTCCTATGCCGGTGAGGAGCTGACCTTGGGCGAGTCTGCCAGCGCGGGTCTTATCGAAGGCAAGCAGCCCTTCGCGGTCGTGGGCGGACAGGTGCGCATCTTCGAGTGAGGCTTTTGCCTGAACGCCCCGTTGGCAAAGACCAAGCGGATGGGTTAGAGCAAAGCCTTCGAGCGTCCGAAGTTGTGTCCATTCAAACTCCATACAGCACCCCGACCTTTGGTCAGGGTGTTTTTTTGTGGCGATTTCTATCAACGAGGACGGGCTCTTGCCTTTTGGCCGATGGGCCGTGTATGGATACCCGCAAACGTCCAATAGCAGATTTCACGCACGTCCCATCACCGGAGGACTCCATGTCGCAGGCACGGTTTCGTGAGGAGAATGTGTCCCAAGCTCTCAAGTGGCGGACGGTCCTTCGGGAGATCCATTCAGGGCTTCGCGCGCCTCTGTCGGCCTCGGAGCTTCGGGAGTGCCTCGTGGAGATCTCCGACTTCGATTACGAGGTCGTCAACCCTTATGGACCGGATGCGCCGAGCGTGGTTCTTGCGCGGGCGGTGAAACTCAACTTGGGACGCCTCATCGGTCTGGGATTCCTCCCAACGCCTCCTGAGGAGTTGATGGACCTTTGGCCTACCCAAGGCATGGGCGTGGTGGTGCCGCGCGCTTTTGCCGAATGGCTCGAGCGTCTCACTGCCACACGGGCGTTGCCTTACCTAGGGTGCGAGGAGGAAGCCCAAGAGGGCATCGTTTTGGCGTCTGCCGCTCCCAGTGCTCAAATCGGAATCTGATTCCGTTTCGGCTCATGAGTTCTTGGCTCATCTCGCTGATTCGAAAATCAGCCTGCCAGTCGGGAAACTGAGAGTCGCCAATGGGGGTGAGTTGGATTCGAGTCAGGAGCAGTTCATCCATGAGGCCAAGTGCGTGACGGTAGATCTTGGAACCGCCCCCGAGAAACGCCTTTTGAAGCCCCGAGGCTTCGACCCGTGCGAGGGCCTCCTCGAGCGAGGCGCAGGTGACGACACGCAGGTCTTTGGGTGCTTTCAGGGCGTCGCGCTTTTGGGCGAGGGTGTGGAGGACTTCGGCGGGCCTCTGTGTGAGCACGTAGACATCCCTTCGGTCGAGCAGGGGCATCTGTTCGAAAGTGGTCGATCCGAGGATAAGGGCGTTCTCGAGCGTGGTCTCTCGGAAGTGCCTGAGGTCTTCAGGCAGGTGCCACGGGAGCTGTCCTTGGAAGCCGATGATCCGGTTGGTTGCCAGCGCCGCAATTCCAATGAGTCGCATGTTTTGTCCTTGCCCGAGTTGTGTGTGAACAAGAAACAGTCTCGTGCAAGCGGCAAGGTTTTCTCACTCACTTGAAATCATACCAGGAGGTAAGCGTATGAAGCCTTTTCAAAGCGCGTTCGTGTTTGAGGCGAGTCATCCGGAATTGATGCCGAGCTATGAAACAGAGGACTCTACAGGAGCGGATTTGAGGATTTCCGATGACCTTTCCATCCCCTCTGGACGCACTGGGGTTATGGCAACGGGTGTGCGGATTGTTTCCTCCGTTCCTGTCGTCGAGTCCGACAGGGGTCTTGGCGATCTCTTTTTCGATCTGCAGATCCGTCCGAAATCAGGCCGCAGCGCCAAAGGGCTTCAGGTGATTTTGGGGACGATCGATCACGGCTACCGAGGAGAGATCATGGTGGTCGCTCATAACGTCACTGACCAGGAGATCGTTTTGAAGCGCGGAGAGAAGATCGCTCAGCTTGTTGCGGGTGTTGTTGCGCGGCTAGGCTTCCCAGTGAAGGACGTCGTGCGCGGGGAGGGCGGTTTCGGTTCAACCGGCGCGACGTGACTCCGCCTGCTCCTCAAGGAAGGCGATCGCTGCCTTGCCCTCATCCGTGTAGGCAAGAAGAAGCCGGATGATGAGGGCGTCCGGGTCCATCTCGTGTCGGTTCCAGAAGGTTCGCTCGCCCTTCTGATGGAGTTCGTGGTGGTGTTGAGGGCAGAGAGGGACGGTGCGGTAGTCGGAGGGTTTGGTTCCAATCCCGCAGGCGTTGCCCAGCCGGATGTGATGGGCGTGAATATCGCCTTCGCGTTTGCAGATGGCGCACGGGTGGGTGCGGACGAACGCGAGATAGGCGCTGCTCCTTAGCGGTTTTTTCGCCAGCATGGCGCTTGACCCCTCCTGGGCGGATGTGCAAATTGTAAGCAGAAATTTCCTTTCATCGTAGCCCATTTCTCGTTTCAAAAAGTGAGACTCGCCATGCGCAGGCTCGGGTGTCTTTTCGGATTCCACGCATTCGTTATCGTTTGCTCTAAAGATGACCACTGGGGACTGACCTGTCAGCACTGCGGGAGGTCGACCAACCTGCGCAGCGTCTGGCGCAACGGCTCGGGGATACCCCGCGCAGCAGGTTCAAGCGCAGTGCCTCTCTTTCGGAGGCGGGCATGACCGTCAGGCTCTCTAGTCTCAAGGGCGGGAAGCTTTCTCGCCTGCCGACCGATTTCCCCACGGCGGATGAGGCCCTGCAGGGTTCGTCGAGTTCGAGCGAGCCACTGCAAAAAGTCGCCAAAGACATCCGCGAGGCGATGGCAAAGGGGCGCTTCTCAATTCTGCTTTCCGCTTCAATTGGGGTGGATGAGCGTGCCCTGCTCGAAGCCCAAGGGTTCACGCTGCGCTACTGGCCGCCTCTTCCTGGGGAGCTGACAGGACGCTACCGTCTGTCGTGGAGTCCTGAGGATGACTCTCAGACCCAGAGGGGGGAGGAGTCTCCGCGAAAAACACCGAGAGGCCGATGAAGAAGTGGATGACGGCAAAAATCGTGTTCGGAAGGAAGTCCCACGCGTGGTCGGGATTCTCGAAAGTCCGGTAGAGGGAGAGTCCGGCGAGGATGGCAAACTGGGACCACGTCGTGATCTTGCCGATGGACATGGCGGTTTCAAAGCGGCCTTTGGTTTTCTGCGTGGCTCCGGTGGCGCTCCAGGCCTGGACGGTGCCCATGATGCGGTCGCGCAGTGAGAGAAGGTGGGCGTAGTAGGAGAGATGGCGGAGCCGCATGTAGTTGAGGTTGGCGGCGTAGTGGGACCACATGACGGTCACGAGCGTTCCATAGATAAACGAGGGGCCGTAAAAGGCGGCGTTGTACCAGTGGATGTGCTCGTGGAAGAAGGCGAGGGCCAGCGCGCTCGGGATGAAGGCGACGAGGGTGGCGATGCCGGAGGCGGCATAGTACATGAAGCCGCTGCCGTAGCAGACCTTCTGCATGAGAGTGAGGGGTGAGCGGTAGAACGACCAGCTCCCTGCGAGGCTCATGCTCCCGGAGCACCAGCGGTATTGTTGGTTGAAGAAGGCTTTGAGGTTGTCCGGGCAGCGGCCCTTGGAGAGGTTGAGCGCGACGAAGCGGACCTTCCATCCCTTCGTGAGGGTTTTGAAACCGGTCCAGACATCCTCGGAGTGTCCGATTTGAACCGGGCCTCCGATCTCCTCGAGTGCCGCACGGCGGTACAGGGCGCAGGAGCCCACACAGATGGAGCCGCCGAACGCGTTGCGGCTCACTTGGATCAGCCGGTAGAAAAGCTCCTGCACGTAGCCTGCGCCCTGCTCGACCCAGTTCATCCACGGTGCGACCTCGAAATACTGCGGGGTCTGGATGATGGAGATTTTCGGGTCTTTGAACATGTAGGGGATGGTCTCTTCGATCATGTCCGGGCGTGGGCAGAAGTCCGCATCCAGAATGAGGATGAAATCCCCGCTCG
>JBOFET010000440.1:0-1772 GCA_051648225.1 Luteolibacter sp.
CTGATCTTCAAACATTCGTTGATCCCCTTTCCTGAAGGGATAAAAGATCCCGTCATGAGAGCGACGTGTAAGAGAATACTCGATGACAATCATGCATTGGCTGACGCTTAGAGAGCAGCCGCCGCCCCGACAGTTCTTCCGGCTTCGCAGCGGACTTTGAGGATCAAGACGACAGACCGGTCAGCGGTTGGAAACCGGCAGGGATGTCTCTAGCGGATTGTTTCGATGTCAACGCCAACCCATCGTTGTCCGGGTTCACGGCAACAGAGGGTTCCAAACCTTCTCGAATCCGAATGGTTTAAAGTCTTTCAAGTTTACCGTGGCGAGGTGTGTCACTCCGTGGTGTCTCAAAGTGAGGGCAAGCCGGGCGTCTTTGATTTGTCGGAATCCAGCTTTCGTCTCGGTAGCCCATTTCCAAAGACCGGCGGAAACCTTCGGGTCATAGTCGATGCAGCGCCACAAGGGATTGGATTTTAGGGCTTGGCAGTAATCGGCAGCCTCCTTGGCCGTGTATGGCTTCACAAAAATGGCTCCAGTCCGCAGCTGCATTTAAAGCTGCACCAGCACCAACTTACAGACCACGAATTCTTCTCCCGTGGATTCCAGTCCCGTGAAAAATTCACGGGCTTTGACATGGTTGGGCGAGTCAGGGTCATCCGAGTGGATGAAGAGGTTGGTGTCGGCGGTTAACATCAGCTCAAGTGCTTTGGAAGCGGTTCTCCAGTGCGACTGCCCTTCTCTAACGGAAGCTGGATCCACAAGATGCCCGCCACTGCCTCTCAGCACAGGCAGGGACCAAGGCTTGGCAAGAGGCTCCGACTCGGGGCAGCTCAGGACGTAGATTTCCATGCCGCGCCGGATCACTTCCGCGACCGAAATGTCCCTTACTTGGGCGATCCGGCGCAGCCGCCCGAAAAGCGGTTCCGGTAGTTGAATTTGAATAGTCGTTATGATGACAATCTCATGTCGGTAGAGTTTTGTCGTCAAAAGGCTTTTGTTTCCCACATGAGACAGTTTCGCCACCCGGTTAAAACGCCCCGTTCAACTTCCGGCCGATCCAGAAAATGCCGAGCAACATCACAAGGGCTGCGACGGTGGCCCAGTGGGACCAGAGCGGGATGCGGTTTTCAAGCGGGCGGGGGGCGGGTAGGGCGTTGATTTCCTGGATCAAGGCGGTGAGTTGAGACGCTTGGATGACTCGTCCGCGGGAGACCTTGGCCATTTCTTCCAAGACTTCCGGGCGGGCGGGCTGACCGATTTTTTCGATCTCGACGCCCTGGGCGATGATCGTCGTTTCTAGCGGCTTGTCTTCGGCACCGCTGGCAGTGGCGCGGAGTTTCCAAGCACCGGGGAGGTCCACCTTGAAGCGGCCGCTGAAGGCTCCCCAGGCGGTTTCGTTTTTTTGGAGCTCGATGCGCTGGGTGCGACCATCCGGGGCGGTGATGTCCACGGAAACGGAGCCTTCCTTGAGCGGTGCGCCGTTCGGGTCGAAGGCGTTGGCGTTCAGGGTGACCGTGGAGCCGGGTTCAGGGCGCTCAGGATTGAAAAACAAACGGACACGCTGGCCGGCGGCCATGTTCCGCTGATAGGACATCCAGCGCGCGACCTGGCCCCAGAACCGATAGTGATAGAGATCCTCCACGCCGCGCCGCCAGCGCCACGCGGAGTCGATGCCCATGAAGAGCACCTTGCCGCTGCCCGACGGCTTGGTGACTAACAAGGGGATGGGTCCGAATTTCCCGCGGCGGTTGCCATGGACGGCGAGCACCTCG
>JBOFET010000441.1:0-1004 GCA_051648225.1 Luteolibacter sp.
CTTCCGCGATTTCCAGCCCCTCCAACAAAGCCTCGTATTTGGCTTTGTTGAAGGGGCTTACCTTTTTCCCGGCGCGAACGAAAGGCCCTCCCGTTTGGCGAACTCCTGGAAGGCTTCGGCGATGCCGTCACCGGTGATGCCCTCGTGGCTGAAGAGGTCGTGCTTGACGATGAGGTGGCCGTGGGAATCGAGCACATATTCATCGAGGTCCAGCGGCGTGGCATCGTAGGTGTTGACGACATCGGCAGCTATACTCTTCTTGATCGGTATTTTTTTGGCGGGGAGGTCCTTTTTCTTGAGGAAGATTTTCTCGCCGGAGTTGTCCTTGGACGGTTCCTGCATGGTGGCGAAGAAGATCGGGTAGTCGTCCTTCTTCGGGCAGAGTTTGGCATCCCATTTCTGGACGAGGAGCACGGAGGTCTTGGTGCCGGTATGAGGCTTGAAGACATTTCCATGCAGGCCGACGACGGCGAGGATGCGGCAGTGTTCGGCGATGTATTCGCGGAGTTGTTTGTCCGAGGAGTTGTTGAAGCGGCCCTGCGGCAAGACGACGGCCATGCGGCCGCCGGGTTTCAGGAAGTCGAGGTTGCGCTCGATGAAGAGCAGGTCCCGGCCCACCTTGGTCTGATAGCTGCCGCTGGATTTCTTCCCGAGTTCATACTTCGAGAGGATACGGGATTCCTTAATGTCTCCGGCGAAGGGTGGATTCGCCATGAGCACGTCGAACTGAAAATGATGACAGTCATAAACGTTCTTTTCTTCGACGAAGACTTTGCCCTTCCGCTCCTTCTCGATGGTCATCTTCTTGGCTCGTGGATTCCTGAGAAGTCCGCGAAGTTTTTTCCACCCGTCACCATAGATGTCCAACCATTCGGGATCGTTGTATTTCTCATCCCAGCGCTCCCAGTCCAGGGTGTTCAGGTGGAGCACGTTGGTTTGACCGTCCCCGGCGATGAGGTTGAGCGTGCGGGAGACGCGGACGGCGCGTTCATCGAAGTCGATGG
>JBOFET010000442.1:0-15553 GCA_051648225.1 Luteolibacter sp.
CAGTATCGATTTCCTCGACCCCGACAACCGCTTTGTCGTCACTCTGGCCAAGATTCCAACGACCTCCGGAGTTCCATTTCACAGTATCATCGGTGATCGAGGAAAGGGCGGTAGTCTCGACCGGACTCCGCCCGTAAGCACAGACGGGATCGTACCATACTGGAGCAGCCACCTCGACGGCGCGAAGAGTGAAATCGTCATCCCAAGCGACCACTGGACCAACCGCGACCCAGCCGGGATCGAAGAGATCGACAGGATCCTCCACGAGCACCTGAAAAATCCGTAATCGGAAGTAAATCCACGCGGGCAGCTGCGCCGATTTTCCAAGGCCCTGTGGACCTGCAACCTGAATATTCCAAGACTGTCGACGACTCATTCTTCTCAAGATGAATACTTCATTAGCCTCTTAATGTTAATTGTTTCTGACTTAAGATGAGGCCAATGGGCAAACGGTCTAATTTTGATTGAGCAGGATCTGCATCATCCGATTCACTCGTTGAATGATGTCATTGGTGGTCATCGTCTTGCGCAGCGCTTCAGGATTACGCGACCCAAACGATCCGCTGCGCTCCTGACCGGGAACTGCTTTCGACGCAGCAAGCCTGTAGACCGGACCGGAGAGAGGCTTGGATTGCTTGAGTTCCATCTCAAGCACTGCATCCCACAGATCCGGAAGGTCAGTGAGTTGGTCAAGCGAACCGCTGCCGGGATTCAGCCTGAACAATGCCAATAAAGCTTCGTCGCGCTCCTTTGGCGGTACGTCTACTCCCGCGAGTTCGGCAATCTTTGCCCATGCATTGATGTACTCCGGATCAAGCGCGACCGCACGGCGGAACTCAACAACCGCCTCGGCCGTACGCCCTTGGGACTCGCGGAGATATCCCAGCAGATAGAAAACCTGCGCGCGATCCGGCATTTCCTTCACGAGCCGGGTGAACACACGGTCCGCGATACCCTGCGATTCCTCCCTGGTGAAGATTCCCTCGCAACCGAAGCAATGACTCTCCACCCGACCGAAACTCGAAGGCATCAGTTCGAAAGCCCGCTGATAGTGTTTTTCCGCATTCACCGCGTCGCCGAGTTCGCTGTAGCGCAGCGCCAATCGCGACTGGATGCAATACGCGTCGGCAAAGTGATCGAGCGCCTCCTGATACATCGCCACCGCATGCTTTGTTAGGCCCAATCCCCACCAATCGTCCGCGTTCTCGGAAATCCGGACTGCCTCGACCGCGCCACGCATGACCTTGGCCTGTTCCACACTGCCGCTTTTCTCCAACACTTCCGCCAGCACCGAATAGGCTCGCATGCGATCACCTTTACCTTGTTCCCCGTCACTGGGATCGATGGCGATGGCGGCGCGAATCGTCTTCTCGGCTTCGTCCACCCGCCCGGCGTTCAATTGCACCCTCGCCTTCCAAACGAGCGGACGTTCTTCAAAACGGTTGGCGGCGTAAACCCGGTCAAGTTGCGCCTCCAAGTCCGGAGCATTCAGTGCCAACAAGAGTTGATAGACCGCATCGTTGCCGGGACTCCGTTGCAGAAGACGCTTTACCAATTGCAACGCGACATCTTCTTTACCGACCTTCGCCAGAGCTTCCGCCGCCATCAGATGCAGCGGGAACGAGTTGAAAATCACGTCCTCCAGTTCGCTCAAATCGTCGGCTCCCCAGAAATCACAATGATCTAGCAACTTCACGATGTCTTCCCATCGTCCGGCTTGGCGGTAGATGTACACCAGCGAAGCCAAGGCGGATTGCACCTCATACCTTGATCGGTCGCCACCGCCACGAAGTTTCTGCAGTCGGACGGCCACCAGCTTCTCGGCTTCCGCTCCGCGATCATGCGTAACCAGCGCGGTGACAAGTTCGTTAGTCCAAGCATTCGACGAATTGGGACGCGAGAAATCCGCCAGAGCCAAAGCAGCAGCCAAGCCCTCGTTCACCCATTCCGGCTTTTTCAACAATCCCCCGAGGTGCGCCAGTTTCAAAGCGAGCCGGACATGGCTATTGAACCGTTCGTCTTCGGCCGCCTTTGGCTTGGTTAAATTCCTGATAAGTTCCGGGCTTGCCTCCACCCCGAGCAATTCCAAGCGCTTTTGCAACGCACCCTTTTCGTTGTCTCCCATCTCCACCATTTCGCTGGGGCCTGATTTGATCCTCGCCCGAATCAGTTCGACGGCGGGTTCGATCTCATCGGCAGCCAAATACAAGTCAATGAAATGTTGCTCCGTCACCTGTTGGAGAAAAATATTCCCCGGCACTCTCTCTAGAGTCTTGCGCATGAAAGTGAGGGCATCCGGAGTCGCATTCTGGCGGACTGCTAGGGCAAGATATTCCTCCCAGAACGGCAGTTCGGGGATAGCGGTCAACAGCTCCGCGAGAAATGACCGTGCCAACCCAATCGAGGCAAGATCGCTAGAGTCTATCGAGAAAATCTCCCTCTCGCCGGAATTGCCGGGCTGGCTGGCGATTTTCCTGAAGAGAAGCTCCCGGGCTTCCCGGGTCTTATCTTCAGCGATGAGGTGAATGATGTAATACCCAACCACCTGAAACCGGTCCGAACCTTCCTCATCTTTTGGAAAGCGTTTCGACATCTTTTCATACAGAGGCCCATCGGCCGGAGATCTGATGAGATGCCACTGGGGCTTTCGCAGAATATCCGGATTCGCCATCACGAGCTTCTTCGCCAATTCCAAAGTTGGTTCATCAGAAAAATCGGATTGCCCTTCGCACATCAATGCCCGCTTTACCAGCGTTTCGGCATCTGGCGTCGCTCCTACGAGCCGTGGAATGCTCAAGTAACCCCATCTTACATCCTTTTCCTTTTCCGCTCTTTCTAGCTCTTTGCGGAATGACATGACTTCATCCATGGGCTTGCCAAGCCGTCGTGACAATTCGGCGGCCAATTCGTCCAATGCCGACTCCCGTTCGGATTCTGTTTGCTGGAGCCAGGAATCATTTTCTCCCAAGGCGGCTTTCACGTTTGCCAGAACATCCGGCACTTCTCCCGGCTTTCCTCGCAATGCCCAAATCAACAGGTTCAGTGCCGCGTTTTTCCCCTCTTTGGCCGGTTGACGTGCCATGATCGCCGAGGCCAGAGGCTCCCATGACGAAGTGGGTGGTAGCGCTTCGATCAACCCATCCAAGTCCAGACGGTTGTTGTAGTCTTGATTGTAAAGAACCTCCCGTGGAATTCGAACAAAGGAATCGAACAACTCTAGCCACCTTCGCGCCGCCACTTCAGGGGCGAGTTCGCGTGATTCCACCTTGAACAATCCGATCTGCTTCCTCAACAAGCCCACCACATCCAGCGACTCCCCATCACCAGCCTCCAATCGCTCTAGCAACTTGTCGGCCCCCTCGTATTCCTGCGCTCGCGACGATTCCAGCAGAGTTAAGCATACAACCAGACAGACGAGGCAGGATTTCATGAGGCTCATAGCTAATCCGCTTGTTTCCCATAAGGCAAGAAAGGAAGCGAAACGCAAATGCAAGCGGCCAGCGCAATCGGTGGTGACAGGATTGTATTTCCAGTCATGACAAAGGCATGACAAAGGGACGGGCCTTTAATCAGATTCTGCGTGACAATTTTTTCCTGCCCCAGTATTTCATTCCCATCATGAGACGTGCACGTTGGTTGGCGGAGTGGCGGAAAGCGGCTGGGAAGCCGGTGCTTTACCACGTGATTTCTCGCGTAGTGGATCGGCGGTTTGTGCTGGGGACGGAGGAAAAGGAGAAATTCCGAACCTTGATGCGCATGCAGGAGAATTTCACGGGTTGCCGGGCGCTTTCCTACTGCCTGATGGACAACCACTTTCATCTCCTGCTGGAGGTGCCGCCGATGGCGGAGGGTGGGATTTCGGATGAGGAGTTGCTGAAGCGCTTGTCGGCGATTTACGGGGAGGCTTTCGTGGCTGGGGTGGCGCAGGAATTGGCGGATGCCAGGTCGGCGACTTACACGAGTGAAAGTGGGATGAACGAGGCGGTGGCGGCGATCCACAAGCGATTTACCTACCGCATGCAGGACCTGGCGGAATTCATGAAGGGGCTGCTGCAACGGTTCTCCCAGTGGTTCAACCGCGCGCACTCCCGGTCGGGGACACTGTGGGAGGACCGGTTCAATAGCGTGATCGTGGAGGATGGTGTGGCGGCGAGAACGATTTCGGCCTACATCGACCTGAATCCGGTGCGCGCCGGGATGGTGCAAGATCCGGCGGAGTATCGATGGAGCAGCTATGGCGAAGCGATCGGCGGCGGGAAGAAGGGAAATGGCAAGAAGGCGCGGGAGGGTCTGGTGCGGGCTTATTTCTGCGATCAGGGAGTGGGATACGATGCCGGGAGATGGGCGGAGGTTTCACGACTGTATCGACGCATGATGGGCTTGGCGATCAGCAGGAAGCCCGGACGAGCGGAGGTTTTCCAATCGGCCAAGGAGACTGGCCAGGCGGCCAAGGGCATCGGTCAGACCACCAGGAACACGGCGGAGTTGTTGGAGAGCAAAGACAACGAAACGGCACTGAAGGATCTGGGAACGGCGAAGATGTTGCGTTGCCGGATCCGCTATTTCACAGCGGGAGCGGTGATCGGCAGCAAGGAGTTTGTCAACGAGGCCTTCTCCAGCGCGAGAAGTCGTTTCGGCCCCAAGCGCAAGGATGGCGCAAGGAAGTTGAAAGGAGACGCCGCGCAAGCGGGCGATGCCTTGTGGAGCTTGAGGGATTTGCGGAAGGGAATCGCTTGATCAGAGAGTCCGCATTTTCCGGATACAATCAACGTTTCAGAGAACCCGCTCTCGCCGAAAATGCTCCCCAAAGCAAATGATTCTCTCTGTGGGTAAAAAACCACATTCCTACATTCATTCATTCTCTTGCCACCTTCTTCCGGAACTTTCAAGATCCATCCGCCATGGCTGCTTCCTCTTCAATTCTCGCGGATAAACTACACGAATACCCACAACACGATGTCATCGATGGAGGATCAACTTCGATTCTCGATGACTGCCTCAATCAGAACGACGGTGTGCTGCAACTTCTGCACCGCTATGCCGGCCGCACGTTTTGCTCGCCAGGAAAGCGCCTTCGCCTGGATGAGAAATCCTACTACCCCGACTACATGGGAGGAACCGGTCTCGATGAAGTCTGGATGTGCTGCACCGTGCCCATTGTGACAGGCGTCATCGATACCCGCACGGGAAAGGCTCCCTTTCGTGAAGGAGAAGCACACGTCCTCACACCCGGCGGGCAAGTCATCTCACTTCAGGATTTGATTGAGACCAATCCGGAAGCCGTCATGGGAGAGAAAGTCACTGCTTTTGCGAAATCCTTGTTCGGCAAGGCCACCTGGCCGATCGTGTCCAAGAAGTTCGACAACCTGAATCCCATTCCCCACCATCTTCACTGGGCGAAATGGGAAGTTTACGACATCAATTCGTTCGACAATCCCGGAGTCAGTCCGTCGCATTATCACACCACAGCCATGGGCCTCTATCCGTTCGTGACGAAGGACCAGTTCCTCGCCTGCATGAAGCGTTGGGGGCAGGGCGATTATAACGGCGTGCGGCACCTGTCGCCGCACACGATGATGCACATTGATAACGGCTTTGTGATGCCGAATGGTGTGCTGCATTCGCCGACGGACCTTTGCACGCACGAGTTGCACGTGACGATGGACGAGCACTTCCTCGCCGAGGATCTGACCCTTGATGGACGGATCGGAGCAGCCGATGCGTTTTACGCCTGCCGCGAACAGGACTATCCGAAGGACAAGCACGAAGACTGGGAATACCTGGTGGAAACCTTCGACTTCAAAGCGAATCAGGACCCGGACTTCGTGGCAAAGAATTCCCGCCCGGCCATCACCGCTGAAGAATTTTCCGGCGAGGGAGTGGACGCAAAGTGGATTGTTTACGGGGATTTTCTCGGCGATCAGAAGGCCTCCATTCTCCGTCTCACCCTTGCACCCGGCGCCAAGACGAATTTCCACCCGGAGAGCCCCACCCTGTTCCACACGAACCGCGGACGCGGCCGGGTTGGAAAGCTCGCAGTGCAATATCATCAGGACATGAAGCTTGGCGAAATCTATCCCGAGATCGGATTCATCACCCAAGCGGCCCTGAACCGCGGCGGCGTGGAAATCGAAAACACCGGGACTGAACCGCTCGTCCTGACCTTCGACTTCCCCCAACACGCGCATTCTCAAACACCCGGTGTTGCCGTGACGAGGTAGAGCCTTTCTCACCATGAAGCACGTCTGTTGGGACGGTTGCATGTTCTCCAACGAAGTCCTCGAAACCCCATCCACCTGGCAACACATCATCGAAGCCATGATCAAAGTCGACCAAGCTCTCTAACGGACCGCTGGATTCATCCCGCCCGGACCGCAGAATTCATTCCGGCTTTCATTCATTCATTTATCCTCGCACCTTCGAAGGTTCACGCTTGCAGGTCGAATCGCAGAATCTTTGAAGAGTGCCCATTCAGAAGAATAATTCCGCCCTTCCCCCTCTGAATTCCGAATCCGAATGAGATTGCCGCTTCCCACGCTACCGGTAACCTTTTATCTCACGTCTATGATCGTTCGTGTGCGTCTCATTGCTTTCGTTTTACTCCTGCTCACCTCCTGGAGCCCCGCCGAGCATGTCATCGTGACAGGCGGCCCCGCCTTGAGGCAGTGGGAAAATCTGCGGGTCAAGGACGACCAGCATGACCGCTGGTGGGCGAATTTTGTCCGTGCCTCCACCCTGCGCATCGCCGAGATCCGCCAGGCTTACGGGTCCGAAGCCAAGATCGTTTGGATGGTCTATCAACCCGGCTATCAGACGCGCGGGCGCGAGGATGGCAAGCCTTACACCACCTGGATCACCGAGCAGGCGGCCAAACGGCAGGCGTCGCTCGTCTGGTTCAGCAGCACCCAGGGGTTCATCCAGGCTCTCAATTCCCGTCCTCGCGGGTCGATCCAGAGCTTTGATTTCTTCGGCCACTCAAACAAGTATGCCTTCATGTTCGACTACGGAAACGACATCATGGCCGCCTCCACCGCATGGCTTCATGAGAGCGACCTCCCACGCGTCAAGGCGTCGGTTTTTGATCGGAACGCCTACTGCAAAAGCTGGGGCTGCCACACTGGAGAAAGCATGAGCGCGGTGTGGAAACGTTCACTCGGGATCGCGCTGGAAGGTGCCCGCGGGCCGACTTCCTACGTCGTGGTGGGCCAAGGCAAGCTGCCGGTGGTGAAGGGCAGCTGGGTGAGGTGAAATCTAGCAGCGCTGAATGGCCTTTGAAAGCTGGTTGGCAAGATCTGACAAGCGCTGCTGCTGCGACGGCTGCGGCGCGACCGGATCGAATCTGAGCCGCTGGTGAAGTTCGATGGCTTCTTCAAGCGCCCGGGAATCCGGCAAGGACGGGTGCAAGCGCATGAGCCAAGTGGCGAAAGACTGCCCCGGTGGTCGGGAACCGAGCCGTTTTTCCACCACATTTTCGATGGCGTTCAGCGGCGTCCGCACCACGGGACCTCCATAGCCCGTTGTCATTTCCACCGCTTCCAAGCGCTGCTTGGACCGCCAAAGCCGCATCGTGATGAATCCGAAGACGCCGAGGGCGATGGTGAGCATGACAAGTGAGGCGGCGAGACGGTTTGCCGGTTGGTTCCGCCACAGGGAGAAGTCCTCACGGATCCGTTTTTGGGCATCGCTGAATTTTTGGGCAAAGGTGTTCGCTGGCGGTGAGGTGGCGAGCCAGCTGGGCGGAGTGACGTCGAAGTCGATCCATCGGCCGCCTTGTTCATCCCACACCCGGCACCACGAGTGACCGTGGGTGCCACGGATGACGAATTCTCCTCGTTTCGGATCAAGCTCCACCACCGCATAACCGATGGCGTAACGCACCGGGATGCCCACCTCGCGCAGAAGCAAGGCCGCTGCGGTGGCGAAGTATTCGCAATGTCCTGAACGGTTCGTGGAAAGGAACTGGGAAATCGCGGTGCGGTAAGCCAAGCGGTAGTTGGAACTACTGATAGAAAGTGAGGTGGAATAGGTGAAATTCTGCCGGAACCAAGCTCGCAGAAGACTGAGTTTGCCCTCAAGCGTCGCCTCCCGATCCAGCCCGATCTCTCTCACGACCGAGCTGATGTTTTCCCGCTCGATGTTAGGAATCGCGAGATCCTCTTTGACATACGGCGCGGAATCCGGAGTGGTCGGTCCGTTCCAGAGCACGGTGCCACTGATGACCGAACGCTTTGGAAACACGCGGACGGTGCCGAGAGGGTTGATTTCAACATCGTCCAGCTCGAACTCCTGAAGACTGGCGGTGTCTCCGGGCAGGGGCAGCGGAGTCTCCGCGAAAGCGGTTCCTCGCAGACTGAAGCGCGGGAGCCCGGGGCTAATGGACTCCCGCTGGATCTTGGGAGCCGTATCCTCGCCGAGGAGATAGAAGATGTTTCCCTTTTCTGGCTCGATGCTGTTCAAGTCACGGAACTCTACCAGACGCTGGTTCACCCAAGTGGAGCCGTGAAACATGCCATAGGTTGCGGTCCGGAGCAACGTGGGCCTCGGCGCCTCGCCCAGCAGGCTCAATCGCCAGACGATGTCGGGCGAGAGTTCGACCTTTCCTGGCCTGCCAATCATGGTGAAAACCGAGTTGGGATTGAACGGCGAGCCACCGGGACCGCGGTTTCCAAACGAATCGACCAAGTGATTGAGGCCGACCTGCCCTGCCAGCGAAATGCATCCGGCGACGAACAAAGCGATGACCAGCGAGCGCTTCCGGCTCTGACTGGCACATAACAAGCGCCAACCGGTTAGAACCACGATGCCGGGCAGAAACAGCATCGAGTAGGGCATGGCGTTTGACCGGCTGCCGAGTGTGGCGGATACTAGGATGGCGACGAAGTAAATGTTGCCGAAGTTGATGTGGATGGTCTGCTCGGGGAGACCGAGCCGCAGGTTGCGCTTGTGGCGGTGTTTCGCGAGAAACGAGAATGTGCTCAGGGGAATCGAGTCGCGCAGCCCGAACGACTGGACGAACTGCAACGGCAGAAGCAGAGGTGGCAGCCACGTGAGCAGGTTGGGAAGCGCCAGATAAGGAGCATCATCGAGGAAGATCAACGCGGTGGTAATCGCGATGCCCACCGTCGTGATCTGCCACGCCTTGGAGGCGGATTCCGAATTGAACTCCCAACGGAATTTCAAAAAATGAGCGCCTTCCACGATGATCGCCAGCAACAACCCGGACAAGACGCGATCCGTCATCACTCCCCAAAAGACGAGTGACGCTCCTAGCAGGTAGCGGGGTGGTGGCTGGATCGGGTGAATGGTCGGGTGGGAGTTAGGAATGGATTTCCAGTTGTGGCGGAAGGCGCAGGAGGTCCCGCGCGACGTGGCCGGATTCAACCCAATATCCGGGGGCGTTTCCCGATCTGGAGCCATTTCCAAGGATGATCGGCACGCAAAGGACGCCGCTGCGGGTCAGAGTCGAGAGGAAATGCCGCCGAGACTCTTCCCAGCCATTGAGGATGACGAGGCAGGACGTTAGATCGTCCCGGTGACGGAGGACAAGCTGCGCGAGCGCGTTGAATTTCTCGGTCCTTTCAGGTGAAACGCCGGCGAGGACTTCGAGGAGTTTTTCCGCTCTCTCCAGCCCCCGTCCAGCAGTCACGATGTGAGCGGTGTGATTGATAAACATCAGGTCCAGCAGGGATTCGCTCGTGTCGATGGCTGCCGCAAAAGAGGCTGCCACGGAAATCGCTTCCTCGAACCGATGGTCCGTCCCGTCGCAGGAAAGCGTGTCCACGATCAAGCCGTAGCGCGGATAGAAAGTGTCCTCCAATTCCTTGACAATAGGCCGCCCGGTGCGTGCCCAGCTCCGCCAATGAATCTGCCGCAAAGGGTCGCCGGGGCGGTAATCGCGCAAGCCTACGAATTCCCCTGAGTTGCCGATGGAGGTGGTGTTCGCCTCGCCGGAAATTTTGAACGCCGCACCACCGGGCAGCCTGATCGGTGGCAGTTCGAACCGCTGTGGCAGCACTGTCAGGGTGGCCGGCGGTGCCTTGACCTTGCGGCAGCGTTGAAAAAGCCCGAACGGGTCGGGTAGATGCACCCGCAGGTCGTCGAGCTGGATGACGCCCCGCCGCAAGGGGGTAATTTCGATGGAGATCCGTCCCTGCTGGCCCTTCTTGAGATCCAGACTGGTGGCTGATGCGCCGCCGGCAAACAACTGGTTTCCTAACAAAAGCCATTGCCAGCGAAAATAGGCGAAGCGCCGATCGAATGCGTTTCGCTCCTCCTCGCCGGGCTCGCGCAAGGTCGTGAACGCTTCCACGCTGGGCCGCGGATCGGGCGGGGTGTCAGAAAGCCATGCCCGGTTGAGCCGGCGCTTGCCGTGATGCCAGACCCGCACCTTGTAGCGGAGGGGCACGCCTGCCGTGGCGAAGCGTGGCAACTCGCGCCTTGCCTCCACCGTCGCCTGCCGAGACATCGCCCACGGCAGGCCTACCAGAACCATTCCCAGACTCAGTGAAAACAACTGATAGACCGAACTGCGGTCGTGGCCGATCCCCAAGCAGGTGGCCAGCACAAGCACTAACCCCAGAGCGATCCCGGCCGGGCGGCAGCGACGCTCAAGAAAGTAACGGATGCCACAGCCTTTGAAATAAAACCGGTGCAAGTGCTGGTCGAAGGTCGCCCCGTCCCGCGCGCCTGGCATTTTCGCAGACTTGGAAGATGGTGCGCTCATGACTTGGGAGCCTAGACCGGAACCGGCGTTTGTTCAATGATGTCGGCGACGATTTGCCGTGTGCTTGCGCCGGAATATTTCGCGTCTGGCGCGAGCACCATCCGGTGGGCGATGACATCCGCAGCGACGGACTGGATCAGTTCCGGCGTCACGAAATCAAGCCCCTGAAACACCGCCAGCGCTTGGGAAACTTTCATCAAGGCAAGCGATGCACGCGGGCTGGCGGCGAGTTGGACGGCTGGATTCCCCCGGGTGGCTGCGACCAGCGCCACGACGTAGTGCCGCAATTCCTCACTGAAGCGTACCTGCCGCGCCGCCGCCATCAGCTCGAGGATTTCCTCGCGGTTAGCCACCGGTTGGAGCTGGTCCACCGGATGCGCTTCCATCTGGTCCACGAGGATCGCGGCTTCCTCGGCCGCCGTCACGTAGCCGAGCGAACATTGCATCGCAAACCGGTCCATCTGCGCTTCTGGCAGCGGATAGGTGCCGCGGAACTCCACTGGATTCTGGGTGGCGATGACGAAGAAAATACCATCCAGGTCGTGCCTAACTCCTTCGATGGTGGCTTGGCGCTCGCCCATGGCTTCCAACAGGGCGCTTTGCGTTCTCGGCGAGGCGCGGTTGATTTCGTCTGCTAGCAGAATGTCAGTGAACACCGGACCCGGATGAAATCGGAATTCCTGTGTGCGCGGGTCAAGGATCGATATGCCAAGGATATCAGAAGGAAGGAGATCCGGAGTGAACTGCACCCGCTTGAACATCGCTCCGCTGATTGCCTTGGCGATCGCCTTGGCGAGGGTGGTTTTCCCCGTGCCCGGAAAATCCTCCAGCAGCACGTGGCCACCGGAGATCATGCACGCCAGGACGCGGCGGACCACTTCCGGCTGACCTCTCACAACAGAACTAACAGCGGTTTCCAGGCGGGAGGCGGTGACAGGAATACTCATGGGTTGGTGGGTGATTTCATCGGGCGACTGCGTGTCCGTCGAGGGTTTCTGTAACGATTGAGCGGCGGAATCAAAGCTCTCTGGCCAACTGGCGGACCAGCTGCGGTCCTTGATAGATAAACGCCGTGTAGATTTGCACAAGGTCTGCTCCTGCGAGGATTTTCTCACGGGCATCTTCGAGCGACGAGACACCACCGACACCGATGATCGGGATGCAGCCACCCAGGTGGCCGGCGAACTGTTTCAAGACGGCCGTACTTTTTTCAAACACCGGGCGCCCCGAGAGACCACCTGCTTCATCCGCCTGCGGGTGGCCGGAAACACGGGCGCGGTCGAGTGTGGTATTGGTGGCGATAAGGCCGTCCAGCCCTCCATTGAGGAAGACTTGGGAAAGATCACGGATGTGCGTTTCGTCGAGATCTGGAGCCACCTTGAAGAGTAGCGGCACCTGCTTGCCGTGCTCTGCGGTGAGTTTTTGCTGCTCGGTCTTTAAGGTATCCAGCAGGCGAGCGCAGGCCTCCGCCCCCTGCAGCTCGCGCAGGCCAGGAGTGTTCGGTGAGGAAAGATTCACCGCCACGTAGTCGGCCACCGGGAAGGCTTTGCGCAGGCAGGCGAGGTAATCGTCCGCAGCGTTTTCATTCGGCGTGTCCTTGTTTTTACCAATATTGAAGCCGACGACGCCGCAGAAGGATTTTGATGCCAGCACGTTTTTCACTCCCACGTCGATTCCCGGATTGTTGAAACCCATCCGGTTGATGATCGCCTCGTGATCGGTGAGCCGAAACAGCCGTGGTGCCGGATTCCCCGCCTGGGGACGCGGCGTGATGGTGCCAATCTCAATGCAACCGAATCCAAGCCTGCCAAACGCATCGATGGTATTGCCCTCCTTGTCCATGCCGGCGGCAAGACCCACCCGATTCGGAAACTTCAAGCCCATCAGCTCCACCGGCGAACTGAATTCATCTTCTGGACTCAGCAACCCGAGCAAGCCCATCTTTTCGGCGGTCCGCAAAGCGGCGAGACTGGCGTGGTGGGCGGCCTCCGCGTCGAGGCGGAACAAGCCACAGCGGGCGATGGGATAAAACGAGTCAAGCACCTGGGGAAATTGAGCGGCTGTCCTCATTTTGTCGAATCTCTCATGCGCCAAAATGGCAACCGCCGTGCGAATCCGGCAACCTTCGCCTTTTTTGTCACACCTCGCCGAAAACACCTTGATTCACAATCAGCGAGTTAGCCGATCAAACGGCTCAGGCACGTCGATTGCTCCCAACGGAAATGCAAGAACCAATCCCCGAAAGAGATTCCACGTAATTACAATGAATTCTCTTTTTTATGAAAAAAAGGGAATAAATCGGTTTCGGCGACGTTCCATTAATAAGCAAACCCCATTAAATTATGGCCTACGAACCTGACAGCAGCCTGAAACTCTACCTCCGCGAAATTTCGAAAACCCCCCTGCTCACCGCAGAAGACGAAGTGGTGTTGGCCGAGCGCATCAAGAATGGGGACGAAAAAGCTCGGACCCAAATGATCAGCGCGAACCTCCGCCTCGTCGTAAAAATCGCGCAAGACTACTCCAACTATGGGATGCCGGTCACCGACCTCATTTCGGAGGGCAACATCGGCCTGATGAAAGCAGTCGAGCGCTTCGACCCGGAAAAAGGCGGCAAACTCTCCACTTACGCCGCCTGGTGGATCAAGCAATCCATCAAGCGCGCACTTGCCAACCAGTCCAAGACGATTCGCCTTCCCGTCCACATGGTGGATAAAATTGCGAAAATGCGCCGGATTTCCGTGATTCTTGCGGATGCACTCGGACGCGAACCCACCGATGAGGAGCTTGCTGACGAAGTCGGTCTCCCTCGCCGCAAACTCGCACTTCTCAGGCAAGCATCCTATCGCCCGACTTCGCTCGACGCACCAATCAACGAAGGCGAATCCACCGAGTTCGGCGAAATTATCAGCGACGAGCGGGCAGAAAACCCGTTGGAAATGCTTTCTGATAAAAATCTCCATGGTGAGCTGGATGGCCTGCTCTCCGTGCTCGACGAACGCGAGCGTCGCATCATCGACGAGCGCTTCGGTCTCACCGGTCGGCAGGCGCTGACGCTCGAAGAAGTTGGCCGCGAGTTCGGGGTGACCCGTGAGCGCATCCGCCAACTCCAGAACTCGGCCCTGACCAAGATGCGCCGCGCCCTCCGCAAGAAGGAGAAGCCCATCCCAAAGCCGATCATCCCTGATTTTGTAGCTGCTTGATATTAGTGTGTTTTGTTTATGGTATGCAACTGCGGCAGGTAATCCCTGCCGCAGTTGTCATTTAGACCACTCGCCAGGCGAAGGACGTCCACCTGGCCCGGACTGTTCATTTTCGGATTCGACAATCCCCCACTCTCCAGCCGACATTCCCGCCCCATGGCTGGCATCATCATTTCTCCTCGCGCGCGCATTTTTCACGGTCACGAGTGGGTTTACGCCACTGAAATCAAGAAATCCTTCGGCAATCCTCAACCCGGTGATGTCATCACGCTCAAGGACTTCCGTGACCGTCCGCTCGGCACAGCCATCTACAATCCACAATCCCAAATCGTCGCCCGTCGCTTTTCCCGCCGCAAGCAAGACCTTGATCTGGATTTCTTCACCCGCCGCATCGGCCAAGCCATCGACCACCGGAAAAACTCCAAAATCGACGAAACCCTCGCCCGCCTCGTCTGGTCCGAGTCCGACGGTCTCCCCGGCCTGATCGTGGATCGCTACGGCGACCATCTTTCCGTCCAGACGCTCACGCTTGCGATGGACCTGCGGAAGGAAATCATTCGCGACGCACTCATCGCCCTGTTGAACCCTGCTTCCATCGTCCTCCGAAACGATTCCCCCTACCGCAAGGCGGAGGGCATGGAGCCCGGCATCGAAATGCTTCACGGCAACAATCCCGGCCCCTTCATCGTCCAAGCCAACGGCCTGTCCTTCGAGGTCGATCTCTACGACGGCCAGAAAACCGGCCTCTACCTCGACCAGCTCCAAGCCCACGCAGAAGTCGCCACCCTTTCCAAGGGCAAGCGCGTGCTCGACTGCTTCACCAACCAAGGCGGCTTCGCCCTCGCCTGTGCCAAAGCCGGCGCAGCGCACGTCACCGCTGTCGATGTCTCCGCCAACGCCTGTGAAGCTGCTCGGAAAAACGCCGTGCTCAACAACGTGGAAATCGAAGTCCTCGAACACAACGTCTTCGATTTCCTCAAGCACGCGAAGCCCGACTACGATCTCATCATTCTCGATCCTCCCAGCTTCACCCGCAACAAGGCGACTCTGATGGACGCCATGCGCGGTTATAAGGAAATCCACCTGCGCTCGCTCAAGCTGTTGGACAAGGGCGGCCTTCTATCCACTTTCTGTTGTTCCTATCACGCTTCCCGCGAGTTGTTCATGGAAAACCTGGTGGACGCCTCGGTGGATGCGAAGAAATCCGCCCGCCTCGTGATGAATCACGCCCAGCGCGCGGATCACCCCATTCTGATTTCCATTCCGGAAACCGGCTATCTCAAGGGCTTCACCGTCGAGGTCATCGCCTCTCGGTGATCCGGAGTTGCGTTGGGAAACGATCCATTGCTGTCGTCTTTCTTGGACCCGATCGCACGGGTGTCGCGCGGCTTTGCCTTGGATCCCTCACCTAGCATTGGGCGCTGACTTCCCGCAGTTGTCACCAAAATCACCTTGCTTGATAAGCTTTTCCTGACATTTTACGAATCTCATCTTTGAGTGGTTTTACCACCCGAAGTTGAATCAAGCAGCCATACTTGGAAATCATCGGATCATGGGTGATTCAGCATCATTCATGCGGTGGCTGCCACATAATTTCCTCGATGTGATCTCAGTGAACTTGTCCTTC
>JBOFET010000443.1:0-13162 GCA_051648225.1 Luteolibacter sp.
GAAACTGCGGGGCCCTGCGGAAAACCTAACCATCCTCGCCACCGCCTGCGACAGCCCGGAGCTCCAAGCCGCTGGCCGCCACGAGCCGATTCTGATGACGATCGCCTACGAAAAGGGTCGCGTCTTCCACACCACGCTCGGCCACGACACGGAAGCCTTCGAGGGAGTCGGCTTCATCGTCACCTTCCTGCGCGGTGCTGAGTGGGCCGCTACCGGTAAGGTGACGCAGGAAATCCCCAAGGATTTCCCGACGGCGGATGGCACGAAGTCCCGGAAATTCGAGCATTCCGGCAAGGAGCCTTGATCGAATCCCCCGACCGCTTTTCGAAATGAGTGACAACCCGCGCCTGTTTTCATTTGTCGGTGGCAGTCATGGTTCCTGGAAATGGGTGAGTGGGAGTGTGCTCGCGGGTGATGATTTGCCTGCGGTCGAAAGACTGCAGATTTTGCCTGGAAATCTCACCCCGGCGGCTGCCACTTGGGTGCTTCGCGGTGCGAGCAGCAATGAACGCTATGTGACCCGGCCGGAGAAAGACCAACTCGTGGCCACCTCGCCGCCGCTTGGTCGCCCTGAGGCCGATTGCGCGGTGTTGATCCCCATCCGCAAGAACGCCTCGTGGTGGGCGATGACGCAGGATGAGCGGCGGCGCGTTTTCGAGGAGCAATCGCACCACACCCAGATCGGTCTCGACTACCTCCCAGCCATCGCGCGTCGCCTCCTTCATTGCCGCGACTTGTCCGCCGAGGAGCCGTTTGATTTTCTCACCTGGTTTGAATTCGCAGGGAAAGACACGGCTGCGTTCGACCAGCTGCTTGTCCGATTGCGCGACACGGAAGAGTGGCGCTACGTCGAGCGTGAGGTCGAACTGCGGTTCGTGAAGAGCGAGTGACGCGCCCCATTTTGATTTCCATTCGAAAAACCAAAATACCACTAACATCCATGAAGACCGTGAAATTCATCATCGCCAGCCTGCTTTGCTGCTCCGCTATCTCAACCTCCGCCGATGAGAAGAAACCCGAGGATGGCTTCGTCTCCCTCTTCGACGGCAAGACGGCAAGCGGCTGGAAGAATCCCTACGAATGGGGAAAAATCGAGGTGGTGAACGGGGAAATCCACCTCACTGGGGACAAGAAATTCTTTTTGATTTCCGAGAAAACCTACGGGGACTTCATCTTCGAAGGTGAAGTGCTGCTTCCTCCCGGCAAGGCGAACAGCGGCTTCATCTTCCGCGGGCAAGTGCAGCCTAACAAAGTATTCGGCTATCAATGCGAGGTGGACGGTAATGCGGAACGCGCCTGGTCCGGCGGACTCTATGACGAGGGCCGGCGGATGTGGTTCGCCAGTCCGATCAAGGGAGACGCCGCGAGTGAGGCCGCTTTCAAACAACGCGCCGGGGGAACCTTCAAGCGCGACGCTTGGAACACTTACCGCATCACCTGCGTGGGCAAGAGCATCAAGATCGAAGTCAACGGCGTGGTCACCACCGACATTGAGGATGACAAGGATGCCAGCGGTGTCATCGGACTCCAGCACCACGGCGAAAAGGGCCAGACTTACAAGTTCCGGAACCTCCGCATCAAGGAGCTGAAGTAGGCCCCGCGCGATTCCGTTAGCCGAAGTCCGGAACTTGGAATTCCGGCCGGCCCTTGCTGTGGACGAGCTCTGAGTCGATGCCTGGCGTGACGATCTTGTCAGTCGCCGGGTCCACGTCGATGACTTGGCCGAAGGTGTATTCCGGAGTGGCGATGGACCATGCGGCAAGCTGCTGGGACTGGTCGGTTAGGATCGTTTCCAGCATCGGATTTCCCACAGAAATTTCAGCGCGGTCGCCCGTCTGAATGCCGGAGCGGTAAGAGATATTTGCCAAGTGGGCGATGGCTGCGGCGCGCTCCGCCGTGCGGATTCTTGAGGCGATGTCCCCTTGGCGGCGCGAGCGCACGGCGTGGATGAAATTTTCCTGATGCCCCGCACCACCATCGCCGGGGAATTTTTTGATCGGCTGCTTGCCGTCCTCGCCGACGGCATACATTCCACCGGTGCCGCCGCGCAGCTGGCCGCCTTCGCAGCGGACGACCACGCCGACGCGGATGCCATCGCGGGCTCCGGCGGTATTGCGGGTGGGGCTGAGTTTGAGGTTGTTCACCTCGATGACCACGGGCACGCCTGCGAGTTCGTAAGTGGCGACTTGGAGATTTGGCGTCACCCCGGCGTCGTTCCAGCCGAACCTGCCGCCGAAGCTGCGGATGCGCTTCGGTAAGGGGCCGTCTCCCAGGATGCGGTTGGCGATGTCGATTTCGTGGGGCGTCTGGTTGCCGATGTCGCCGTTTCCGGTGTTCCAAGCCCAGTGCCAGTCGTAATGGAACTTCTCGCGGAACATCGGCACATCCACCGCCGGGCCGAGCCAAAGATGATAGTCAGCACCGGGTGGGGGAGTGAGCGGCGTCTTGCGGATGCCGATGCTATCGCGCTCCTTGAAGCAGCAGACATGCACGGACTGGATTTTCCCCAGATTTCCTTCTCGGACGAACTGGATGCCATCGCGCGTGCCCGGGTCCGAGCGGCTCTGAAATCCTGCGGCGATGATGCGGCCGTATTTTTCCTCGGCGGCCACCAGCTGGCGACCTTCCCACAGCTCGTGGGTGACGGGTTTTTCGAGGTAAACGTCCTTGCCAGCCTGCATCGCGTGAATGGCATGCAGCGCGTGCCAGTGGTTGGGGCTGCTTACGACCACGGCGTCGATGTCCGGGCTTTCTAGCAACTTGCGGTAGTCTTGGAATTTCGCCCTCGTGCGAGCGCCGCCTTTTAGCTTCTCCAATTCTGCCGCGAGAGAGTCCATTTGCGCGGGATCGGGATCGCACAGCGCGACGACTGCCACGTCTTTGATTTTCAGAAACTGGGTGGCCAAGTCGCGGGCGCGGCGCCCGCAGCCGATCATCGCGATGCGCACGGTCTGGTTCGGGCTTTGGCCGTAACAAGAGCCGGCGAGTGCGGCCAGGCCGCAGAGCTTGATCAGATGCCGCCGGGAGAAATCGTTTGATGGAGATGTGAAGCGCATGGGTAGGGAGTCACTACGAGGCCGCAGGCGGGATTGTTTCCGGCGGTGGAAAAGTCACGATGCGGCGGCGAACTCAAGGGCGCGCTTTTTCATCTGGTTCGCCATCAGGTTCAGAGCGTTCGCGCGGGTGGGGGCGAGGTGCTCTTTGAGTCCGGTGCGGTCCACGAAGCTCATGTCTGCGGTGAGGATGTGGTCGGGTGTCTCCCCATCCAGCACCCGCACGAAGAGGGCGATCATGCCCTTGGTGATGAGCGAATCCGAATCGGCCGTGTAGTGGACCTTGCCGCCATGACAGGCCGCATCGAGCCAGACTTGGGACTGGCAGCCTTTGATCAAGTGGTCGGCGGTCTTCGAGGTGTCATCCATGGGGCTGAGTTTTTTCCCGAGGCCGATGACGTATTCGTAGCGCTCCGTCCAATCTTGGAAAAGGGCCAGCTCTTCGATGAGAAGCTCCTGTTTGTCTGCGATGCTCATACTTGCTGAGATTGGAACGCGGGAACCGCAGTGCCGCAAGTCCTGATCAAGTGGCGGGTGCGAGTCTTTGCAGCAGCAGGGCGAGCAGAAACACGGCGGGCGGCACCAGGAAAGAGCTAATTTGTGCGGCACTCGGTTCCCCGCCCCCGGAGATCACCAGCATCAGGAAAAGCGGCAGAAGGGTCATCCAATCCACCAGTGGAATCCCCGCAAGCAAGCGCGAGACCAGCACCGGGACCGGTCTGCGCCAGATCCTCAGGCAGAGGCTGGTCCACAGCAAATAAGGAAGGACGCCGGCCAGATTCGGCCACCGCGTGACGAATAGATTCCGATTTCCCCAGGCGACGAGCACGGCGGTGCCTAGCAGAAATGCCCGGGACAAGATCGCTGCCTGAGGCGGTGGTTCGGCGAGGGATTCATACCTCGCGCTGAGGGACAGCCCCATGATGTAACAAAGCAGTGCACCCGCGGCGGGCCAGATGGTGTCGATGTAGGGAAACAGGGCGATGCTGCCCATCACCGGCAACAAGGCCCGGCAAAGACCCATCGCGATCACCGCCCAAGCGGTCTGTTTGTGCAGCGCCGTGTAGATCAGAATCGAAATGACGATCGCCACCGCGACCCAGCCGCTTCGGACGCTCGCCGTAAATGCGGCTGCCAGTCCCAGCACCGCGAGACCCGGGGCGATGACCGCATACAGCTCCGGGCAAAACACCCGGCTCGGCAACGCCCGCTCGGGACGATGCCGTGCGTCCCACTCCCGATCCATCCAGTCGTTCAGGAAATTTCCGCTCAGATAGAGAAAAATTCCAGCGAGCGGCAGCAGGAAGAAACCCGGCCCAAGCCCGCTCGGTGAGCTGCTGGACCCGGCGCTCCACATTCCAATCACCCACCCCAGCCACACGTTGCTCACCACGCTGGGGACATTTGCCACCCGGGCGGTTGAGAGCAGGGCATGGAGTTTTCCAGATCGATTCATCTGCCCCGGCAGCATGGGGGGAACTCACTTGGGCGGCAAAAGAAAAGGGGACTCACTCACCCACATACGTCAGCAGAAGCGCCAGCGCCGCGCGGATCGAGTCCAGGGAGGCAGTCTCGCTTGCCGTGTGGTAGCCAGTCGTCGGGATTTGCAGCGTGGTGCCGCTGATCTCGCCGTGCGTCGCTGCGATTAAGCGGCCCAGTTCCGTCCTGCCGAGCGAGAGTTTTTTCTGCCGGGTCTCGTTCTGAGCTTCCACGTAGGCGTCTTTGAATCGGGTCTCAATCCCGAGAGCGCGGCACTTGGCGCTGATTTCCCGCGTGATGAGCGGGTCGAAGTCGGCGCTGGCGTCCTTGTTTCTCAAGACCAGATGCTGCTCGTCCGCCGCCTCTTGGGTGGGGTAGGGACTGGTGTCCAGCACCAGCAACCGCCGGGTCTGGATTTGCTGCCGCAGGAACCACGAGAGCGCATACCGCCAGCTCCGGCCCGCCTCTTCCTGCGCGGTGAAGAGCACTGTGCCCTCGAATCCGCGGCGGAACAGGAATACTAACAGCGCGACGGAAAGCACATTGTCGAGCTGCCCGGAAACGTAGCCGTCCTTCACGACCAGCCGATCGAGGAATGAAACCGGCGTGCCCGGTTGGAGGAACCCAAGCCCGTCGATTTCAAAAAACAGATTGTTCCGATAGGGGCAGATGTAGGAGTGGGTGATCCGCCCTTGTCCCAGATAGGTTCCTGCATACGGGATGTGCGCCTGCACCCGCTGGCCAGTGAAGCGGTCCTGGATGAGGCCCAGCATCTGCTCCGAGACCGAGTCGCCCGTCTGTTCGCTCCGGTTACTGGCCACAAACGCGGAATACTGGAACTCATTCGGCCCAGTACACACCAGCCCGTGCCGGTCGATGTGGGCGGACAGGATCAGGCTTTGCGGGTCCTTGCCGCTGGCGACCAGCACGCCCTGATAGTAGGTGAGATTCAAATCGAGTTCCTGGAGCTCCCGCATCAGCACCCGGAAGAACGAATCCTCCGCTCCCACGACGGCCGGCTCACGGATCAAATTGCGCAGCAGGTCGAGGAAATCGGCGAGGGTCGAACTGTCGGAGCGAATGGCCATGGGCTTGTGGGGCAATAGCAGGATGGATGCCGGAGCGCGCGTCTGCGGTGGCTTGTAGGGGATTGAAACGGGGAAATCCAGCCCTCCACTCGTTGGCACAAGGATTTCTCGACGTTTCGGGCAAGCGTGGTATCCATCCACTTTCGACCATGAATCAGGAAATCAATTCAGATGGCGGCATTCCAAAAAGCCAGCTCCCCAAGCCTTCCATTCCGCCGCCTGATTTGTCGAGACGGCCACCACCACCGCCCTCGCCGCTGGATGCCCTTCCGAAATCCTCGCCAGTGGCGTCGCCTGCCGAGCCTGCCGTGAAGGTGAAAATCCGCACCGCAGGAGATGCCGCCGGTGAGCTGGCTCCTAGCGATGGCCTCGCCTCCTTCAACACGCGGGTCGTCGCCGCCGTGATCGATTTGCTGGTGAGCCTCGGCGTCACGATCATCTGCGTTTGGTTGCTTCCCGGACTGCTCGGGTGGCTCGGGCAATTCGTCGGACTCGCCTACTTTGTCACCCGGGATTCGTTGCCTTTTCTCGGTGGCCAGAGCGTCGGGAAAAAGGCGATGAAGCTCAAGGTGACCACCCTTGAGGGAGGTTCTCTGGCAGGAAACTGGAACGTCGCGCTCATCCGCAACGGCATTTTGCTGATCCCCTTCTTCGCCTTGGTGGAACTCTACCTGCTGCTCACCCGCGAGAACGGCGCGGACCGGGGACGCCGCTTGGGCGACGAGTGGGCGAAGACTCGGGTGGTCGTGGAGGTGAAACCTGCCGACCCCGAGGAAGCGAAATAGCCGGCAGGAAGGAGTGCCGCTCCCCTGTAAGCCGGATTCTGTCCACCCCTTGCGGAGCTGGACGGCCATTTCTCTCACCCCGCCGGAGCGGAGCGTCCTGCTTGCGCAGGATGCGACTAATACCCGGAGATCAGCGGGCGGGCAGCCCTTCCCCTGTTCTGTCTTGCACCACGCGAGGTTTCCCGTGCCGTCCGGTTACCCGGATTCGCGGTGGGCTCTTACTCCACCATTTCACCCTTGCCTGTGACCTTGCGGCCCATCGGCGGTATCTTTCTGCTGCACTGTCTGTCCGGGTTTCTCTCGTCGCCCGTCCCTCACTTTCATGAGGCGCGTTGCCCTATGGTGTCCGGACTTTCCTCAACCCCTCCTTGCGGAAACATTGCGACCGTCCAGGGAGCGGCGGGTCGAACCTGTCCGCCGGGCGGCTATTGTCCAACCAAAAAAACATCGAGAAAGAACCATGCGATCATCGCCACGCCGATGGCGATTTTGAATCCCATCCCCGCCAGCGTGCCGACCACCGAGCCGACTCCGGAGATCGCCGCGTGATGGCTTTGCTTCTTCGCAAAGGCGATTTCACACACAAACGCCCCGATCAAGGGCCCGAGCAGCAAACCGAACGGCAGGAAAAACATCCCCGCGATGCTCCCCACCACCGCGCCGATCGCCCCCCAGCGCGTTCCGCCGAACCATTTCGCACCTGCGGCACCGCTCAGCATCTCGAACGTTTGGGAAATCGCCATCAGCACCACGAGGATCGCGAACGACCACCATTGCAGCCCGGACGCCGCTCCCAGCATCAGCCGGTGGGCGATCACGCCGATGAGGATGATGAGATGGCCCGGCAAAACAGGCAGCACGCAGCCGATCATGCCTGCCACCAACAGGCAAACGGTCACCGCCCATGCCACGCCGGTTCCCACATCCTGCATCACCCCGTTGGATTGAATCATTTCCCACATGCCCGAGGCTTTACAGCGTCGAGAAGATGCCCGCAATGCGCCTTTGGGGTTGAGTTGCCGATTCCTGCTGAATACGGTCTCCCCGTCGCTACCATGAAGCATTTCACGATTTTCCGGACCTTGGCCTTACTCGCTTTCAGTTCACCTGTGCCAGCGTCCGCGCAGGCTTCCGAGAGTGTGATCGTCATCGAAGCACACTCGGGAAAAATCCTCGTCGCTGCGAATTCCAACGAAAAACGACCCGTCGCCAGCCTCAATAAAATCGCCACCGCCGTGGTGACCGTGGACTGGGCCACCGCGACGAATACCGATCTCGGCACCACCGTCATCACCGCGCCTCAGACGGTCGCTCTGGTCGGTGGGCCGAATCCCATGAACCTCCAGCCCGGCGACCAACTCACCCTGCGCGACGCGCTTTACTCCGCCCTGCTCGGGTCTGATAACCTCGCCGCACTTGCCGTCGCCGATCATGTCGGTCGTGAAATCCAGACCCGCCGCGGCGGTGGGGGCGATCCGGTAGGCACCTTCGTCGGTGAGATGAACCAACTGGGCAAGGCGCTGGGAATGAAGGGCACCCGGTTCGCCAACCCACACGGACTCGAGCGCCCCGGCGCCAAAGCCCACTCGACGGCCGCAGACGTCGCCCGGCTCTCGATTTACGCCATGCGCCGGAATGCCTTCAACTTCATCGTCCGGCAGAAAGAGCGCCAAGTCAGCGTCACCGGTGCCACCGGAAAACGCGGCTACCGCGTCAAGAATACCAACGAACTCGTCGGCGAACCCGGCATCCTGGGCGTGAAAACCGGGACCACGAATGCCGCCGGCCCCTGCCTCTCCGTGTGCATGGACCGCGAGCCTCTGGTCCGCCAGAAGCCAGACGGGACCAAGGGTGCCACGCCCCGGCGGATCATCGCCGTGCTGCTCAATAGCCCGGACCGCTTCAACCGCGCCCGCGCCGTCATCAGCCAAGGCTGGTCGATCTATGATCCCTGGTTGGCATCCGGTGCGCCCATCCAAGATCGCGAGCGAGAAATCATGACCGTGCCAAATCCCCAATAGCACCTTTTGTTTTCTTCAAATCAACCACCACGATCCACCCCATCACACGACCATGAGAATAGGCATCCTCAACAGCGGCGGCGACTGCCCCGGACTCAATGCGGTCATCCACGGTGTCGTCGGCGCTGCGGACCAACTCGGCTGGGAAGTCATCGGCTTCCGCGACGGCTTCGAGGGGATGCTCCCTCCTGGCGACCACCTTGTCCTCAAGCCGAAGGACACCATCGGCATCCTCAAGCTCGGCGGCACCATCCTTGGAACCACGAATAAAGGCCACTTCGTCGCAAAAGTCGGCAAGGGCGACATCGCCGAGGTCCCGCCGGAAATCGTCGCGAAGGCCAAGGCCACCATGCTTGCCTTGGATATCGGCGCGCTCATCGTCGTCGGCGGGGATGGCTCGCTCACCACCGGCCTCCAACTCTATCGGGAAGGTTGGCCGATCATCGGCGTGCCGAAGACCATCGACAACGACCTCAGCGCCACCGCCTTCACCTTCGGCTTCGACAGCGCCGTTTCCACCGTGGTGGACGCCTTGGACCGCCTCCACACCACGGGGGAAAGCCACAAGCGCGTCATGGTGCTCGAGGTGATGGGCCGCCACGCCGGCTGGATCGCACTCTGGGGCGGCATCGCGGGCGGCAGCCATGTCATCTTGGTTCCGGAAATCCCGTTTTCGTTCGAAAAAATCACCGAGTTCATCAATCGGCGCGACGCTCAAGGCTACCACAGCACCTTGGTCGTCGTCGCGGAAGGAGCCATCATGCCGGAAGGCGAGATCGTCACGCTCGACGCGAACACCGTTGGTGAAGTCAGGCTCGGTGGCATCGGCGAGCGGGTGGCGGCGAAACTCCAACAGACCACCGGCAAGGAAACCCGCGCCTGCACGCTCGGCCACCTTCAGCGTGGCGGTGCGCCCACTGCCATCGACCGGATCCTCGGCATGCGCTTCGGCGTCATGGCCGTGAAACTCGCCAACGAGGGGAAATTCGGCCACATGGTCAGCTACCAGGCCTATCATGTGGACTCGGTGCCCATCGAGATGGCGGTCAATAAACTCCGCCTCGTCGAGCCGGAGAGCGAGCTGGTGCTGGCCGCCAAGGCCGTCGGGATTTGCTTCGGCGACTGAAGAAGTTGAGAGTTTTTGGTTGAGAGTTGAGAGCTGGAGATAAGACTCCGGCAGTAATTTTCTTCACACTCAACTCTCAACCCGAAACTCTCAACATCCTCCACCATGTCCGCCGATCCACTTCTGCAACTGCTCCGCCGCAAAGCCCGTTTTTCCGATCAGGAACTCGCCGATTTGCTCTCCTCAAGCAAGCAAGCCGTGGCCGACAAGGTCGCTGCCTGGGAAGCGGACGGAACCATCCTCGGCTACCATGCGGTGATTGATCCCGAGGCCACCGGAGACACCTCCGTTTCCGCGTTCATCGAGGTCAAGGTCACACCCGAGCGGGGCGGTGGCTTCGACCGTCTCGCCATGCGCGTCGCCCGGTTCGACCAAGTCGTTTCCTGTTACCTCGCCAGCGGCGGCTACGATTTGATGGTCGTGGTGGAAGGTGGCGACCTCCGCGAGGTGGCGCGCTTCGTTTCGGAAAAACTCAGCTCGCTCGACGGTGTGATTTCCACCGCCACCCATTTCCGGCTCAAGACCTACAAGGAAAACGGCTTCGTTTTTGAAAAACAGCCCGAGACCGGGCGCTTGGCCGTCTCGCCCTGAGGGGTTCTTCGTTCGTAGTCCCGGTTTTAACCGGTCTTTAAGGGGATCGAAGACCTCCTGAAGGAGGGACTACGTGCGAAGAAAGGAACAATCCGGATCAAAGCCGCGCCAGCACGGCGTCACCCATGCCAGCCGTTCCGACCTTCGTCTCGCCCGGTTGGCTGGTGGCAATGTCGCCGGTGCGGAATCCGTCGGCGATGGTCTTGGCCACGGCCGCTTCGATCGCTTCCGCCGCTTCGATTTCCCCAAGGGAGAAACGCAGCAGCATGGCGAGTGATAGAATCTGGGCGATCGGGTTGGCGATGCCTTGGCCGGCGATGTCGGGAGCGGAGCCGCCGGACGGTTCGTAAAGGCCGAAGTAGAGTCCGTCCTCGCGTTGTTTCCCAAGCGAGGCGGAGGGCAGCATGCCGAGCGAGCCGGAGATCATCGCCATTTCATCGGATAGAATATCGCCGAAGAGATTTTCCGTCACTAACACATCGAACGATCCCGGGCGCTTGATAAGCTGCATCGCGGCGTTGTCCACATACATGTGGGAGAGCTGGACTTCGGGAAATTCCTTGGCGATTTCCATGACCGTCTCGCGCCACAGCACCGAGGAGGCGAGCACGTTCGCCTTGTCCACCGAGAGCAATTGTTTTTTCCGCCCCGTGGCGGCGGTGAAGGCGACGCGGGCGATGCGCTGGATCTCGCTTTTTTGATAGACCATGGTGTCGAAGGCCACCGGTTCGCCATCGCGCTCCTCGCGGCCTTTCGGCGTGCCGAAATAGATGCCGCCAGTGAGTTCGCGCACGCACAGCACGTCGAAGCCATCGGCGATGAGTTCCTGTTTCACCGGCGAGGCGTGGGTCAAGGCGGGCAGGCAGACGCCGGGGCGGAGATTGGCAAAGAGGCCGAAGTGCTTGCGCAGCGGCAGCAGTGCGCCGCGCTCGGGCTGGATGTCGGGCGGCAGGTTTTCCCACTTCGGCCCACCCACTGAGCCGAAGAGAATCGCGTCCGCAGCCTCGCTGGCGGCGACCGTTTCCGGCGGCAGCGGGTGGCCGGTGGCATCGATGGCAGCCCCGCCGACAAGGTGCTCGCTGCGGGCGACCGTGAACCCGAATTTCGCCTCAACGGCGTCGAGAATGCGGAGCGACTCGGCCATGACTTCGGGGCCGATGCCGTCTCCGGCGAGGATCGTGATGCGGTGACTGCGTGACATGCGCGGGAAAATGCCGGGCGATTCGGAAACTGGCAAGATGAAGAAGCTTCGAGTTTCCCGGCGAACCTTGGCTTGCGGTGTGCTGGACCCTGCCTAGTCTCTTGGCATCATGCAGGCAGTGACAGATCGCTTGAAGAATTTCCTCCAGTATGTGGCCGTCAATTTGATCGACGAGCCCGCGAAGGCACAGCTCAAGGTGGCGGAGTTAGGACCCAAGCGGTTGCGCTTCAAGCTGGTGCTGGCCCAGCCGGATGTAGCGATGCTCATCGGGCGGAATGGTTTCACCGCCTCGGCGATCCGGAGTCTCTTAAAAGCCGCCGCAGACCGGGAAGGCGTACAGGTCACGCTGCAAGTCCACTCACACGAGGAAGAAGCGGAGATCCTGGCACGCGAAGCGGCGAAATGACGGGTCGAAGCGGGGGATGGCTCACCTGCCGCCATCTTACATCCCAACCCTAAACAACATTGCCCGGCCACCCTGCTCAGGCTAAGGTTCGACCATGAAATCATTCACAGAAATCGAAACCGCTGCCAAGAACCTGCCACCTGCGGAAAGGGAAAAACTCGTGCGCTCATTGTCTCCCAAAGCCCGCAGCGCCCGCAGCCATGCGCGTCCAATCCAGATCGGCCCCGATTGTTTGCTCCAAGCACCTCAGGGCGCACCACTCATGACACCCGAACGCGTCCGCCAACTCCTTGATGAATCACCGTGAGCTGGCTACTCGACGTCAATCTCCTGCTTGCCAGCCGCTGGACCACCCATCCAGACCATGAGGCGGCACGCGTTTGGCTTGAGGCCCAACCGGAATTTTACACCACCGCTATCGTGGAACTCGGATTCCTGCGTGTCAGTCTCAGCCCTGGCTATTCCGCCACTTGGGAAGATACCCAACATTCCCTTGCCAGCCTTCTGGCACGGCCAGCCCATCGTTTTCTCGCAGATGACCTGAGTGCCACAGATTCGCCGGAATCCAACTACAAGGACACCACCGACGCCCACCTCATCCATCTTGCCATCCGCCACGGACTCAAGTTGGCCACCCTCGACAAAGCACTTCTCACCAAGCCATGGGCAAAGGGCCACGTATTCAATCCCCTCAAGTCGTAAATTCCCTTCAAAAATCTAAAATCCGAAATCATCAATCCATCCCTGTCTTCTGCTCACTGCTCACTCGGCACTTCCCCCTCTTCCCAAGAACTCTTCACAAATAACTGCTAACCTTCTCTTCTTCCCCCTCATGGCATTTAAATACCCCATCGCCGCCACCGCCCCAACAAAATGCGCCAAAGCGTCCAGCCCGCCGCCCAGCTTTCACACCAAGACAATTGCCCAATGTCTGTTATTTGGGAATAGCACCCGAAGTAATTTCAGTGACTTGCGCATCATTTTGGAAATGTGACGTGCTTGTCACAGAGATAACTCTCGCAACCCAATCGCGATTCGGATAGATGCACATCATAGAACTTTGGTTAGTTTCACAGATACGTTTATCCCCTCCCAAACCACCGCCATGCACGCCAACCGCTCATTCAGCGTCCTCACCCGCGATGCAAAACTCCTCCACGGCGCTCTCATCGATGCCGTCACCGGTCCCGCCGTCGCCCGCCGCCTCTCGAAGAAAAACCCCGTCGCCGGCCAACCGGACATCGTCTTCGCCCCGCGCTTCGAGGCGCAGATCCAACTCGTCGAGAACGGCGGCATCGCCCAAAGCGGAGGGTTCGGCCAAGTAGGCGAAATGACCCAAGAGCAAATCGAGGCTTTCGCCGAGATGGAGCGCCTGCTTTCCGGTGCCCGCCGCAGTGCCAACCTCGCCTTTC
>JBOFET010000444.1:0-2529 GCA_051648225.1 Luteolibacter sp.
GACATGCACATCATGCATCTCCGGGCGAAGCTGGGCGACAAGGAGCAGTCCCTCCTCACCACTGTGCGCGGCAAGGGCTACCGCTGGACCGCATGAAAGTCCCGCGCACACTGTTGATCTGGTCGGCGCTGGTTTTCTGCGCGGCCACGATCCTCGCCGCCATGACCTGGCAGACCCAGCGGGCGCTTGCCTCCGAGCGCGACCGCATCGCCGCCGTGGCCCGGGCCGATCTGCAGGAAAGAATGCGCCTCGCCCTGTGGCGGATGGACACGCTTGGCGCGGCACTCATCGTCGAGGAAACCAACAGCAAGTCGCTCGCCCAAGTCCGCGCCCGGTTCACTTGGACGGATGGCAACCGGCAGGATCTATCCGAGGATCTGCAGGCATTGCTCGATCCGGCGGATTTTCGGAAGATCTTCAATTCTCTCGACCATCAGACTAACAGTTGGAAAGCCCCAGCACCGGTTGTGCCCGAAGAGGCGAAGACCAATGAACGTGACAGCGAGGTGGCCCAAAAATCCGCAAACAACCTGGAGCTTCAAAAGCGCAGTCAGGCATTCGACAATATTTCCCAACAGAGCGCAGTGACGCCCGCCAAGCAGAAGGAGCTTACCCTTGCGATCCCAAACGAAACGCCGCCACGTCCTGTCTGGATCCGCGAGCAGCTTTTTCTCCTCAAAGCAGTTCCAGCGCCCGCTCGGGCGATCTCTGGCGCTTGGGTTGATTTCCCCGCCCTGCGCACCCGCCTGCTCGCCGAGTCCAGCGATCTTCTACCCGCCGCCAATCTCGTGCCCGCCGAGGCGCCCACCGATGATGGACTGGTGTTGGCGTCTTTTCCCCTCCGGCTTGAACCTGGCGCGATCCCAGTGCGGGACGCTGGATATTCCGCGCCTGTCACGTTGTCGTTAGTCGCCGGATGGATCGCCGCAGTCATCGCCATCGCCGCGGCCGCGCTGTTAGTCCACGGCGTGATGCGGCTCAGTGAAAGGCGGGCGTCTTTCGTCTCCGCGGTCACCCACGAACTCCGCACTCCGCTCACCACCTTCCGGCTCTATTCGGAAATGTTAGAAAGCGGCGCGGTCAAGCCGGAGAAGCGCGGTGAGTATTTAAGCGTGCTTTCGCGGGAGGCTGACCGGCTTTCCCATCTTGTGGAGAATGTTCTATCATTCTCAGGAATCGAACGCGGGAGCGCCAGATCGGTGGTGCGCGAGACGACGGTTTCCGAACTGTTGGAATCGATGCGGGAGCGGCTGGAAGCACGGCTTTCCACCGCCGGGATGACGCTCGAGATGAACAGCTCCTGCATGCTTCGGGTCCGCGTGGACTCGGCCGCGGTGGAGCACATTCTTTTCAACCTCATCGATAACGCCGCAAAATACGCATCATCGGGAAAGCTTCCCATCGTCGCAATCAAGGTTCGTGACGCAGGAGGGAATTTGGAAATCAGCGTGTCCGACCACGGCCCCGGGATTCCGGCATCCGAGCGCCGCAGGATTTTCCGCGCTTTCCATAAATCCGCCCGCGAGGCGGCGGAAAGTCGGCCCGGTGTGGGCTTGGGACTTGCGCTTTCCCGTCGCCTGGCGAAGTCGCTTGGCGGCGGGTTGGAGTGTGTGGATTCCGCGCGAGGCTCGTGTTTCATGCTGCGCCTGCCTCTTGGTTTTCAAAAAGCGTAGTTTCCGAGTGGAATTCGTCTGCTATGAATTTCCGAGTGATCGCCGATAGCCGAAAGATGAAGCATGAGAAAGAATGCATCCTTTTCGCGATCCGTGAGTGTTCGCTGGGTTTGATACTCGTGGCGTCTTCGCCGAGAGGAGTCTGCTGCATCACGCTTGGCGATGATCCGGAGTTCCTTTTTGCGGATTTGGTGAAGCGGTTCCGGATGGCGGAGTTCATGCAGGGCGATGCGGATTTCGAAAAAACCGTGGCAGCAGTCGTCAGATTGGTGGAATCCCCGGAGCTTGGCTTCGATCTGCCTCTCGATGTCAGAGGCACGGCGTTCCAACAGCGAGTCTGGCAGGCCCTGCGGGAAATCCCCCTCGGATCGACCGCCAGCTACTCGGAAGTAGCGGCGAAAATTGGCAGTCCCAAGGCCGTTCGCGCGGTGGCCGGTGCTTGTGCTGCGAACTCCATCGCCCTCGCCATTCCCTGTCACCGTGTCGTCCGTAGTGATGGAAATCTTTCCGGGTACCGGTGGGGCACCGACCGAAAACGTCGGTTGCTTGATCGCGAAGTTTCGGGAATCTAGCTCATGGAACTTTTCGGCAACGATCCCACCGCCAACCTGCTGCCCTGTGACGGCACGGTGAACTATTTCGGCCCCGTGCTAACACCCGCCGACACGCGGCTTTACTTCGAAACGCTGCTGCGCGACATCCCGTGGAAGAACGACGAAGCCGTGATCTTTGGCAAGCGCATCGTCACCGCGCGAAAAGTCGCATGGTATGGCGATTCCAATTTCTCCTACACCTACTCCGGAACTACCAAGCAGGCTCTCGTCTGGACGGACGAACTTGCGGCCCTCAAGTCCAT
>JBOFET010000445.1:0-2727 GCA_051648225.1 Luteolibacter sp.
ACCGGATCCTCCTCGTAGGCGAGACCGGCGGCTTGTGCGGGATGACGGATGAGGGCGGTGATTTCCGCAGGCACCAGCGCGGGTAACTGATAGGTCCCATGGCCGCGGGAGAGGTCGATGAGTTCCGGGATCTCCTCCAGGCGGGCGTAGAAATCACTGCGCAGCGTCGCGAGCACCCAGGCGCGTCCGCTGCGGGCGAGAACGGTTAGCACGGTGATGAAAGCCTGCCTGCGGGTGGGTTCCAAGTCGTGGGTGAAGAGTTCTTCGAGCTGGTCCACCACCAGCGCGAGTCGCGCTCTCGGCGTGTGGGTTAACCCTTGGGAATGCTCGAAAGCCGTGGCGACATGCACCAGCGCCGCCGTCACGAGAGCACCCGCAGTGTCGGGGCGGGCCGCCAGTTTGGCTGCTAGGCCCACCGCATCGCCCTCTTCGAGTTCTGCCACACGAGCCAGTTCTGGCAATGCCTCCGGCCGCAGCAGCGCGCGGGTCAGGCCTGCAAGTGGATCCCTGCCGCCGCCTCCGGGGCGAGTGAGGCAATGGCGGACCAAGGCGACATCCTCGATCACGCCGGGGGTGTCTAGCAGCGTGAGCACCCCGGCGCGCAGCAACGAGGATTTACCCCCGCCCGACATCCCGGTGACCAGCACGAAAGCCGGACCCGCAGCCACTTGTTCCCGCAGCGCGGCCACGACTTCACTGGTTGCCTTGCTCCGGCCGCAGAATACGGCGGCGTGTTCGGCCTCGAAAACCGCCAGACCACGGAATGGAGACCCGTGCACCCAGCTCGGCGGTGCCATTTCCACAAGTGCCCGCCCCGGCGGCAGCTTGGCCTCGATGAGTTTTCGCAGGTGCATTTCCAGTTTCTCCTCGAAATCCACGGGATGCTCGAACGGGTGAAACGCCGCCACCAAGGTGCCGTCCTGGGCGTTGTGAAACCAGTGTTGGATAAAGCCGTCGAGCGCACGCTTCTGGTCGAGCCGCGAACGCACGTTCTGCTCGTCTTGCAAGTCCACCACCGGATGGGTGGTTTTCCGATAGACTAGCAGCTCCGGCTTACCATTCGCCTTGTGGGCTTCCACCGCCACTTCGAATTCATACTCGGTCCCTGAAGCATAGGCGGACCCGTCAGCCCGCCGGAATTGCGCGGGCAAGCGGGTGCCCAAGCGCGACCAGATGATGCAAATCACGATGTCCGCCTCGGACGGAGAGACGATCTGGTCCTGAAACGTGGATGTCGCTAACAGCGGCTCGTGTTCCCAGAAAATCGGCTGCAACCGCGTGCGGCGGGAAAACTCTCCAGCCAGCCGGCCCAACACACGACCCGTGAGCGCGCGTTCTTCCGCCACATCACCCGGGGAAGAGACGAAGATCCTCAGTTCATCCATGGCAGCAGCGGGAGTCTGGAGGAAAAATCAGATAGAAACATGACCGCGAAGTTATTCCTCCCCGCTGCCTTGCCAAGAATTCTTTTGGCCGTGCTACGTCGGGATCTATGCCGCGCTGGCCGGAGCCTGGATGAGCAGGCAGTCCTCGAGATAGGGCTGGAGGGTGAACAACAAGGGTGTGCCCTTTTTCTGAAATTGCTCGCGGAAGCGGTCTTCGATCCGGCGCAGGGCGAACTCAAGATCCGCAAGAATCAGCTCGGACGGACGGCCGCGGACGACGGCGACGAGATGCACCAGGCTGCCGGCGCAGGCGATGGCGTTGCGTTGGTCCGGCAGCTCGAAGGATTCGTTGAATTTCCCGTCTTCGTCGCGCAGCCCGAGTGCGAGACGGTGGACCGTGGGCGTGACCCGCTTGGCGGACGAGTGTCGCGCGGGATCGCAGCTGGCGAAGGAGACGAGAGCGAGGGTGTCGGCCTCCAGCAGAAACACTTCCTCGACTTGGAAGCGGTGGGTTTTTTCGAAAACAATGTCCTCGTAGGTGCGGCTGGTGAAGAGCGCTTGGAGATGCCAAATCAGCCGGTCGTAGGTGCCCGCTGCGCGAAAGGGCCGGGACGCGGGCGCATACTCGGCGAGCGCGCGGCGGATGGTGGCGCGCAACATGGGCTCGAGATAGGTATCGATGCCGTTTTCCTTGGCATAGACGGCACTGCGGACGGCTTGCTCGACGATGGGGCCGAAGGCGTCGCGCAAGTCGTCGTCGGTGAAGTCAGACGCTGGCGGCTCGACGGGTTTTTCCGGTGCCGGAGCGTATGCGGGAGCTGCCACGGGCTTTGATGCGGGTAGATCGGCCATCGGCGCCGGCCAGTTCGAGGGGAACGGTTGAGTTTGGAGCGAGAGAGGACCTGGCCATGGAGGGAGCGACGCCAGCGCGGGAAACGGGCGAGCCGGTCCTTGAAACGGCGACCAAGGCAGAGGGGTGGAAATTGGCGGAGCGCTGGATCGGGCAGTTAGGCCTGGCGATGGGCTGGGGAATGGGGTCATTGCAGCAATCATCAGTGGGGGGTGGCTCCGGGTGGGACGGCACTGGGTGAGGCGCACTCCGCGAGGGCGCGGGCGGCAAGGGCGATGCGGTTGAAGCGTTCTTCGATGGAGTCCCGGTCCACCGCGCGACTCTGGATGCGGGTGATTTGGGACTCGGTGTTTTCCCAAAGCAGGGCCACCTCCTTGCGCAGCTCTCCGGCGATCCGCTGGTCCCGGTCGTTGAGTTGCTGGTGAAAGGAACGTTGCCAGCTGGTCAACCAACCGCCGATTTTTTGCTCCAGCTGCTGCACTGCGGGCACCG
>JBOFET010000446.1:0-7494 GCA_051648225.1 Luteolibacter sp.
GCGCAGTGCCATCGCGTCAAGCGCAGTGCTGGACCTAGCAGACAGAACGAGAAGATGGGGGTTGCGGCCGGGCGTGGTGGCAAGCGGGGGCGGCGCTTCTTCCATGACCACGTGCGCGTTCGTGCCACCGACTCCGAAGGCACTGATTCCGGCAATCCGTGGTTTCTCCCCCCGCTTCCAGTCGCGGTCCTCACTGACCGGGGAAAACGGGCTGTTTGCGAAATCGATGCGCGGGTTGGGAGCCTTGTAGTTCCGGAGAGCGGGGATTTTCCCATGGCGGAACTGTTGGATCGTCTTGATGACTCCGGCGACTCCGGCGGCGCAGTCGAGGTGGCCGATGTGGGTCTTGCCGGTGCCGATGGCGCAAAATTCGTTTTCCAGCGCACCTCCCTCGCGGAAGGCCTTGGTGAGGGCGGCGATCTCGATCGGATCACCTAACGGAGTTCCGGTTCCGTGTGCTTCGATGTAGGAAACTTCCGCCGGACTCACACCGGCCGAGGCTTGGGCGAGGGCAATGACATCGGCCTGGGCGTTGAGGCCGGGAGCGGCAAAACCGATTTTGTCCGAGCCGTCGTTATTGACGGCCCAGCCCTTGATCACGGCGAGGATCGGGTCCCGGTCTGCGATGGCCTCGCTGAGACGTTTGAGTAAAACGACGCCACAGCCGTGACCGAAAACGGTCCCTGCGGCCTCCGCGTCGAAAGTCCGGCAGGTGCCGTCCGGTGATACCATTCCTTCCTCTTGAAACAGATAGTCGCGCTGTTGGGGAAAGCTGATGGACACGCCGCCGGTGAGCGCCATGTCACACTGATAGGTGAGCAGCGCGGTGGCAGCCTGGCAGATCGCGACGAGTGAGGTCGAGCAGGCCGACTGGATCGTCATGCTCGGCCCGCGCAGGTTGAGCTTGTAGGAAACGCGGACAGGCAGGAAGTCCTTGTCGTTTCCAAGCATGGTCTGGTATTCGGCGACCTGATAGTTTTTCGCTAGTTCACGGCCTTTTCCGAGATTGTGAAGCAGATAGGTGTTCAGGCTCAGGCCGGCATAGACCCCGATCATGCCGGGGTAGGCGGCGGGATCGTATCCTGCGTCTTCAAGTGCCTCCCACGAACATTCGAGGAAGACGCGGTGCTGGGGGTCCATCAATTCAGCTTCCTTTGGATAGATTCCGAAGAACGGCGCGTCGAACTGGTCCGGGTTATCGAGGATGCTGCGAGCGCCGACGTATTTGCGCCCGTCCGAATCGGCACGGCCTTCGAACCGGGTCACACCATCCTTTGCCGAGATGAGATTCTGCCAGAATTCATCGGGGTTTCCAGCTCCTGGAAATCGTCCAGCCATCCCGATGATTGCAATGGCCTCTGGAGTGGGGGAATCTTCGTTCATTTTGAAATGGAATTGCGGAATCTGGAAAAGCCGATGTGGGCCAGTCGGGCGCGGTCATGGTTGGCGACCTTGGAAATAGCCTGGCTTTGCGGCGCCAAATACTCGGCAACAGCACGGGCGCTGGGAAGTGCGAAAAGCTCGGTGATGGGAAATTTGCGCCCGACCATTTCCATGAGGCGCACATGGATGATGGCGACGTGAATGGAGTTGCCGCCGAGGTCGAAAAAATTTGCGGTGGCATCGCTGACGGGGCGGTCGAGCACCTCGCTCCAGAGCGCAAGAATTTGCGCCTCCATGGAAGGACCTGCGCCTACCGGAGCGGTGCCGGCGGTGGACGCTCCAGCAAGGGCGAGACGATCGATTTTTCCATTGGGAGTGAGTGCGAAATCCTTCACAAAGTTGAATTCTCCCGGGATCATGTAAGCGGGCAAGCGACCTGCGAGATGTTCGCGAAGAGTTGCGATTTCCACCTCGCCCTGGACATGTGCGATTAGCCGATTGTTCACCGCCACTACGATGGCCTCGCGCACGGATTCGTGACCTTTGAGCGCTATCTCGATTTCTCCGAGTTCGATGCGGAAACCGTTCACTTTTACCTGATGATCGGCACGCCCGCGGAATTCGAGAACGCCTGAAGGGTGGCGTTTCGCGAGATCGCCGGTGCGGTAAACCGAACCGGTGAACGCGGCCCCGGTCTTCGCCGCGTCGTTCAGATAACCAGCTCCGAGACCCGCGCCTGAAATGCACAGTTCCCCGATTTCTCCGTCCTGGAGTTGTGCCTGGGAATCGTCGAGAATGGAGACCGTCACGTTAGGTATTTCGCGCCCGAGCGGCACAAACGAATGGTCATCCAGATTTCCACGGTGCAGCCGGTGAAACGCACAGATGTCGGTGCACTCGGTAGGGCCGTAGGAGTTCACCACTTCCGCGCGGCAGTTCGGATGGACTAACCAGGCACGAAGGCGGTTGATCGAAATGGATTCGCCGCCGAGAACGGCGAAGCGGAGCGAGGACAGCGCGGCATAGTGATCAGCCGCCGCAGCATCCACAATCGGATAGAACGCGCTCGGTGTGCAGTTGATGAGGGTGATGCTGTGACGCCGGATCAGTTCGGTAATGCGGGAGATGTCATAGGTCTTGCAATCGTCGAGGATCAACGTGCCGCCGGTGATGAGCGGGGCGAAGAAATTCTTCTGCGTCAGGTCGAAGCTCGGTGAGCTGATGACCAGGGTACGGTCGGAAGGCCCGAGTTTCAGTTCGATGGAATACCAGTGAAGCAAGTTTTCGAATCCCCGGTGATAGACGGACGCCGCCTTTGGTTGGCCGGTGGAACCGGAGGTGAAGATCGCGTAAATCAAGTCGTCATTTTCCGGGGATCTCGCCAATTCGTCGGGTGAAGCGCCTGAAACCGACGGATCGTCCACACAAATGGTTCGCACACCCGGAAACTCACCTGCCAGTTCCTGGGTGGTCACGACATATTCCAAGTTGGCGGAGGAGATCATCTGTTCGATCCGTGCGGTCGGGTAGCCGGGATCGAGTGGCACGTAGGCAGCGCCGGCTTTCATGATTCCAAGCAAGGCGGCGGGAAGGTTGATGCAGCGGTGCAGCCCGAGTCCGACGAAGTGCCCGCGGCCGATGCCGTGCGAGCGGAGGAGATTTGCAATTTGGTTCGAGCGTGTGCTCAACTCACCGTAGGAAAGTGAGTTCGCTCCGCTGATCACGGCAGTTAGAGCGGGATTGGTTTCAGCCATCTTCTCGAACTTGTCGGTCCAACGATTTGGGGCGGGCTGTGAATCATCGGTTTCGGAAACTGGGGAGTGGTTCATGGGGTGGGGGGCGGCACTACGCGGATTGTTTAACTAGAGCTGATAAAATACAAGCAAAGGCTCAAGTCCGTAGCCGTTTTTAACATGAGCCGGAAGGCTTTGAATTACGTGATCACGTATAGCTAGGAATGATGAAATTTCTTGTAATCAGTGTGTTAGGGAGTGATAACTTGGGTCCCCGCACCCCCTGTCATGAAGCCTCATTCATCACGTCCCCTGAGGATGTTAGTTTTCACTGCCGCCGCTGTCTGGCTCGTTCCAGTATCGCTGGTTTGTGGGCAAGAGGTAAGCTCGGCGGTCGATGGACGGGTGGAATCCGGGCCGGTCCCGGAGTCGGTGGATGCCAAGAGCGATGACCGCCGCGGTGGCCTCGAACTCGGTGTCGTGGTTGCGGCCGCCTACAACACAAACATCTTTTTGAGCAAGACGGACGCGGTCTCGGACATGGTCTATCGGTTCGCTCCTTTGATTGCCTACACTCAAGGTGATACCAAGGTGGGTGAAGGTGGATACGTCCGTGCGGCCTATCAGCCGGCCTTGGTGTTGTACGGCAGCGAGAGTGGGAACAACCGTGTGGACCAGTCGGCGGGTCTGGAGGCGGGATGGAAGGGCAAACTTTCCAAGTTTACCTATCAAGGTGATGTTCGAAAGTCCGGTGATGCGACGGCAGACACAGGAACCCAGACTGATCGCCTTGAGCTTGAAAACGAAATCCGTGCCGCGTGGCTGGCGAGCGAAAAAGTCTCGTTGGAAGTCGCCGCTGGCGGGTCACAGGCGGAATATGAGAATTCGTCACTGGTGGACTCTGGCAGATATTACGGCGAAGTCGCCGTGCGCTATGCCTATTCGGCAAAGACAGAGGTAGGCGTCTTCTATCAAGCCGGACGACTGAAGATCAGTGGCGCGGACTCTCAAACCATCCAACAGGTTGCTGGGTCCTTGAACTGGCAGCCCCGGGAGAAGATCAGTTTCAAAATCAATGCCGGAGCGGAACTCCGCAAGGCTAACGGCAGTTCCACGACAAATCCTGTGGTGGACGCCCGAGTGGATTGGACTCCACGGGAAGGTTCCCGGTTTTTCCTAACGGCCTATCAACGGCAGGAAGTTTCAGCGTTGAACGAAGGGCAAATCTACGAGGTCAAGGGAATCACCGCCGGACTTTCCCAGCGCTTGGGTGGAAACTGGGCGTTCCGTCTCGATGGTGGGTATGAGGTCGCCGACTATCTATCCGATTCAACTACCGGAGCTTCGTCACGGGAAGACACCATCTGGTTTGTCCGTCCGTCATTGAACTATCAGTTCTCCAACCAGCTTGACTGCGCGATCTTCGTCGAGGCTTCTGACAATGATTCGACCGACGCGGATTTCGGCTATGAAGCGACGTTAACGGGTGTCGAACTCAACTATAATTTCTGATGAACTCACGCACGATGTATGTAAAACTGATTTTATGCCTGATCGCCCTTGTTGCAGGGTCACTGCCGATGCAGGTGTCCGCGCAGGGTGCGCAGGGCGAGCGCTCGTCCGGGGTGATCGGCAAGATGGACCATGTGGAAATCCGTGTGTTCCGGGAGGATGAATTGACCACCCGTGGCCAGCTTTCGGGCGACGGGACCATTTCCATGCCACTCATCGGCGCAGTGCGGCTCCAAGGGCTGACGACTGACGAGGCCGCAGCGGTGATCACCCGCAAGCTGGCGGACGGTTACTTGGTGAAGCCGGAGGTAAGTGTCTCCATCGAGGCGCGGATCCGGAGGACGGTTACCATTCTGGGTCAAGCGCAGCGGCCCGGTGTTTTCGAGCTTCCAGCCCACCGGCAATTGACGCTGGTCGAGGCGATCGGCATGGCGGGCGGCGTGACGCGCATCGCAAACCCGAAAAAAATCAGCCTGAAACGCCTCTCGGGAGGCGGCAGGGTCGAAACCATCAATCTATCCGACATCACCACTGGCAAGGGCGAGGACATTTCCTTGCGTGACGGTGATGTGATCACCGTTCCGGAAAGCCTGTTCTGAAGCATCTCCCATCCCCCCAACTATGTTATCTTCTAATCCAAAAGACTACGCGATCACTCCGGGTGGTTCGCGACTTCCGGCCCCCACCGGAGCGGAACCCACTTATTTTCTTCCCAAGGTCGAAACCGGGCGTTTGTTAGGTATGATCCTCAGGCGTGGTTGGATCGTCCTTCTCCTCGCAGTGTTGGGAACGGTTGCCTTGTATGCCTTCGCCACCAGTCTTCCAAAAATGTATCGTGCGGCAGGCTCGGTTTATGTGAGTAGCCAGGCACCATTGGTGTTGGATATCCGGGCCGTGGCACCTGAGGAAACCCGCGATCTCGAGCAAATGCGCTCGGTGGAGCAGGGGTTGGGTGCCTCGACGCTGTTGATGCGCGTGATCGAGACAAATCGCCTGGCGGAGGATTCCGCATTCGCGCCACTGGGGACGAGTCCGCAGGTGTTGCTGGAAACTCTTTCCCGCCGGGTAAGCATCGAATTGCGCCGCGGCACGCGGATCATCGATCTGGTGGCTGAGGATACCGATCCCGCAAGAGCGAAGCGACTGGTCGAGTCGCTGGTGACCGAATACGAAGAATGGACAAGCGAGCGCCAGACGGCGATCACGCTTCAAGCAAGCGAAGGACTCGCCCGTGAGGAAGAGCGGCTACGGGAACGCATGGATGCTTCGGCCCGCAAGATTCAGGAGTTTCGTGAAAAACACCCGGTGCCCGGCTTGGAAGGATCTGAAAGCGGCAGTCCGGTCCGTGACGCGCTTGAGACTCTGTCCTCGCAGCTAACCGAAGCCACGGCTGCCCGGCTGCGGCTGGAGTCGGAGTTTGAGACTTATGCGAAATTCGATTCTGCGGAGCCCGAGGCTCTCGCCGGTCTTGCGAGTTCGGAGCGTGGCACGGAGGTGCTCGCTCAAGTGAAGGCCATCCAGCAGAGAGAAGCGGATTTCGCCCGCATCAAGGAGCGTTATCTGTTCAAGCACCCGGCTTACAAGGAGATCGACCAGGAAATTTCCCTGATGAAGGCCAATCTTGTGGAGACAGTGGGCGCCGCCGGGCAATCGCTCGAGCAGCGCTATCGGGTCGCCAAGGAAAACGAACTCAAACTCGCCGGTGAGGTTGAGTTGGCCCGGGCAAATGCGGTTGACGTCGAAGGCATTCGTCAGGAGTTCCGCCAGATCACCCGTGAGGCGGATGCGGACCGCACGCTTCACGACTCGGTGGCTTTGCGGCTCCGCGAGACGACTTTGGCTGCCTCCGTTCCTGCCTCGGTGCTCCGCTGGGAGGATTCTCCGTTGCAACCCGAGAAGCCGCATGGCCCGCGGAAAGTCGTCTTCGCCGCAGTGGGTGGATTTTTCGGATTTCTTGCCGGACTGTCGCTTTTGGTCGGCCTTGAGTTGGGCGACAAGAAGGTGCGTGGACCCGCAGCTGCGGCGCGAGCGACCGCCGCGCCGCTGTTGGCGACCTTGCCGCCGATCGAGCATTCCGGCGACGGCATGCTGTTGACGGCAGACCCGGGTTCCGCCGGTGCCGAGGCGTTCCGCCGGTTGCGGGCGGTTCTTGCACCTCCGCCGGGCAGCAGCACGGCGCGCACCGTGCTTTTTGCAAGTGCCAAGCTGGGCGAAGGGAAGTCCTTCTGCGCGCTCAACTACGCGACCTCGCTCGCCATGCAGGGCCACCGCACGCTCCTTCTTGATGCCGACCTCCGCCGCCCCGGACTCAGCAGCCAGCATCTGGCCGGGGCAGGTGAAGACTCTGGACTCGGCGGCTACCTGGCCGGAAAAATCGACCCCGCAGACGCCTGTTTCAGCACCGCCCTCCCCAATCTCTACATGCTTTCCTCCGGCCCCATCCGCACCGATGCGGCGGAATTGTTAGCCGGAACCCGTTTCCCTGCCTTGCTGGAAGATGCCTACCGGTGGTTCGACCGGGTGGTCATCGACTCTTCACCCGTGCTCGCGGTGAGCGATTTGCTCGCGATCACCCGCTACGCGGACCGCACCTGTCTGGTGGTTCGCGAGGGTGGAAGCGACCGTCGCGAACTCCAGCGAGCGGCGGAGTTGATCCGCTCGGCGGGCGGCGCTCTGATCGGTTTCATCTGGAACGAATCTCCGGCCAAAGGCGTTACCCCCGTTTCTCCCGGCCCGGTGGTTCCCGTCAATCGCCCCGGATTGTCGAGCGGCGATCCTGTGACTCCATCGTCCGCTGAGAAGCCGCGAAACTACGAAATTGTCCCAAAATTTGCCTAGTATTTCCCGTGAAATTTGATTAAGTGGG
>JBOFET010000447.1:0-1598 GCA_051648225.1 Luteolibacter sp.
GTTTCCGAGGAAGGTTCTGCGTTTCATGTGGGATGGTTGGAGGGTTTCAATGAGGTGGGTTGGCCGGTTGGCGCAGGCGGGATACTGCGGAAACGGCGGTGGGCTGTCAGCAAAGGTTTGCATTTTTTTGGGGCCTCGTAATTTTCCAGAGACCCGCTCGGTCGTTGAGCCTCATGCCTATGAAACATTTCCTACTGCTCTGCTGGCTCACCGTCGCACCCGCCGGTGCTGCCGAAATTCTGTTCATCGCGGGGCCAAAAAGCCATGCACCTGGGGCTCATGAACACCCCGCTGGCTGCGAGTTGCTTGCGGGCCACCTGCGCTCCGCAGGCCTGCCCATTTCCGCAGAGGTCAGCCAAGGGTGGCCGGAAGATCCCGCCAAGGTGGCCGCCGCCGACACACTGGTGATTTACAGCGACGGACTCGCCGGGCATGTCGCAGCGGGCCATCTGGCAGAGCTTCGGAAACGTCACGAAGCTGGCAAGGGGCTCGTGGTCCTGCATTTCGCCCTCGAACCGGATGGTCCGGAAATGGCGGCCTTGCTCGACGACACCATCGGCGGCCACTTCGACAAGGACTGGTCGGTGAACCCGATTTGGAAAATGACCGCACCGGTGCTGGGCAAGCATCCCGTCACGCGCGGCGTGGCTCCCTTCGAGGTGGAGGAGGAGTTCTACTATCACCTCCGGCTGAGAGGGGATGTCACACCGGTGTTGCAGGCCCTGCCACCTGCGGACTCGCTCGGGACAGACGGCCCGCGGTCGGGAAATCCAGCGGTGCGCAAGCAGCTGGAGGACAAGGTGCCGCAGACGCTCGCGTGGGTGGTGGAGAACTCCAACAAGTCGCGCGGCTTCGGATTCACCGGCGGGCATTTCCACCATCATTGGGCGAACCCGGATTTCCGGCGGCTCGTGCTCAACGCCATCGTCTGGACCGCCGGCGTGGAGGTGCCCGAGGGCGGAGTGGTAAGCAAGGTCGCCGCTGCTCCGGCCTATCAGACCATCGACGAGGCCATCGCCAAGGGCGATTTAGCGGACGTGCGGCTGCACATCGCGGCGGATGCGAAAAGCCTCGGCCAAGGCGCACGACCGACCTCCCGCCCGCCCCTCGAACAAGCGGTGATGCGGAATAAAACCGACGTTGTCATCTACCTGCTCGAAGCCGGTGCGGATCCGAACACGGTAAACGCCTCCAAGCGCACGCCACTGCATCTCGCCGTGGATCGCAACAATCCGGTCGCCGCCGCCGCCCTCCTCAAGGCCGGTGCGAAACCCAACGAGCGCGACAAGGAGGGGTGGACGCCGCTCCACCACGCCGCCGCCAAGAACCAGCTGGAGACAGGCCAAGGCGATTTTAGCAGGCGGTGCGGACCCGATGACGCTCAGCGAGCTGGGCGGCACCCCCCTGCACGAGGCCGCAGCAAGCGGCGGTGCGGAAATCGTGCGCCTGTTTCTCGATCACAAGGTGGATCCCACCGTGGTCTCCAAGCAGGGAGTCACCGCGCTGGATCTCGCCAAGCAATACAAGAACCAGCCTGCGGCCGACGAGCTTTCCAAGTAAACTTCCCGCAGTCTGCCCCCCGCCATGAGGAGAAGGGA
>JBOFET010000448.1:0-13396 GCA_051648225.1 Luteolibacter sp.
TGTTGATAGGAAAATGAAGTCGGAGGGACAATGGGAGAAAGTCAGCGTATTTCCAGACTTTTTACCGGAAGAATGGGAAAGAAAAAGCGCGGGGAGCTTGCCACTCCACCGCGCTTGTTGAAATCGACTTAAGGCGCACTCAAGGAGTGACGGCGACCGGACCAAGAGGGAGCGGTTTCATCGTCGGGATGAGTCCCAAGTTAGGGCTGCCGCTGCTGCCCTGCATGCTGGCCATGCGCATGGTGGATTCGGAAGTGGTGCCGCAGCAGTCTTTTTTCGGGCAGTAAAAACGGGTGCACTTGCCGCAAGGAACGCGAACGGTACGGGTGACTGTCTTGTAGCGTGGCACTCTTTCCTCGATGGTTTCCACCATGCCGCCTTTACCACCTTCTCCGGGGGTGGCCACTTGACGGGTCACTGTATCGAAGGCACAGCAAACTCTCTTCTTTACAGTTTCTGTGCGGGTGCCGGCGTTCATTGAACCCAAACCGAACATCGAACAGCAGGAAGAGAAGCCGAGTGATACGGCGATGAGGGTGGCGAGAAGTGCGAGGTTTTTCATGGTAGATGGTCTTGGATGAGAGAGAGGAAAACGAGGTGACTTACATGCAGCAGCAGGAGGTAAAACCGACTGCGACGAAAGAAATGGCAACAAGGGTGATGAGTTTTAAAAACATTTCTGCGATGCTAGAAACCCGGGAAGTATTGGCAATCAAAAAGACCGGTTGGATTCAACGAACTTCGGGCGGAACACCTGCGTCGGCGGATGATGGCCGGTCAGCTGAGTTTGAGAACCTTTTCCACGATCCTTCTAGGATTTGGAAGTTGTTCATGCTCAATGTGTTTTGAGTAAATTGAAGGTGCATCGATCGAGCAAACCCGTTTGATCGGTCCATCGAGGTAGTCGAATGCATGTTCCTGGATGAGCATGGCGACCATTGCAGAGACACCGCCGAATGGTTTGGACTCATCGACGAGGACCACACGGTTGGTTTTCATCACGGTCTTGAGAATCGCATCAACGTCGAGCGGGCGAATGGAGCGGAGGTCGAGCACATCGCAACTGACGCCATGTTCGCTTTGGAGGATTTCAGCAGCTTCGAGTGCTTGGATGACCGAGCGCCCGTGGGCAATGAGAGAAACATTCGAGCCTTCGCGCTTCAAATCGGCAACTCCAAGAGGAACGACGTGATCGCCATCGGCGGGATCAGGGACTTCACCGGTGTTACCGTAGAGCAGGGTATTCTCCATGAAATAGACCGGATCGTTGTCACGGATGGCGGCTTTGATGAGGCCCTTGACGTCGGACGGAGTGGCCGGGGCGCAAACTTTCAAACCTGGAAATGCAGCGAAAAGTCCTTCCGGAATGTGTGAGTGGGTCGCGCCGACTCCGGTGCCGCCATTGGCCGGGCCACGGACCACGATGGGGCAGTTGCAAAGACCACCTGACATGTAGCGGACGCAGGCGGCGTTGCTGACAAGTTGGTCAAAAGCCACGGAGTGGAACGACCAGAACATCAGTTCCATCACCGGACGCACGCCGAGCATGGAGGCACCGATGCCCATGCCGATGAAGCCAGCCTCGGAAATCGGGGTGTCCACGACGCGTTTGTCGCCCCATTTTTCCCAGAGGCCCTGAGTGACTTTGTAGGCACCATTGTATTGGGCGACTTCTTCGCCCATCAGGACGACGTTCGGGTCGCGGGCGAGTTCTTCATCGAGGCCTTCGCGGAGAGCTTCACGGTAGGTGAGAATGCGTGACATGGAAAATTTTCGGAATTGGATTGCGGAAGGTGTGGAGAGACCGGGTTCAGTCGTTGAAGAAATGGTGGCCGATTTTGGACGCCGGAGTGTTGTTGTCGGTTTCCCAATACACATCCGTGCTGATGTCGGCGATCGTCGGGGCAGGGGATTCGTCGGCGAATTTCGCGGAAGCGGCGGCTTCGGCTTTCGCGGCGTCGTTGATGGACTTGACGAGGTCGTCGGTTAGAACCCCTTCGGTAAGCAGCTTGCGCTCGAAGACCATGATCGGATCGTGGTTCGTTTTGTAATTCTCGATTTCCTCGGGCGTGCGATATTTTTTGTGGTTCGCATCCGCCACGCTGTGTCCGTAGTAGCGGTAGGTATCGATCTCGAGCACGGTGGGTTTATGCTCCTTGCGGGCGCGTTCCATGGCGATGTGTGACTTGGCGCGGACTTCGTAAAGGTCCGAGCCGTTCACCACATCCCACTCAATGGCATAGGCTTCTGCGCGCTGGGCGAGGCAGCCGTTGAAGGCGGACGAGCGTTCTTGGGACGTGCCCATCGAGTAGCCGTTGTTCTCGATCACATAGACGACTGGGATTTCGAAGAGCGAGGCAATATTGAGGGATTCGTGGAAGGCGCCCTGGTTGACCGCGCCGTCGCCAAGATAGCAAAAACAGCAACCCTCGCGGCCGAGATACTTCAATCCGTAGGCGAGTCCGAGTCCAAGCGGCGTCTGACCGGCGACGATTCCGTGGCCGCCCCAGAAGTTTTTGTCGGGTGCGAAAAAGTGCATCGAGCCGCCCTTGCCTTTTGAGCAGCCAGTTTGTTTGCCAAACATTTCCGCCATGCATTCGTTCATGCCCATGCCCACGGCGAGGGCGTGGCCGTGGTCACGATAGGCAGTGATGAAATGATCGTGCTCGCCGCCGAGTGAAATGGTGCCGACTGCGACGGATTCCTGCCCGATGTAGAGGTGGAGGAAACCGGCCATTTTACCACCGTTGTAGTATTTCAGTGCCGCTTGTTCGAACCTGCGGATCCGAACCATTTGGGTGTAGAGCTCGATCTTCCGCTGGGGTGTCAGCGATTGATTGATGGGTGAGCTGGCGAAGTCGAGGGTGGAGGAGCTGGCGCTGGTCATGGGGCAAGGGTCGGAGATGGAGCGGGAAATCGAGCGGTGAGCTTAGCGGAGCTTGGCGAGGAGGGGTTCGTCAAATGCAGTTGAAGGCTTCGGAAGGCGGAGCTGGGCGAGGAAAAAGATGCCAGTGAAGAGCACGTTCGCCACAGTCATGTTGCGCAGGAAGACCCAAGAAGGAAGCGGGCTGCCGACCGGGCCGGACCAGACGGATTGGACAAGTCCTTCGAAATTTTTTGCGTAAAGCGGATCGGTGATCCAGGCGCCACCGCAAGTGATGAGGTGGAAGAGCACGGCGGAAGCGGCTGAGCCGAGTAGCAGGGTGGGAAAGCTGCGGTGTGCGAGCGACTTGCCAAGGAAGAAAATCAGAAGAAGCGAGGTGCAGGTGGTCGCAAAGTCCAGCGGGTTGGCCGTGTGGCCGACTCCTAGAGGAAAGGTCACTGCCCACACTCCGAGTGGGATGGCGAGCCCGCGCCAACCGGGGGCGAGAAGTGCACCGCAAAAAAACAGGGCTGCCAAGGGTTGGAAGTTCGGCAAGGTTTCCGGGAAGGCGCTGCCAAGCGCGCGAAAGGCAATAAGCAGCGCGATAACCAAGACGAGCGGGAGTTGGCGTTTCATGACCGGGCGAGGATTGTGGATTTTTCTTGGCGCGGCTAGAGCAAAATCCGTGCAGGTAAAAGGTTTTTTGTTCCTGCGGTGGAAATGAGTCTGTAGCTTCAGGGAATGGATCAGAATTCATTGGTCGAAGCCGCTTGGCGTGCCCGGGAAATGGCATATGCACCCTACTCCAATTTCCAAGTGGGAGCAGCTCTGCTCGCGGTGGATGGAAGGGTCTTCGTGGGTTGTAATGTGGAGAATATCTCCTATTGCCTGACCAACTGCGCTGAGCGAGTCGCCATCGGTGCTGCGGTCGCCGCGGGTGTGCGGGATTTTCTCGCCGTCGCGGTGGTGGCGGATACCAGGGTGCCGATTTCACCTTGTGGCGCTTGTCGGCAGGTTTTAGCGGAATTTGGAGTGCCGTTGGTAGTGTTGGCGAACCGGACGGAGCGCGAACAATTTCAATTGGAGGAACTCTTGCCCCGTGCTTCGGCCGGTATTTTAGATTGTCTGGAGTGATGACTGTTCCACGTGGAACGCGATTTTTCCGCACTTGAGCCAACACCGGGAAGCGGCTAGGTTCCGCGTCCCGCGATGTTTCGTTACCCCAAGAATTACGATGTGATTGTGATCGGTGCCGGTCATGCCGGTGTCGAAGCCGCAATGGCCGCCGCCCGGCTTGGTGCTCAGGTGGCGGTCCTCACGCAGAATCTCGACACCATCGGCCAGATGTCGTGCAATCCCGCCATTGGTGGACTGGCAAAAGGTCACATGGTCCGGGAAATCGATGCGCTCGGCGGCATCATGGGGCTCAACACAGACGCTACCGGCATCCAGTGGCGGATGCTCAATGCCTCGAAAGGTCCCTCCGTCCGCGCGCCCCGCGCTCAGTGTGACAAGAAGGCTTACCAGTTCCGCATGAAGCGTGAGCTTGAAGCCATGCCCGGCGTGGAGATCCACCAGGGAAACGTCGCCGAACTCCTTGTGGAAAACGACCGCATCGCTGGTATTGCCACATCGCTCGGCATGGAGATCGCCGGGAAATCCGTCATCCTCAGTGCCGGCACCTTCATGGGTGGTCTGATGCATGTCGGCCTGCGCAATGAAAAAGGCGGTCGAATGGGGGATGCCACTTCTCATGTTTCCGAGTCTCTCAAGCGACTCGGTTTTGAGGTTGAGCGATTCAAAACCGGCACCCCATGCCGCCTCAACGCTCGGTCCATCGATTTTTCAAAATGTGAACGTCAGGACGGTGATACCCCTGTGCCCAAGTTCAGTTTTTTGGCCGACACCCTTCAGAAAGGTGAAAACGACCTGTTTACCCTGAATCCATGGGGTGATTTGAGGTTCCACGTGGAACAAATGCCGTGCTGGATCACCTACACGAACTCCCGCACCCACGAGATCATTGCAGGAAACCTCCATCAATCGCCGATGTATTGCGGTGTAATTGAAGGCGTCGGACCGCGCTACTGCCCCTCCATCGAGGACAAGGTGGTCCGCTTCGCCGAGAAAGACCGCCACCAAGTTTTCCTCGAACCCGAGGGCCGCCACACGCTGGAATACTACGTCAACGGCGTCTCCACCTCCTTGCCCTACGAGGTGCAGCTCGACTTCCTCCGATCCATCGTCGGCCTCGAAAAATGTGAGATTCTGCGTCCGGGCTACGCCGTGGAGTATGATTACTGCCCGCCTACCCAGCTCCGCCCGACCCTAGAAACGAAAAAGGTCGAGGGACTTTACTTCGCCGGCCAGATCAACGGGACTTCCGGCTACGAAGAAGCAGCAGGGCAGGGACTCATCGCTGGGGCGAACGCCGCGCTCAAGGCCCTCGGTAAACCCGAATTCATCCTTGGCCGCGACGAAGCCTACCTTGGCGTCATGATCGACGACCTCGTCACCCGCGGCTGCACGGAGCCTTACCGGATGTTCACCAGTCGTGCCGAATACCGACTCCTCCTCCGTCAGGATAACGCCGATCTCCGCCTCACCCCCAAGGCTGCGGCGATCGGGCTTGCAAGTGGCGAACGCGTCCGCCGGGTGGAGGAAAAACTTGCCACGCTCGCCCAGGCCGATCCCTTCGTCCGCCAAACCGCCCACCAAGGCGTCAAGCTCGACCAATGGTTCCGACGCACCGAAAGCAGCTGGGAAAACCTGCCAGACCACCTCCTCGAGAAGTTCCACGTGGAACTCTGGCCACTCATCGAAACGAATTTCAAATATGAGGGCCATCTTGGTCGCCAGCAGGCTCAGATCGACCGGATGTCCCGACAGGAGGGCAAGCGCCTACCCGCCGATCTCGACTACGCCTCCATCCGCGGCCTCAAGAAGGAAGCCCAGGTGCGTTTCACCGAGATCCGCCCCGCCACCCTTGGGCAGGCCGGGCGCATCCCGGGCATCACCCCGGCGGATCTTGCCATGCTGGTGATTTGGGTGGAAAAGCTCGAGCGTGAGCAGGCAGTGGTCCAATAGACCCTCACTTGCTGGGAGTTAAACGAACAAGGCTCAAATCATTGCAATCCGGACAAGATTTGGCCTGTGCTTGGTAGAACGCATGACACCGAGGACAGTAACTCACGGCTTCCGCATCATCGGTCGCGATGGGGGGTCGATCATAGTCTTCCTCCTTTTTGCCACTCTGCGATAGAGCTCGGGCGATCAATGGTCGCAAGGCTGCTTGGAATGCACCGTCTCCCCCTGGACCGGGGAGGGGATACAACACTTCGCGCATGAAACGATCCAACCATGGATTCTCAAAATCCCGCGCTGACAGGATTAAACCCACGGGATGTGTGGTCCCCATCGCGTGAACCGAAGCGATCTCCAACGCCCGCATCGCGTGAAACGGAACGAGCAACGAGAGCAGCGCATCCATCCTCAGTGCGGACCGAGCCCCGGGATACACCCGCTTGCCGAGCCACCACTGTTGCGCCGCCGTCCATGCCATCACGCACCACAACCAGCCAGCGAGGATTACCACTTCGAGCGTCCCCATGAAAACGTAAACCACAGGCAAACCGACGAAAAACCCCACGGCTAGGACGGGTCCAGCGATTCGCAACTGACTGGAAACCAATTTCCAACGTCGCCATTCCCGAGCCGCCCGGGCGGGTGAGAGCGCCAGTCGCCACGCCAGCCGGACCGCTTCATGAGGAGTCGCCCCGCGTCGTTTCGCTCGCTGTAGAACCTCAATGCAGCGCGGCGAGGAAATTCTTACCCGGCTCATACCCACGGCCAGATGATGGGATTCTTCCCGGAAATCGCTCCACTCCGAGGCCGCTACCCGTCCAACCACGCCCGGTAGGGTTTCCAGAAAAAATCCCCCAGAGTCATCTGGTAACAGTGGTGGCACTTGGCACGGAGCTAATCCCACGTCCGGTGGAAATGGCAACATCGCGACCACGCCCGTTTCCCGCGTTGCAAAGAGACCGCGGGGATCGAGGATTTTCCATTGCTTCCCCGACCAGCCGCGTCTCAGGGCGACCCCTCGCAGCGGAAGCCACAAGGTGGATTCCCAGAGATACAGAGCGATCGCAACGCAGACAAACTCGGTAAGGGCCGACATCGGATAGCCCGTGTTACAGCGTCTCCCGCGACTTCCCGACAAAAATCCGCTTCAAAAACGCACCCACCGCCACCAGCCCGATCAAAATCGGCTTCCACAGCTTGGCCAGCAATCCGGACTTCGCAGCGACTAACAGTCCACCGCCCACGATCAACCCCGTCAACCCGTATTCTGCGATCTTGTCGCCCTGCGAAAAAGCCGCATACGACTCCTCCTTTTTGAACGAGTATCCCGTGAGGAGCTTCTGGTATTCCGGAATGATGGTGGGCATTTCCGCTTCGTCGCACACCAGCACCACGTCCATGACACCGCGGCGGCCGAGCAATTTGGTCTTGTAGTTGACCATGTCGCTGCCGTCCCCGGAACGTAACCGGATGGCCCATTCCAGGTTGTTGGTCTGCGGGTTGTAAAACGGCGGCGTTTGCCAGCCCAGCACCGTGAGCGTCGGCATGCCGCGTTTTTCAAGTTCCTCGTTGGCGGCCTGCTGACCGTCCTTGAGCTGTTGGAGAATCTCATCCGCGTTCAGTTTATCCTTCTCGTCGTCTTTCACGTAGCCCACGGCGTCGAACTCGAAAACCGCGAACCACCCCATGTCGAGCGGAGAAATATAACCTAACTCCGCGCCGCTGGTGAGATTACCATAAGCCTCCATCAGCTTCACCGTACCGTCCCCACCCGTAAATCGGTAACCGCTAGGAACGTCGATCTGCGCGATGTTTCCGAGCGCGCCGGTCCCTTCGGTCTTCCAACTGATACTGTTTACCAGTTTTACGAGTCCGCTCTCCGGCGCTTGTTCCGCCGGAGTTTCTGCGCCCAGCTGCGAGGCGACTTGCGAAGCTGACTGGGCATCCACGAGTGATGCCGCTGCGAAGACAAGCGACGCGGCGCACGATAACAGACGGAGTTGGGACGACATGGGTGTGAATGCTTGGTTAGGGATGAAAATTCGGCTCTCTTCTGCTCGCTCGATGTTGAGAAAGCAAGAAACAACGCAAATCACAGGCCGGCCTCCGGAAGTTTTCGTTAGTAGCCCGGAAGTGACACACTTCCATGATGGACTCGCCTTCTGGGTTGCTGTTCGATGAAGTCCAGCCTGTGTTGACCACCGACCAGATCACTGCTCTCGCCCCAGATGCCTCCTCGCTCAAGGCCGGTCGCGATCTGGGCACGCCGCGAAAATGGCAGGGGGTGGGAGGCGATCCTGAGGTGCTTTGGGGGCTGGCCATGGGCTCCGGCAAGGATCCTTATCAGACCCGTGTTTCCCTTTCCGATTTCGCGAGCAAATGCTCCTGCCCGAGCCGCAAGTTTCCCTGCAAACACGCCATCGGCCTGATGTTCATGGCCGCTATGACTCCCGTCGCGCTAACGGAAACGGAACGCCCGCCGTGGGTCAGCGAGTGGCTGGAAAGCCGGACCGCACGCGATCAGAAAGCTGCCGTCCGCGCGGAGGAGAAAACGAGCAAGCCGGTGGATGAAAAGGCCGCTGCCAAGCGACGCGTCCAGCGAGAAGGACGCGTCAACGAAGGCGTCGCCCTGCTCCAACAAACTCTTCTCGACCTAACACGCGAGGGGCTTGCAGCCGGTGCCGCCCGCGATGGAACCGCTTGGGAAAATCTCGCCAGACGCATGATCGATGCCCAGGCACCGGGGCTTGCCGGTGCCCTCCGGCACATCGCTGATAGAATCCTGCGGGATTCTCAAGTGGATACGGAACTGCCCTTTGAACTCGGTCGGCTTTATTTTCTGCTTCAGGCGACAATTTCTGCCGACCCACACGACGAATCCACCCGTGCGGAACTGCTGGCTCAGATCGGTGGCCGACTTTCGGAACCGATCACTTATGAATCCATTGATGACCAGTGGTTTGTGGCCTCTCGCCAGTTGGAGGAACGCGACCGGCTGATTACCAGCTCCACATGGCTGCTCGGCAGAAAATCTCAACGCTGGGCCAAGGTCCTACGGTTCGCCCCGGTGCCGCAAACCATTGCCGAGCCCTGGCCTCTGGGATCAACCGTCCGTGCCGCACTCAAATTCCAGCCCGGTCTCTATCCGATACGGGCGACGGGAGAGGGGACTTCGGATTGGTCCCCGATTCCGGAGCGTCAAGAGCAGGGATTCGAAAATTTGCTGGAACGCTTCGCTTCCGCGCTCGCGACGAATCCATTTCTCCGCACGCTGCCTTTTTTCATGCCGCTTCGACTAGGAGAACTTTCGAAATTGCTGATCGATACCACCGGAGTAAGTCTGCCGTGGATCGCCAACGCCGACCAAGCCCTACGCGTGGAATGCATCTGCGGTGGAGACCTCACCCCGATGTGCGGAGAGTGGGACGGACGTCATTTGCGCCTGCTTTCCATTCGTGACGGTGACGCCTGGATTCCTCTAACTTCCCAGCAGCCATGACGACCGATCCGCTCATTGCAGCAGCATTGTTAGGCACTGCCCGTGTGCCAGTGCTGCCGCCGGCACCAGATCCGATGTTGGAGGAGATCTGGCAGGCGATTCCCGTGGAGAACCCGGCCGCCGCCGTTCTTCAAGCCCTCGCGCTGACTCGTGCCCTGCACCGCGCCGGGACGACAACGGGAACGACAACGGACGCCGTTTCACTCTGCCGGCCCGAGTCGCGCGAATTCCTGCCAGCAGCAGCGGTCGAGGCACTGATGAGATTGTTGAAAGGGGAGTTTCCCGAAGTTCTCCCAGAGGCCTTGCGCTTGGCGCTCGATTTCGACCGTGTCGCCCCTGCCAGGGTTCTTCCTGAACTGCTTGATGCCGCCACGCGAAATCACCACCTGCGAACCGTCGTTCCCGCACTCGCCGGCGAGAGGGGAAATTGGATCGCGCACCGCCATCAGAAATATTCGTGGCTGCTCGAAGGCTCCACGGTAGGCGAAGACGCTTGGGACACTGGGTCTCCCGCCCTACGCGTTGCGTGGCTTAGCCAGACGCGAGCGACCGATCCATCCCGTGCCGCCGCCGCGATCAACGCCCAATGGTCCGGCGAAGACGCATCGATGCGCGAGTCCATCCTCCGTGTCGTGGCGGAAAGCCCACAGCCTTGTGATGAAGAGTGGCTGGAAACCCTGGCCCTGAAAGATCGCCGACAGGATACCCGCGACCTCGCCACCGCTGCTCTATCAAGTCTGTCTAACTCCGGTTTTCGCCGCAGAGCCGTTGCCCGGGTTTACGAGCGGGTGAAAATCGAGCGCCGTCTGCTCAAGCGCGTCCTCACCATCATGCCGCCGGACGCGTTCGATCCCGCGTGGCAGGCGGACGGCATCAAGGAGAAGCCGCCACAAGGCACCGGCGAGAAAGCTTGGTGGCTGCGGCAGATGATCTCCCTCGTTCCGCTCGCCGATTGGCCAGGAATGTTGGGTGTCGAGGAAAACGACCTTTTCTCGATCAACCGCGATCCGGATTGGCAGGAACCGCTGCTGCTAGGCTGGATCGATTCCGCCTGCCGCATGCCGGGTCTCGCACTGGCCCCGCAATTTCTAACGTTAATTATCAAGCTGGATCCGTGGCCGCCGTCCGCTGCCGCTAAATCCATCGTGATGACGGGTTTGCTAGAGTCGCTCCCATCCGCCGCTCGCTTCGACGTGTTCGATGGAATCGTCCGCGACCTGCCCCCGCATCTCGCGCTCGATTTGCTCGCCCGCTGTGGCGAACCGCCGCCGACTGGAAAGGGAAGCGGAATTCTCGCCGTGCTTGGTGCGGCATTGCTCTCCACACCCACCGGTTTCAGCCGCCAGCAAGCCCGAGCTCTGGCCGTTTGCGTGCCATATCTCGAAATCCAGAGCCAACTCGAAGCGCTCGCCAAGCTCCCCGAACTCTCTTCCGCTGCCGAGGAATTCGCCACCACCCTCGAATTCCGCCGCTCCCTGATCTCCCATTTCAAACTCCCATGAACCCGACCGTCCTCCGCCAACACGCCGAAGCCGCCAACGCTGCGGAACTAACGGCCCTCGCCGCCCACGATGACCGCCCGCGCCCGCCGCGCTGGAAACTCTCGCCCTGGGCGGTGACGGACTACCTGCTAGGCACCACCCTGCCGGACGGCACCGTCATTTCCCCCAAGTACGTCGGAGACCGTAGAATCATCGAAATCTCCGTCGCCACGCTCGCAACCGAACGCGCGCTGCTTCTGCTAGGCGTACCCGGCACCGCGAAGAGCTGGGTCTCCGAGCACCTCGCCGCCGCCATTTCCGGCGATTCCACGCTACTCATCCAAGGCACCGCCGGCACCAGCGAGGAATCCCTCCGCTACAACTGGAACTACGCGCTCCTGCTCGCCCAAGGCCCGAGCGAAGCCGCGCTCGTTCCCGGCCCGATGTTCCGCGCGATGAAGGAAGGGATGCTCTGCCGCGTCGAGGAACTCACCCGCATCCCGTCCGACGTGCAGGATACGCTCATCACGATGCTATCGGAAAAAGTCCTGCCCATTCCCGAACTCACCACCGAGATCCAAGCGACCGAAGGCTTCAACGTCATCGCCACCGCTAACAGCCGCGATCGCGGCGTGAACGAACTATCAAGCGCCCTCCAGCGCCGCTTCAACACCGTCGTCCTGCCTCTGCCATCGTCGCTCGATGACGAGGTGGAAATCGTCCGCTCGCGAGTTTCCTCCATGTCCAAGGCCCTCGCCCTGCCCGCCGAGCCACCGGCGCTTGAGGAAATCCGCCGCGTCGTCACCATCTTCCGCGAACTCCGCTCGGGTGCGACCGAGGACGGCAAAGCCAAAGTGAAATCTCCCTCCGGCACTCTATCAACCGCAGAAGCCATCTCCGTCATGACCAACGGCCTCTCTCTAGCAGGCCACTTCGGCAACGGCAAACTCACCGCCCACGACCTCGCCTCCGGCATGGTCGGCGCCATCGTGAAAGACCCGTCGCAGGATCCGGTGATTTTCAAGGAATACCTAGAAACCGTGGTGAAGGAACGCGATGGCTGGAAGGATCTGTATCGGGCGTGCCGGGATCAGATCTGATGGAATCCACTCCCAATCACCCGTCGCAATGATTCCAGAAATAGAAATGCTCAGAGCCAAGCACCTGCCGGATGTCCTCGCAGACGCAGCGCTCAAGTTCTTCGAAACCGGAGATCCATCAATCCCTCGAAGCTTTGGCGCAACCCAGTATTCTTGGGAGGCTAATTCCATCGGAGCATCTCTCATTCAGGATCTTCCATGGAATGAGAACACTCGTCAGTTGTTGAAATTCTTCATTTATCTATCCGATGGAACGCCGCAGGGCGGTAGCACCCAGCACGAATACCTCATTGGCGTTTTCAGGCAGCTTCTGGATGCGAAAACCACAGTTGATTCGTTCATTTCTGACGAAATCCTGAGCGAGGTCGAGTCTTTGCACGGAACCCTGGTTTCATTTGTCGAACATTTCCTGAGCAGTTATCCGGGTGACGAAGACTGGCGGCTTGCGGAAGCAATGGATTCCAAGAACCCATTCATCCGGCAGGTTGCCAACTTGCTGTTCAGATCGATCACTCCAGCCCACGCCAAGCATCCGGAGCTATTTACAAATCACCCCGGGCTTCTCTCAGCATTGGCAATCCACTTACCCGAGGTGGCTCGGGCCTGGAGTATCAAATCGTCAACCTTCGAATCCTGGGAGCGCCGGGAGGGATGGCCTGCGATCCTGGATGCCACCAACCAGTTTGATCCCATTTGCCTTTCCTTTGCTGAAGCCGTGGCCGCGACGGATGCCGATGATGCGTTTGCGGTGGTTAAACACCTCAATGAAGTTCGGAACGGCGTTTACCTGGAGCATTTGGTGCGATATGCCGAGATGCCTAAGGCCGCAATCTGTCACGACGGCTTCGGAGTCCTGATGGAGCATCGCGAGCCCGAAATCGTTGGAATCTTGACCCGGGCATTTGCGATCGAAAATGCCGGACACCATACTTCCAACCTTGATGGTCCGGATTACCAGAGACTTTTCCAACTGATTACCTCACGCTGGGAGGAGGGGGGAGAAGTGCTTCTCTTCAATCTTCTCTCCAACTTCCATCCGTGGACGTTCACCGAGTTTCTATCAACCCATCTTCCCTCGCTCGAGCCCAAGTATCAACCAACCTTGCGCAGCGGAATCCGTCATTTCCTGAATCGCCAGTCTACAGCGGATAAGGTCGCGACCTGGAAACTGGTGGCCGCTGCCCATCCGGAACCCTTTGTGGCTGACTTCGAGGAGATGTTGGTAGGTAAATCCAAGCGATTGCGGGAGATCGCTGCGGACGCCCTGGCCAAGTCAAAGGGCAAGTCCGCGCTGGAGGAAGCTTATCAGCTGCTTTCCTCAAAGCGACCCGACGCGAGATCGGGTGCGGTTGCCTTGATCGAAAATATC
>JBOFET010000449.1:0-3424 GCA_051648225.1 Luteolibacter sp.
ATCGTTCGAGGGGAAGCAGTTTGTGGACAATTTGGGTGATGCGCAGGCTTTACAAAAGAGATTCTCAGATTTCTTTGGCGGAAATCAGACTATCGTCAGGGGGCAGGTACCTCAATCGGTGTTGGATAATGCAAGCATAGTTCCCTTTTCGGATATTCCAAATGGCACCGCGATCACTATTTCTCCGGCTGACTTACTCAAAGTGATACCAAAACACTAAAAGGAGAAGTGCATGCAAGATTTACTGATAGCAAATGTCACTTTGAGTTGCGAAATAACGTGCATTCCCACCGGAGGCCTTACATCTCGAAAGCTGAGAGTGGAACTTGCGGAAGAGAAAAAGCCGAATTCGGCATGGATCTCTGAATTGGAAGTTCTTGGTGATCTACCTTGGTGCGAGGGTGAGTTCCGCAAAGTCAAAGTTCGAATCATGTCGGATCAGTTCAGGCAGCACGTAGAAAATCATCTGCCAGCTTTGTTGGTGAAGTATGGGGAAAGCATTATCGGTTACTTAAAGTTTGATGAATCGAGCACGACCTAGCGAGTAAAACGAGTCCTAGCGGAATAGCAAGTTAGGAAGTGAACCCCACAAGCCAACCACCAGCCTTGGTCGTGCTAAGCTTTAGCAAATTTGAAGCAGGAACGGCTTCTCGGCGGTTAAACTCCCTTTGGCTGGTGAACGAGGTGACTTACCGGACTTCCCTCAGGCACTTAACTTGTTCCGATTTCTTCCATTCTCCTACATCGCCGTTTCATGGGGAAAGACTGCCTACATATTACCAAACACCCCAACGCCTTCGCCCCCCGGCACTAGAAAACTTGTGACGAAACGAAAAAGCCCCGGCGATTTCGCGCCGGGGCTTCGGTTTGAGGGTGGGTTAAATGGCGCGTGCGGTGACAGGGGAACTCCATGGGCTTTGGCCGGCGGAACCGACGGCGGCGACCCGGAACCAGTTGCGGGTGCCGGGAACAAGGTTGCCGACGGTGCAACTGCTCTTGGTGGAGGTGGTGCCGAATTTCCAGTCTCCGTCTGTGGCGTTCGGATCGGTGGCGTATTGGATGACGAAGGATTTCGCGCCAGTGAGGCGCGGCCAGCTGAGGTCCACTTCATAGGGCGCGTCGCCGGTGTTGGCGGCGACGGGCCCGGGAGCGGGAAGCATTCCCGCGGCGGTGGCGGCGGATTTGACGCCCATGCCGGCGGAGAGGATTTTTGCTTCATCACCTCCCGAGGCGTTTTCCACGTAGGAGCCGAGCTGGGTGAGGACGGAGTCGAGCAGATCCTCGGCTTCGTCCTGCTCAATGGTGGCGATTTCTGACTGTTTGCGGATCTCCGCCACTTTTGTCACGGCCAGGGTGAGCCTGGCGGCGGTGGCCTTGAGGGTGGCAAGGGTGGGATTGGGAGTTGGAAAATCAGCGTTGCCGGTGAGATCGGATTCGATGTTGGTGGCGAGCTGGGCTTTCTCCTCGATGGAGAGTTCAGCGAGGGCGAGTTTGACGGTGGCCATGGTGGTATTGGTTCTATTTTTTTGATGGTGGAATCATGGAAGCGGGGGAGGAGATCTAGGTAAGTCGTTAATCATTAGTTAAAAATGGAGATCTGAAGTGGTGAATGAGATGTCGGGAAAGGGTGGTCTGATGTCAGAAAATGGAAATCTGACATCGGATGTGCTGCATCTGATGTCGGATTGGAACCGTATGAAATCGGTTTCTGGGGGGCTGATGCCGGATTGAGGCGGAGAGAAATGAGACTTGGGAGGGATGATATCGCAGCGACGAAAACGGATGTCGGACCACGGGTGGGGGAGACAAGATTCCTTTTCCGTGACATTACAGTCCGGGTGCTATCCGTCTGGGCAGAGGATTTCAATCTTCTAACCATTGCCCCAGCGGCAGATTCCGGACCGGCTATGGGAGCGTCACCGAGACCCGGCCGAAGAGGGTGGGCGTGAGGCTTGGGTCGATGGTTCGTTTCAGCACGACACGTTCCCATTGGTCGTCGATGGAGGTGACCGTGGGTGTTTCCGTGAGTGGCTGGAAGGTCGCGAGGCCGGGGGAAATCTCCGGGGTGTAGATCAAGCCGCTGTTCTTGCGGCGGAGGAACTCGATGACGAGCTGGGGTTGGGGACCACTCTGGTCCAGGCTCACGGCGGGGAGCCCGGCGGTACCGGTGCCGCGGATGAGGGTCCGGACATCCGGGCGGGTCGCGTTGAGGTTGAAGGCGTATTTGAGAAGGTTGGTGACGCCGTCTTGGAAGGGGGTGGCGGAGGTGGTCGCGTTTGCCGCAGTTAGTTTGGCGGCGGCGGTCCAGTTGGCAAACAGGTCTGCGGGGGTGTGACCGATGGCGGTGAGGGCGATGCGGAAGGTGGACTCGTCGGAATCGTTGCTCACGACGCGCAGCGTGGAGGTCCGGATGCCTGGGACACCGGGCAGGTAGGTGGCGGTGAATGTCATGCTTTCGCCGACGGCAAGGGATGTTTTGGGGAGATTGGAAACCGAGAACTCGGTGCTGGGTGGGCCATCCGGGGTGAGGGCGATGCCGGTGAGTGGCGCGCTACCTTCGTTGGTGATGGTGAATTCCCGGGTGGAGGCCGGGCCGCCGACTCGGAGAGCGCCGAAGGAAAAGACGGAGGAGTTGGATTTCATGCCGGAGCCTGTGGGATCGGTGATCGCAATTTCCGAAGCTGGAGTGGGGGTGGACTCGGGCAGGCTGATTTCCATGATCCCGTAGAGCGCTGGGGTAGCGGAATCGATGGTTTTCCGCAGAACGACGCGTGACCAGTTTTCATCGATGGGGGTGACGGTCGTCTGCCCGGTCATGGGTTCGAAGTCTGACAGATCGCCTGAGATTTTCGGGGTGTAAACGAGGCCGCTGTGGTTGCGTGTGAGGAATTCTGCCTTGAAGACTGGGGACGGTCCGCTGCGGTCGAGCGTGAAGACGGGAAGGCCGGCGGTGGCGGTGGAGTGCGTCAGATAGCGGGTGTCGGGACGGTTTCCAGCGAGGTTGCTGGCGTATTTCACGAGGTTTTTCACGTTGTCTCCGAATGGGGTGGAGAGGGGGTTCGCGTCATTTCCGGCCAGTTGGTGCGCCGCAGCCCATTGGGCGTAGAGCTGGGCGTCGGTTCCGGAGTTTCCGACGATGGAAAAATCGAAAGACGGTGTGAGAGCGTCGTTGCTGGCGATGTGAAAACGTGCGGTGCGGTATCCGGGCGCACTTGGTGCGAAGGTCACGGTGAACTCGGCGGTGCTTCCTCGTGAGAGCGAGGAAATCCCCGGGCCGGAAACGGTGAAGTCCTGGGCCTGAGGGCCGTCGCTTGTGATGACGATTCCGGTCAGGTTGCTGGTCCCCAGATTTTGCAAGGTGAAGCGCTGGGTGCGGAGACTGCCTAACTGAACATTTCCGGCTGATGTCTCGTCGCCCTCGAAC
>JBOFET010000450.1:0-10388 GCA_051648225.1 Luteolibacter sp.
GGGGCATTGCTCATCCTCGCAGTTGGCTCACTGCTCGTTGTCGGCATCGAGCGAAATACCTCCCGCGCCTTCTCCGACCGCGAACGCGCAAACCTCGCCGCCCGCGCCGGATTGGAAGACGTGAAGGGCATCTTCGCGAAGGAAGCGGCCAACGATGACTTTCTCATCCTCCACGGCCCGGAAACCAAAGGCCCCAATGCCACCAAGGATCCAGCACCCTACCTCTATCTCGCCCGCGGCACCGGCGGAGGAGAAAATGTGAGCTTCCGCTATATTCCGCTTTTCAGCGCGAGGGGAACGCCTCCAGGACCCACCGCAGGTGATCCTTTGAAGGCACCACTGGCGGAGACGCTTCTTGATCCTGACACCAGGGGCAACACCGACATCGCTGCACTTCCTTGGCATGATTCGGCCAAGGTTTCATGGATGAACATCCTCAATCCGGAAGGTAAAGTGGTTTCCCGCTACGCCTACTGGGTGGAGGATCTCCAGAGTCGCGTGGATGCCAGCACTGCGGGAAATACCAAGGATGACGGCGGAACTCACAAGCGCTACGGTTGGAAAACCGGGGACACTTCTCAAACGGCAGCGTTCCCGGCACCAGGACTGAATGCCGACGTTTCTAATCCCGGCTCAGACGGTCGCGATACTGCCCCTCCCCTCGATCAGGTGGCCTTGTTCGCACTTGATCCCGTTAGTGGAGCCAAAGATGAAACCACTGTGGACAAGACCATCATCGAGGGACGGAAGGCGCTACTTTCTCCAGACTCTGTTCTCGCCGTCGCGGGAGTGGTCCCTCCCCTAACTCGTGGGGCAGACGGCAGTCTTGCGGATGCGAAAGCCAATTCGCTGGAAAAAAATCTCATCGCATCCGTTCAACCTTACGATGAACAACCCCTCGTTCCATATGCCTTTGGCATCAACGCATCCGTAACCGGCAAGCCGAAACTCAACCTCAACGCTCTACTCGCCCAGTCCCCTGACGCTGCGGTCGATGAGATGGCGGCATGGATCAAAAAGGGACTTCCTTCGTTTGAAGAAGAGCGGAAAGGCGGATTTCCGGAGGACTATCTGAAGACCCTTGCTGCCAGCGCAATTGGCTACGCCTCTGACGGAAACAAGCCTGTCGTACAACTGGGCGTCTATCGTGGACTTGGTGCCAGCCCGATGATTAGTGAGATCGTCATGAATATTCATTATTTGGGGTTTTTCACCAGAGGAGGAAACAAGTTCATGAGATACGAATTCGTTCTTTTTGCGGAACTCTTCAATCATACCAATCTACCCGTTGGCGGCAATGCGGCACTCAGTTATGAAGTCGGGCTTCCATTGCCAGGTATTGGGGCATCACCCGCAGGCACTCGCTTCGACGATCCGTCAGTTGTCAGCAGTTCCGCCAAAGGGACACCCCAAGCGCCACTCGAGATTTCACTCCAAGGTGATCGTTATTGGACTATCGACCGTCCTGTTTCACTCGAGCCGGGAGAATACAAATTCATCCGCTTTGCAACGGTGAATTATGAAATCAATATCGGCCCTGGATCGGTGGGAGCGAATTTCACACTAACCGAACCTCTTGGTGCGGCAGGTTTAAGTATGAAATGGAATGGAACCGAGGTGGAGCGAATTCCCAGCGTTGTGCGCGCACCCTTCGGACTCACGTTCAACGCCTCATTCAAAAAATACTTCGGAAAGGCCTCCATTCCGGGGCACAGCTACGGCCCGTTTGGCGAGTTCATCAACAACATGGGTGATCCTCGAATTGCTCACTTCATTCGCTTTCAAGGTGAACCTGTAGGTTCTGCAAATGGTGTGCCGTTAGGTGAGAATTCGTTTCCTGGAAACATCAGCCCGAATCGCCGGAACATCCGCTTCGGAAGTATCTATTCGTTAAGCGGAGATGCTAACAAACTTACAACTTATGGACGCGTGATTCCTTCGGAGTGGCCGGACGGAGGGCATGACGCTGCGGTGAGCACTTGGAGTTCAGGTTGGAGCACAGCACGCCAAGGAAGTACCGAGCCTGTCCTCCTCAGTGGGACCGGCCCTGGCTTTGACCCCACGACTATTCCGGGTGGGCCGCTGCCTGAGGCAGGAGAGGCCATCACCTATCTCTCAAATCGCAAGCGCTACTTCAGCGCCACCGAGCTTGGACGCATTTATGACCCGATCATGTTTCTGCCGACCTTCGATCCATCGTCGGGACTCAATTCAGCGAGACTCAGAGCCGATGGAGAACCATCGAACAGCGCCGGGTTTATGCCAGCAGCAGGAGCGCCTTGGCCTTTGGTTCAGATTGGAAACTCACCCAGTCCATACTTCGGAGGTGGAAACACCCTCCGAATCGGTCGCCCGGAGCATCCGAGATTCGATCAACCCGTCGGCCACGTTCCTGCCAACATGCCTCCCGAGCATGCGGCTAGGCTGCTGGATCTTTTCCATGCCGGGAAATCCCGCTCCTCTAGCAACAGCCTTCGAGAAGGCCCTGTCGTCCGTATCGAAGGACACGTCAACATCAACACCGCCTCCCGTGACTCCTTGCGGGCCATGGCTGCGGGATTTTTACAAATGGATCCAAAGCTTTCGAGACGCACTTCGGATGCTTTCGACAGCCGCATGGCGCCTCCTGTAGAACCGCTCGACACGGTGTCCGCTCTAACGCAAAGCAAAGAGGCCGACACCGTCGCAGACGCCATCATTCGGGGACGACCCTACACTTCGCCCTCAGAACTGGCCTGCGCCATGAATTCCGACGGGAAGGAAGTCTTTGGCAACGAGTTCCTCTATCCATACACTACCTCAGGCCAATCATATAGCAGCCAGCTTCAATGGTCCGATGCTGCCGCTGAAGAGATTTTCGGCAGAGTGTATGAAGCATCCACCGTCCGCTCCAGAAACTTCAGGGTTTGGGTGATCGGCCAAGCGGTCTCACCGACGGCCGTCGGCAATCAATATCCAGAAATTCTCTCTGAAACCCGCAAAGCGTTCACCGTTTTCGCCGATCCTGGTGAACGCCGGGATGGAGTGATTGAACTATCCAAAACCCGAGTGAAGATTCTCCATGAAAACGATTTCTAATTCCCTCCCTCATAACAGTTTCACGCGGTGGATTCACAATTTGTTAACGGCATTTGTAGTCGTGGTCTCATCGCCAGTCCTTTCCGCTCAGGACACCAAAGGGGCTGCAACTCCGACAGGCTTCATCCGCATTGCCAATGCAATAGCCCCAGGAACTGGAAACGTGAATGTGGTGATCGACGGGGATGATGTCTATCCCTCAGGATACAAATTCGGCGCGGTGACTGGGGGTATTGGCCTGCCGCCGGGTGGCCACTCCATAACCATCCGCCGCGAAGGGGTGAAAGAGGGCACCACCAAAGTCAATGTCGAGAAGGACCAAACCGTCACATTGATACCTTTTGCCGAAAAAGTTCCGGCGACTGATCAAGAGCCTGCACACTTTGCGATTCGCATTCTTCGCCTCAAGCAGAAAGAAACACAAGGAGCCCGAAGCGCTTCATTCGTCTCCGTCTCTGGAATGCCCGAACTGCTCGCGGAACTTCGTTCTCCATCAGGTGATTGGGCGAAAGTCCCGGTCAAACGCCTCTCAATTGGCGAAACTCCGATCCTCTATCCAGAGGGATATGCGCCAGTGCGAGTGAACGGCAAAGGAATGAACTCAATTCCAATCGGAGATCCAGGGAACTATGTGATCGTTCTTTATGACGATGCCGATGGGAACATCAAAAGCGTCAGTTTCCGCGACTTCAAGTTCCTCAGTGCGGATTGAACTTTTCCTGGTTGCGTCATTCGGGTAGGCACCCTGCATGCGCCGCCTCCGCAATGATCTTCCCTACACGTTCCGCCCGCCGACGCCGCAGGAGTGGCTACGTCCGCTCGGACTTGCCCTGAACCGCGTGGTGCATCTGAAGCGGAAGTATCGGATCGGAAGAATCGAAACTGAAGGCTTTCAGCGAGTCCGCGAACTCAACGAAGCGGGGCATGCACTGCTGTTGGCTCCCAACCATTCCGACCACTCGGACCCGCACGTGGTGATGGAGATCGCCCACCGCCACGGCATGAAAGCGATGTTCATGGCAGCGCGGGAAATTTTCGAAGTCAGCCCCACCGCCTCGTGGGCCTTACAAAGCATGGGCGTCTTCTCGGTGGACCGCGATGGACCGGACCTTTCCGCCATCAAGACGGCGATGAACCTGCTGGAGTCCGGCGAGAACCCGCTGGTCATCTTCCCAGAAGGTGAAATCTATCATCACCACCGTCGGCTGGATCCGCTGAACGAAGGCGTCGCATCCATCCTGCTCAAAGTCGCCGGTCGAATGCCGACTGGAAAAGCCGCGTTCCTCATTCCCGTGGGGCTGCGGTTTTTCCATGATCCGTTAGTGGAAGAAACCTTCTGCGAGCGACTCTCGAAACTGGAGGACCGCATCGGCTGGACACCGAAACCACGGATGCCGGTGGACGACCGCATTCTCCGCCTTGGCACTGGCATTCTCGCGCTCAAGGAAACCGAATACCTCGGCTACGCGGGAGCGGGAAAAGTTCAGGAGCGCCTCACCCATCTCTGCGAGACCCTGCTCGCCCAAGTGGAAAGCAGATATCCGCGCGATGTCAAAGCCGTTAAACCACCGGAACGCGTCAGAGCCCTTCGCTTCCGCATCCGCCGCCGCTTGTTCGACGTGGAGAAACCACCCACCCACGATGAAAAGGAACTGCTGCTCGACGATCTCGACCGCGTCTTCGCCGCACTCCAGGCCCACAGTTACATCGGCGACTATCTGTTGGAAGACCCCACACTCGACCGCCGGGCGGAGACGCTTCTCAAGCTGGAGGAGGATTTGTTCGGATTCCCTACCTACCCGATCGACCGCACCGCCCGCGTCACCGCCGGGGAGCCGATTCATGTCAGCGAGATGCTCGCCGCCGGTGAACTCCCCGCGAAGGGTGGAGCGTTGCAACTTACCGAGCTTCTGGAGAAGCGGTTGAGCGAGCTGCTGAAGTAAGGGTAATGGACGTCTCGTCCATTCAAGATCACCGGGCGCCGAAGTCCGGCCACTCTTCGGTCTGGCTGCCTTCGTTGCGGAGCCACTCGGCTTGCATTTCCTCCTGGGACATCGTCGGACGCAAGCCACTGGCTAACAATTCAAAAATCCACTTCTCGTAGAACCCCAGAGAAACCTGCGGAGGCGGCGGGTGGTCGGAAAAGTCCGGGAATTCAAGATCAAGGACGTTCATGGATTCATTTTGATTTTGTCGTAAGCGGCAGGACCGGCGTAGCGCTCACAAAGAGCCCTGAACTCCTCGTCAGACACCTTGGTGTGACCATAGCTCAGCAAAAAGCGGATATCGAGCAGATCTTTGTGTTGGCGGGCCTGATCGTCCTTGAGTGCGTAAAGCTTCATGGCGAGAAGCGCTTTGAAATTGATGACCGGCACCTGTTGCGTCTTCGTCTCTGCCGGATCCTGCTCAGCCATGATTGCCAATGTGGCGTCATCCACCCAGATCAGATCGATGTAGGGAAACACTTCGTTTTTGCGGCTTTTGAACCGTGATGCCATTCCATCGCTGATTTTGGTGAAATGCAACCGATCCATCAGAGCCACGGCCTCGAACGCTTTGGAACGTGGACAAACCCAGTCCACATCGAGAGTCAGGCGGGCGTAGCCATGATGGCACACCGCCCAGCCGCCAGCGAGCAGGAGTGGAATCCCCTCACGCTCGAAAGATTGATAGAGAGATATGGCGAATTCGGGGAGCATGGGGTTGCGAAAGGAAAGAACTGCCGCGCGGAATCAATTGCCTTTGGGCCAGCCAGAATGGGCTTCGCCGGATTTCCGAGGCCTGCTATCGCAGACTTTGGATTCCGCGCTCCAGTTACAGCAGTCTTGCGCGCAGCAGTTCGGTGACTTGCTTGGGGTTGGGCTTGGTGGCGGCGGCTTTCATGACCTGGCCGGTTAGAAAGTTGAGGAGTTTTTCATTGCCGGCTTTCACGGCTTCCACTTCGGACGGGTTATTGGCGATGACATGATCGACGAGACCTTCGAGTTCGCCAGCTTCGGCGGGTTTGAAGCCGAGGCTGTCGGCGATAGCGGCGGGATCTTTTTCCGGGCTTTCGAAGAGCACGGTGAAGACTTCCTTGGCTTGATTTGCGGCGAGGGTGCCGTTTTCCACCAGCAGAAGCAGGGCGCGGAGTTTTCCGGGGGCGACCGGGCAATCGGCGATGCCGAGGGAGCACTCGTTGAGAGTGCCTAGCAGGTTGTTGATGATGAAGTTGGCGACTTTTTTACCGGGGATGGCGACGTCGGTGACGGCTTCGAAATAGGCGGCGAGGTGTTTGTCCGAGGAGAGCACGGCGGCGTCGTAAGCAGTGACACCCAGCTCGTTTTCAAAGCGGGCGGCAAGCTCGTGCGGCAACTCGGGGACGAGCGGGCGGACTTTGGCTAACAAGGGCGCGGTTTGGATGGGCAGGAGGTCCGGGCAGGAAAAATAACGGTAGTCGTGGGCGTCTTCCTTGGTGCGCATCATCTGGGTTTCCCCGCGGTCGTCGTCCCAGCGGCGGGTGGACTGGATTTGAGGGATGCCGCGATCCATATCTTCGGTTTGGCGCTGGATTTCGAAATGAATGGCGCGGCGGATGGCGGAGATGGAGTTGAGGTTTTTCAGCTCCACTTTTTGACCTAGCGGTTCTTCGGGTTTCTTGCGCAGGGAAATGTTCACGTCGCAGCGGAGCTGGCCTTTTTCCATGTCGGCATCGGAGACGCCGCCTTGTTGGAGGATCATCTGGAGCGAGCGGACGTAGGCGAAGGCCTCCTCGCCGGATTCGAGATCGGCCTCGGTGACGATTTCCATCAACGGCGTGCCGGCGCGGTTGAAGTCGATGAGCGAGGAATTCCCGAGGTGGGTGGATTTCGCGACGTCTTCTTCCAGGTGGATGCGGTTGAGGCGGACTTTTTTCTCGGGGTTGGCGATGCTTTTGCGGGCATCGGTCGGATAACAGTGTTCGTAAAGCGGGACGCCGCCACCGATGCAGAGGGGAAGGTCCATCTGAGTGGTCTGGAAGTTCTTGGGCATGTCCGGATAGAAATAATTTTTCCGGTCCCATTTGGAGATTTCCGGCGAGCCGCAGTCGAGCATCAGGCCGGTGAGCAGGGTTTTCTCGATGGCCTCGCGATTGAGGACGGGCAGCGCGCCGGGCAGGCCGAGGCAGACGGGGCAGGTGTTTGTGTTCGGCGTGTCGCCAAAGGAGGTGCGGCAGGCGCAAAACATCTTGGTTTGCGTTTTGACCTGGCAGTGGACTTCGAGGCCGATGGTGACGAGGTAGGACATGGGGAAAATTTGAGATTTGAAATTTGAGATTTCAGATTTGGAGAGTCAGAGGCTCAGGTCTTTGAGGATTTTTTTCACCGCAGGATCGGCAAGGGCCTGGGTGAGCAGCGGGTGGCGCAGGAGTGTGTCGAATTTCCCCTCGCGGGCAAGTTTTTGGAGCGCAGGGTCATCGACGACGATGGCGCGTGGGATGGGTTTGCCGGTCTCCGGGTTGATGACGGGAGTCAGGGGTGACTCGGATTGCGCAGCAATGAGCTTTGCAAGGGCGAGACGAGAGGGATCAGCGAATGGATCAAGCATCCGCTGCCATTTCTCGGGGAAATGGGCCTCGACTGCGGACCTGAGGCGTTGGCTGAAACCGGTCGAAGCGGCATCCGGGACGCCACTGGTGTTTGCGGACAAGGCTCGGACGTCGGCAACTGCCGCCGTGTGATTGGCCACGATTGCGACAAAGAAGAAGATCAACGAGGTGGGGACCAAGGCTAACACCAAACGGCCAACCGTGCCAACGAGAGTGCCGGGGATGGAGTTCCCCTGGGGTTTGTAAAATGGACGGATCACGGCATTCGCGATCAAGCGGATGGCCAGGAATGAACCTAACAACGCTGCGGCAGGCAACCCGTTTGTGATCCAGACGAGCGATTTACCGGTCCAATCCAGCGAGAGCGACGGGGCGATCTGCCAGACTCGGAAGGCGATCCAGACGCTCAGCCCAAGGACGGCGGTACCGATGACCATCTGGGTGATCCCACGCAGCAGCACGAATGCGGCGCACACCACGAAGATGGTGAGCGCGGCGGTGCCGAGGCTGAGTTGGGAAAGGGATTCGAAAGACAAGGAGCAGAGGTTGAGAGTGTAGAGAAAAAATTTCGAGAGCCAATTCCATCTCTCAATTCCAGACGCTCAACCCAGTGTTTTCTGCCGCAGCAGGTGATCTGTCAGAACCAGCGTGGCCATGGCTTCGACGATCGGCACGGCGCGCGGCAGGACGCAGGCATCGTGGCGGCCTTTACCTTGCAGTTCGGTATTTTCGCCGCCAGCGGTGACGGTTTCCTGATTGCTCATGATGGTGGCAGTCGGCTTGAAGGCGACGCGGAAGATGATGGTTTCCCCGTTGGAAATTCCGCCTTGCACACCGCCAGATCGGTTAGTTGTCGTGCGGACTTTGCCATCGACCATCCGGAAGTGATCGTTGTGCTCGCGGCCGGTGAGAAGCGTGCCTGAGAAACCGGAGCCGATTTCAAAACCCTTGGTCGCAGGGATGGACAGCATGGCCTTGGCGAGGTCGGCTTCGAGCTTGTCGAAAATCGGCTCGCCGAGACCGGGCGGGCAATTCCGAATCACGCACTCGATCACGCCACCGACGGAGTTTCCGTCAGCGCGAATGGCTTTGATGCGCGCGATCATCGCATCGACCGTCGTAGAATCGCCAGTGCGAACGATGTTAGATTCGATGTCTGCGGCGGTGACGGTCTCGGGATTGACCTCGGCGTTGAGATCTTGGATGGATTTCACCCAAGCAAGGATTTCGATGCCGGGGTGAAATTGATCGAGCACTTGTCTGGCAACGGCGGCAGCGGCAACCCGGCCGATGGTTTCGCGAGCCGAGGCGCGGCCGCCACCGGAGGCGGAGCGGATGCCATACTTCGCATCATAGGTGTAGTCGGCGTGGCTCGGGCGGTATTTCGCAGCCATCTCGTCGTAGGCCCCAGGGCGCTGATCGGTATTGCGGACGAGGATGGCGATGGGGCAGCCGAGAGTGACGCCGTCTTGTAGGCCGGAAAGCACTTCTGCTGTGTCCGCCTCCTTGCGCGGGGTGACGATTTCCGACTGCCCGGGGCGGCGGCGATCAAGCTCGTGCTGGATTTGCTCAAGGGAAACGGGAATGCGCGGCGGGCAACCATCGATAACGACGCCGACACCGCCACCGTGCGACTCGCCGAAAGTGTGGATGCGGAAAACCTGGCCGAAGGTGGATGACATGGGGTGAGCCTAACGATGGAGACGACATGGGCAAGCGGGATGAGTTTTCAGTTTTCAGTTTTCAATTTTCAGAGTTTAGAAGGCCATGCGATTGAGGCTTCCAGCGCGGACTATTGATTTCCCCCGACGACCGTTGCTGATGGGGATTGTGAATGTGAACGACGATTCGTTTTCCGGCGACGGGACGCTGGATTTCGCGAAAGCCATCGCTCAAGCCCAGAGCCAAGTGGCGGCGGGCGCGGACGTGATCGACGTGGGAGCCGAGAGCGCGCGAACGAATCGGGCAGCGGTATCCGTGGAGGAGGAACTGCGGCGGTTCCGAGGAATCATCGAGCGTTGGGAGGACGTTTGGACTGATGTCGAGGCGAAGGATGAGTCGCAAATCTGGCCACCGATTCTCTCCGCAAACACGTGGCGACCGGAGGTGGTCGAGGGCGTTTTACGCATGGGGAAAGTGGAACTCATCAACGACATGAGCGCACTGCCGGATGAGCGGAATGCGAAATCCTGCGCCCTGCATGGGGCCACCTTGCTCATCATGCACAGCGTCGGCGAGCCGAAAATCCCGCATTTTGACCAAAGTTGGGACGATGTGATGGAGTCGATGGAGTGCTTTTTCGAAGACAAGCTGAAACTCGCAATGGCGGCCGGGCTGGATCCGGAAGCCATCATCCTCGATCCCGGCATCGATTTCGCGAAGCAGCGGGAGGACAATCTCACCGTGTTCCGGGAGTTGGAGCGCTTGCGACGTTTTGGAAAGCCGGTGCTAGTCCCAGTTTCGAGGAAAACGGTGATCGGCGAAGTTTTGAATCTACCGGATCCGACGAGCCGAGATGCGGGAAGCATCGCCTGCATCAGCGCAAGCATGCGGCGCGGCGCGGAAATCTTCCGAGTCCACCACGTCGAGGCGGCTTGGCAGGCGGTGAAGGTTTTGGCGGCAATCGACCGCAATCCTTGATGGTGGACGGAGCCGGTCGCACAAGAGATTTAGAGTGCTTTTCATTAAGGATTAATTGATCTTCAATCTACGCAACTGATTCATTTTTAAAGAGTTTAATTAT
>JBOFET010000451.1:0-4802 GCA_051648225.1 Luteolibacter sp.
GGACCCCACGCTCATGCAGAGTTTCCTCGAAGCCGGAAAATCGCTGGTCGTCGCCGGATTCCAAGGCGTCACCCCGGATGGCATGATCCACACCCTCGGCCGTGGTGGCTCGGACCTCACCGCCATCGCCGTCGCCGCCGCGCTCAAGGCCGATGTCTGCCAGATCCTCACCGACGTGGACGGCGTTTACACCTGCGACCCTCGCGTAGTCAAAAACGCCCGCAAGCTGCCGGAGATTTCCTATGACGAGATGTTGGAAATGGCCTCGTCCGGCTCCAAGGTCATGCAGTCCCGCTCGGTCGAGTTCGCCAAGAAATTCGGCGTCGTTTTCGAAGTCCGCTCCTCACTCAACGCAAATCCCGGAACCCTCGTGTTAGAAGAACATCCCAACATGGAAAACGTCGTCATCCGCGGCGTCTCGATCGAACGCTCGCAAGCGCGCATCACCATCACCGGCATCCCCGACGAGCCCGGCATGTCCGGCCGCATCCTCGGTGCCCTCGCCGAGGCGGAGATCAACCTGGACATGATCATTTCCAACATCGCGCACGACGGCTTCGCCCGCCACTCGTTCACCATGCATTCCAGCGACCTCGGCAAAGCCCAAGCCGCGCTCAAGCCACTGCTCTCCACCATGCCGAACTCGAAGATCGAGACGGAAGCCGGCATCGCGAAACTTTCCGCCGTCGGCATCGGCATGCGTTCCCACTCCGGCGTCGCCGCCACCATGTTCAAGGCCCTCGGTGACGCGGGCATCAACATCGGCATGATCTCCACCTCGGAAATCAAGATCGCCGTCACCGTGGACGAGACCCGCATCGAAGACGCCGCCCGCGCGGTGCATGATGCGTTCCAGCTCGACAAGGTGCCGGTGTAAACTGGAGCGCGGAATTCATTCCGCCAGTCCATGTGAAGTCGCCGAAATACGGCTGGCTCCAGTGTCGCAGCGGCTATTCCCGGAAAAACCAAGCTGGTAGATTCCGCCGGTTTTCTTCACGCTTCGCCGCATGAACTATTCCGGCCTCATCAAGTCCATCACGGGTATCACCATCCGGTTGCAGGAAGATGTGGCAGCCGTCACCAATCAGGCCTTGGTGATTCGTAACTGGCTCGTCGGGGTCTGGCTGGTGGAATTCGAGCAAAGCGGAAAAAATCGTGCAAAATACGGCCAGAAGCTGTTGGAATCGGTCGCTGCGGATCTTGCGAAAAAGGAAATCAAAGGCCTCACTGATCCGAGGGTGCTGCGTGATTGCCGCCTGCTCTACCGCGTCTATCCCCAGATTCGCGGGTCAGTGACCCGCGAATTGGGAACGATCACCCTGCCTCCGAACACTCCGGAAACCCTGACCGTGACCGGCAAACGAATTCGCGGGTCGGCGACCCGCGAATTACCAACACCTCTGGCCTTGCAGGAATTGATGCGCCTCTCCTGGACCCACCTTCAGGAACTCATCCGGCTCGACGATCCGTGGCAGCGCACCTTCTACGAAAACGAATGCATCAAGGGCCGCTGGTCCATCCGCCAGCTCCAGCGGCAGATCGGCTCCCTGCTCTACGAGCGCACCGGCCTCTCCACTAACAAAAAAGCCGTCATCCAGCGCGCACGGACCCAGGAACCCCGGCAAAGCATCTCCGATGTCCTGCGCGATCCTTACATTCTGGAATTCACCGGCCTTGCCGAGCGCACGGAATACTCTGAACTCGATCTCGAAACCGTCCTTCTCGACCACCTCCAGAAATTCCTGTTGGAGCTTGGCCGCGGCTTTTGTTTCGAGGCTCGGCAGTTCCGCATCACCGAAGGCCGCAAGCACCACCGCATCGATCTCGTCTTCTATCACCGGCTCCTCCGCTGCCATGTCCTCATCGATCTGAAAATCCGCCCCTTCAGGCCGTCGGATGCCGGGCAGATGAATTTCTATGTCAACTGGTTCAAGGCCCACATGATGGAGGACGGTGATCAACCTCCAGTCGGCATCCTGCTGTGCAGCGACAGCGACAGCACTGAAGTCGAATTCGCCACCGCCGGCATGGACCAGAAGCTCTTCGTCTCCCGCTACCTCGTCGCCTTGCCCTCCGTGGAAAAGCTCCGCAGCTTCCTCGAAGCCGACCGCGAACGTATCGAAAGCCTCATTCCGGCACCCGGCGCCCACAAACGCGCTCCGCGACGCAAGCCCGAGCACTAATTTTCATCCACCCCACCTGTCCCAAGCCCGTCTTCATGGACCGCGAAATTCATTTCGCCCGCAAAGCAGAAAGCCAAAGAGCTGTCTTCCATTCGCCATCCCATGATTGAAGAATCGAGGATGGCCCTCGTGTGCTGTGAAATTGATTTTGGTGTGAAAAAATTTCTCTCTACTATCCAAAGACACCAGATTAGAGCATCTAATTTTTGGATTTAAAGGAGCGTCGGTGCTCTGTCCGCGAAAAATAAAATCATCCTTCTTACCTGAATCTAGCTCCGCTTTCTTCGTCCTCTCGATAAGCGATAAAAACGAGCTTACCGATTTTTTCGTGAATTCTGGAGGAGTCATTATCTTTAAGCGGATTGCTTGACTGAGGTTTATGCTGGCAATGAATGGCGCTCGCAAATTGTTTATATGAACATCTCCGCTCGCAAATGATGACATAAAGCTGCTTGGAGCTTCAATTCTTCCTCACTCGGAAATACCGCTTTGGCTGATTCTCGATGGAGTAGGAGCGCGTCACCACTCCGCCCTGCCCGGTGATGTTCGTCTCAATGGTGTTCCAGGTGCCGAGGTTGGTAGAGACTTCCACCGAGTGAATGAATCCCTGCTGAGCGAGGAACCTGAACTCGACTGAGGCGGCGGTCTCACCAGAAACTACCCGCGCCTTAAACTCCGGGGCGACTGAGGCAGAGAGCGGATCACCTCCAAATTCAACCTCACCACCATCGAGAAAACCATCACCGTCTGCGTCTCCCCACCATGGAGGCGTTCCGTTTGCTTTCTCTTGTCCATCGTTAAGTCCATCACCATCCGAATCCAACAGGGTCGGGTCGGTTGGGAACGTCGCTTCAAAGATGTAACCATCCCTGCGAGCGGCGGCCGGTGTGTCCACCCAGAATCCCGGATAGGTTCCGAAACCACCGTTGATCTCGGCAACATCCGCACCGCTCGCATTGTCCGGCTGTCCAGAACCCCAGCGGTTGTACGAAACAAGCTTCCCGCTGCTCCAGCGCCAAGTTCCTTCAAAAACTGAATCTGAAGCGCCAATCCATACTCCCGTGACATTGTTCAGGGCAATCGCACCAATTGCTGTCATTGCCTCGTTATAAATCGTCTGGGTCGGGAAACCTGCCAGATGACCTCCTCGTGAAACGGAATCTGCTTTAGCCTCTGCCCAAGTGAAGGAACCTGAAACAAGTTGGAAACGTCCCCGCCCTAGTTCTTCCAAATCCGACAGATCATCGCCGTCAGTGTCCGCTTTGCTGGGATTCGTTCTATGGACATTGACCTCTTCCAAATTTGGCAGTCCATCTCCGTCGGTGTCTTCGTTTGCATCGGCAATCCCATCACTATCGGAGTCAATTCGTAGCGGGTTGGTTTTCGTCATCAACACTTCAACCGAATCCGAAAGGCCATCACCATCGGTATCTCCCACAAGGGGATTTGTGCCAGCCTCTCGCTCTTGTCCGTCATTCAAGCCATCGGCGTCCATGTCAGAAACGAGGGGAGAAGTCGTAATCCCACTCTCAAGAAGATAGCCATCGCGAGAAGCAGCACCTGGAGTGTCGAGCCAGTAGCCAGGAAGCACTCCGAATCCACCACTGATCTCCACATGGTCTGCACCGCTCGCATTATCAGGCTGTCCGGGTGCCCAGCGGTTAAATGAAAATGGTTCATTTGTGGTCCACTTCCAGGTACCCTCGGTAACGGAATCCGTGAGGCCGATCCATAGACCGGTGAACATCGCGAACGGGTCTGGTCCCAGTCCGGCCATGGCAACGTCCCATTCGCCCGCACTCACAAACGATGCAAGACTGCCACTGCGTGCTTCCGCATCCGCTTTGGCATCCGCCCAAGTAAATGATCCGGAGATGATTTGGAATCGCCCAACGCCTACCTCGTAGCCATCGTTGAGTCCATCGGCATCAGTATCCCCGACTATCGGTGAGGTTCCAAAAAGGACCTTTTCTTGGTAGGTCGTCAGTCCATCATCGTCAGGGTCACTCGTATCCAGCGTGAAAATGGCAGTGATGGTCTTGTCGGAATCCATCAAGACAGGCAGAGGGTTATTAGTTCCACTAGCATCCCCGTACCAACCCGTGAAAATGTAGCCGAGATTGGGCGTTGCCACGAGATTCGCGATTGCTCCTTCATCATACATCCCTGCGCCCTGCACGGAGCCATTTTCACCTGAAACCGAAAGTAAGTAGTCGCCTATAGGAAAGATGTAGGCAGCTCCTGATCCCCAAGCAGAATTGTCAAACTGATCTCCGTTCACCCCGATGGCACTACTGCTCTCTCCAAGTGCACCAATAACTCCTGTGCCTTGCGACACAGCAACGGAACATCCAAAAGTGTCGCTGTAATTACCTGCAAGACCTCCGGTGTTTGAGGCTTTGAGATAAGCCTGCTGGCTCCAGATGTCTGCGTTCCGAACAAACAAATAGGCAGCACCTGAAGATTGCGCTGAATTATCCGACTGATTTCCATTTATTCCGGTCGCATTACTGTCTTCAAGCCGAGCTCCTACAAGAATGTCGTCACGGGAAATCGAGACTGAACCTCCAAAAGAGTCGGACGCTTCAGTATTTGCCGCCTTGAGGTAAGCCTGCTGGG